>CAZVRZ010000076.1:0-12281 GCA_964629965.1 uncultured Anaerolineaceae bacterium
GGCCATAGATCAAAATCCCCCTTAACTATCTGTCCACTCAATGGGGTAAAGCTCACGCCATCCACCGCTTCGATCGTGGTGCGGATGTCTTTCACGATCATATGTGTTTCCGTATTCATTCATCCTTCCTTTCTGATCCAACTTCTAATAACTTCGCTTCAATTTCTCGGGTCATCTCCATGATCCGGCCTGCCTTTCGCACGGTCACCACATCCATGCTCGTGTCGTGGATCTCCCCGGCCACCCGCCGGATCTCGCGCGCCTTACTGATCGCGTCCATCCGGGCCCAGTCGGCCACGTGCGGCCACTTTTTACGCGGCGTCATCGTCCGTCTCCCGCAGCGCTTGCAGTTCCCGTTCGCGTTCAACCATGTGCCGGGTCATGCTTCCAATGATCATCGGCAGCCCGCTGGCTGTAAAAGCGTCCAGGGTGAGCAGCGCATATACCAGGCTGATCATCGCTGTGGCAGCCAGCGTCACGCCCACCCCTGCGCCACAAAGAATGCCGTGTATCCCCTGGCTTCCGACCAGCCCACCAGGGCATTGAAACCAATGCCAAAGATGAACAGGGCCAGGTACATAGCCAATATTCCCGCCGGATCGCAGCCCGATATCATGCCGGTTTCTCCCCGATCGTGTCTTTGGAAACAATTTTTGCTACAATGACATGTGATGATAGAGCGAGCCCGTCCCCCACCAGGTCTTCTCTGCAATCCAGGCACTTGCCGTTTTCGTCGGGGGTGTGCCGTCCACGTGGGCAGTCTTGCAACCGGCGTATCATTGATGCAAACTCTTCATCGCTCATCACCGACCGCCAGTTTCGCCGCCAGCCCTTTCGAGTTGTTTCATCGCCCATAAGTCACCCTGCCTTTCAAGATCGTCAGGATCAACGCCTCATGCATCACCGACATTCGCCGGATACGCTCGGACAGCGTCAATGTTCTCTCGTCCTCCATACGGGGCGTTCCAGCTTCGTCCAGCGCTTTGTGCGCTGCCTGGATCTCTTCCGCGTCGAAAGCGGGGCCAGTCTTCAAGATTAAAACCAAGCGCTTATCGTCCATTTTCCGGTTTCTCCCGCAGCCATACCATCAGGTGGTTGTCGTCTGCTTTTTGGGTCGAGATGACCGTTCCATAGGTATCGAATTTTTTGTCGCTGATCACGCCGGTGAACATCGAACGGTATTTCATCAGCTCGGCGAAATCGGAGAATTCCACCAGCATTGCCTTTCCCGGAACGAGCGAATGGATCACCTCCCGGCAAAACGCTGCTTTCGATTTGCTCAGCGCCCGCTCGGGCAGTTCTACCAATCCCATCATTTTTGCTGTCATTTCATCACCTCATTTTGGAATAGCGCTGCAATGAAGATCAGGCACACCAACGCCAGCCCGCTCCATCCCGGCAGTTTGAAAAATACGATCATGATCAAGCTTAAGATCGTGAGAAAAACGAATGAAATTCTTGAAATGCGTGTTATACTCATGTATCCTTTCTTTCTTCACCCGTCTGGAGGTTGCCACACTCGCCAGGCGGGTGAACTTTTATTTTCGATGCTCTTCTTGCTGGCTGATCTGGCTGCTCAAGATGCAGGCAGAGTAACCCAGCAGAGCAATAAACAACACAGGCAAAACAATGCCCAGGATGCACCAAGCATTCATACTCTGGCTGCCTCCTGGGCTGGCTGTTCCGTTTCCATAGAAACTGTTTGGTTTTTTGGGGGAAGTGTTACTCTTGCCAGCAGCTGGGCAAGGATCCTGATCTTTTCCTTGAAGCGAGCATACTCTTCTTGGGTCAGCTCATGGCCGTCCAGCACGATGGTGTGGGTTTCGCTCTCGTTCATGATTGCACCGGTGCGCTTTCGGTCGGCATGGGCAGCGGAATTTGCAGCTTACACTGGGCATAGTCTCGCTGAACCATCCAGCGGATCTGTGCCGCCATGCTGCGTTCATTCGCTGCCGACAACTCACGAAGCTTTTCACGAGTCTCGGTATCGATTTGAACGGTCGTCAGTTCGTTATCAGGCATTGGGCCTCCTTTTTGCAGTTCTACTATACGGACTGTCATCCGTAACCTCGGACAATCATATTATACATAATATCTATAGATTGTCAATAGAGTTCGGACGATTTGTCCATCAGTTCGTACGTGTTTTGTATGATACTTGTCCGCAGATATGGATGATCAATACGACCTATCAGACATAATATTGCGGGCTATGAGCCAGCTCAATTTGTCTCAAGCAGATCTTGCCCGGCGATCAGGGGTCAGTAAACAAACTGTTAGCGATTACATTAATCGCAAACGTTCTAAACCTGATCCAGTAACCCTGGCAAGAATTGCAAATGCGTTGAGCCTTTCGGTTGAATTGGTATATCAAGCAGCTGGCATTCCTACATCCCCAATCCCCCAAGATGAAATAGCTTTGGAGGAATTCCGCGACATCCTTGCTCAGCTCACCCCTGAGAACCGAGAGAAATATCGCCGGCAAATGCTGATCGATATCGAGTATCAGCAGAAACAGGAAGAAGCAGAACGAAACAAAAGGCGAAAACCCGGCACTGGGCCTCTGCCGGAAACAACATAAACTGATGCCGTAGATTTGGGGAGGAAAATAAAATGCAAAAAGCAAAGCAATTGGTAATAATTGCCAGTCTGGCAATCATCCTCGCTTTGTTATTGCCCAGTTGTGCTCAGGGACCGTCCGAGAACGCCATCCAGACCGCCATTGTTCAAACGCAGAACGCCGTGCCAAGTAACACCGCACTACCGTCGAATACACCTGTGCCATCGGATACGAGTACGCCTCTGCCAACAGATACGCCAGAGCCAACCCGCACGCCGATGCCCACAAGTACAAAGCTGCCCACGAAAACAAGCACCCCAACGAAAACACTCCAGCCTACGATTGCGCCAACGCCAATCGTACTAAGTGGTAATGGAGATAAGGTGGTGGATCTCGAGAAGTTCAATAGCGATCCCATCATCTTGCATATCACTTACACCGGGTCGAGAAATTTCATCGTACAGAATTATGGCGCCGATGGCAAGCAGATCGATCTGCTAGTGAATACCATCGGGGCGTATGACGGAAAACTGCTGACCGACATTCTCGACGACGACGAAACTGTCCGCTTTGAAGTGAAATCTTCTGGATCGTGGACAATCGAGGTAATGCCGCTTTCTTTGGAATACATGCAGTCATTGGTTATTCCAGGGAGTTTTGAGGGCGTCGGAGATGATTTGGTAATTTTAGCAGGCAAAGAAAAGGCTGACCTGTTGGAGATAGACGCCAGCCAGGCGAAGAAAAATCTTATCATTCATGGAGTTTCCCGTAGTACATATAGTCTGCTGGTGAATGAAATTGCGCCCTACACTGGTACAAAGATCCTCGACGATGGTACTTTTCTGATTATAGTACGTGCCACCGGGCCCTGGAAGATCTTGGTAACTGCAAAGAAATAATCAATGAACTCTGAAGACCGCGAACTAATCGATCGTTTTACCAATCTCACCCCCCAGCAAAAACAAAAAGCGTTGGAGCAAGGTCGAATGCTCCTTCGCCAGCAGCAGCGCCAGGAGCTGCTCAATCGGTTGCTGCCGGCATTTATCCGCACTCGCCGGCCGCACCTTCCCGGTGCCATCCATTGGGGTATGCGTATCTTATTCCTGGCCTCTGCCCTGCTGATCATATTCCCGACTCGTCCATCATCGATGCCGATTGCATTGGGCGGATCAGCAGCCATCAATGTGTTGTTCTACCTGGGTACAGGACCGCTAAATCGTTTTCTACGCCTGGCGGGAATGACCTTCTTGGCTGCCATCGCTTTTACAATCCTTGGCCTTTACATAAATGACCTCGATCCACTGCTGATCCTGGCACTCAATAGCCTGGGGGCAGTCACTCTGTTGGCTGTTCCAGCCATACTGTTATCGAAAATTCGTATCGATTTATCACTATTACGTATTTACCTGGCGTTGCAAATCATCGCCACGCTATGTCTCGTCGGCAATCAACCTGGTCTGATGTTATTTGGCCTGGGCTTGACGGCTGCGTTGGCTATTAGCATGACGCGCAATTTGTTTTCATCTCTCAAACTAATTCCGACCTAAAAGGAGGATAATGGCAATCCTCCCCGGTTGAGCCATATCCTCCTTCTGCCGAGTCGTCTCCCGGAGCATGCGACGCGCCCTTTCCTCACCTTTTTAATCCAAAAGGCTGTGGAAAAGTGGGCAGGTGCAAGCTGTCCACTTTTCCACAGCCTCTACGGCTCCTGAATCATCCTTTCAGCCCTAATTTTACCCTGTCGTACAACCAGATGTAAAACAAGTATTCTTGTAATCAAAGATTCGGGGGTAAAGCGCGTTTTTCCGGCCGCCAGTGGGCCAATAAGGGGGAAAAAGGTTGGCGTATAATGAGATGGATAAGATTGTGTTTCACTGTTATAATTATTTTCAGCAAACGCTGAAAAGAGAAGGCAGATGAAAGATCAACCCTTAGAACAAGCTGCGGTAAATGCGTTGCGAGAAAGCCTGGAACATATCCCCTTCTTGCAGATTGACCGGATTGAAAGCTCAGGGGCAGATATCCAGGCCGATGTGCGCATCCGGGAACAACCGCGCTTGCTGCTGGCGCAGGTCAAAAACAACGGCCAACCGCGCTTGGCTCGCCTGGCGGTTTATGAACTGAGAGATCGCCTGGCCGGAAAATCAGATGCTTACGGCATCTTCATCGCCCCTTATATCTCCCCCGCTGCCGGGAAAATCTGCGAAGACGCCGGGATGGGTTACCTGGATCTGGCCGGGAACTGCCTGATATCTTTCGAGACGATTTACATCCGCCAGGCCGGCGCCCCCAACCCCAAAGTGCAAAAGCGGGACCTGCGTTCACTGTACTCCCCCAAAGCCGAGCGCATCTTGCGTGCCATGCTTACGGAGCCGCGGCGTGCCTGGAAGATCGCCGAGTTAGCCCAGGCCGTGGATGTCAGCCTGGGCCAGGTGGCCAACGTCAAGAAGCTGCTTGCCGACCGTGAATGGCTGGGCGTAAACGACAATGGTATGGTTCTGAGCCGGCCCGGCGATCTGCTGGATGATTGGGTCAAAGCATATAATTACCGGCGCAACCAGACCCACGAGTTTTATTCACTCTCCGAAATCTCGCCGACTGAGGCCGGCCTGGCTGATGCTTGCGAACGGTTGGGCGTGCCGTATGCATTAACCAGCTTTTCAGCCGCCATTCGCATCGCGCCCATGGTGCGCTACAACCGGGTCATGGCCTATGTTCAGGGGGATCTATCTGTGGTGGCGACCGAAGCAAACCTAAAACCGGTTCCCAGCGGCGCGAATGTCATCCTGCTGACCCCGTATGATGAAGGCGTATTTTATGCCGCATCAGCGGTTGGTGGGATCATAACCGCCTCGCCGGTGCAGGTTTATCTGGATGTGATCGGTTCGCGCGCCCGCGGCCAGGAAGCTGCGGAGGCAATTCGCCAAAAATTGGAGGCAACATGGTAGCCAAACGAAGCGACTATTCCGCGGATGCTGTAGAAGCGGCGCACAGTGTGTTATTGGAACTCGCGCGCCTGCTGGGCGAGTACCAGGATGCGGTGGTTATCGTGGGCGGTTGGGTACCCGAGCTGCTGATCAGCCAGTCGCCGCACCAGCATGTCGGCAGTATTGACGTGGATATTGCGCTGGATCATCGCAAGCTAAAGGAAGTTGGTTACAAAACGATCTTGCAGCTTCTGCTGGCGCGCGGCTACCAGCCGAGCGAACAGCCATTTATCTTCTTCCGCACGGTGCAACTGGGCGAGCAGACATTTGAAGTGGAGGTGGATTTCCTGGCCGGGGAGTATTCTGGCACGGCCCGCGGCCACCGCACTCAAAAGGTGCAGGATATGCGCCCCCGCAAAGCGCGCGGCTGTGACCTGGCCGTCAGCCTGGCCACCGAAGTAACCCTGAGCGGTATGCTGCCTGGCGGCGGCAAGGATACGACCACGGTGCGAGTAGCCTCGATCGTGCCTTTCCTGGTGATGAAGGCCATGGCGCTGGCCGGCCGGCTAATGGAGAAAGACGCCTGGGACATTTACTACTGCATCCGTTACTATCCGGGCGGGATCAATAAACTGGCGGACGAATTTCAACCGCACCTGGAAAACCGCCTGGTGCAGGAAGCTTTAGCCAAGATCGCTGAGAAGTTCGCCTCGCCCGAACATGTTGGCCCCAAGCACGTGGCTGACTTCAGCGATAGCGATGATCCGGACGAGCGCGCCCGGCTGCAGCGGGATGCCTTCGAGCGCGTGAATGCTTTGATTGAGCGATTGAAGGGGGAAGCATAGAACATGCCCAAGAAGATCGTTCTCGTTTCCTGCGTCAGCGAAAAGCGTACTGCCCCCTCCCCGGCGCGCGACTTGTACACTTCCGATTGGTTCATCAAGGCTGCCCGTTATGCCAGCCAGATCACGGATGAGTGGTACATTCTTTCAGCGAAATACGGACTGGTGCATCCTGCCAGGTGATCAGGTCTTATAATGTGACACTGAAAACGATATCGTTCAGTGATAAAAAAACAACTCCGCCGAATTTGTGTTTCCTATAGTAAGTTGGTCTATCCTGTGATGATATATGTCAAAAATCTTCCCTGAACATCTTCCTCAATCTATTCTCAACGACCCAAAGCGTCAATCTGAAGTTAAGGTTTATAACGCGTTGGCGAGCATGGATAATGAATTTATGGTCTTTTACAGCGTAGCCTGGCAGTCCCGCCAAGGCGGGACCACAAAAGATGGTGAGGCTGATTTCGTTATTGTGCATCCGGATTTAGGCTTATTGGTACTCGAAGTAAAAGGCGGGCGGATTGAATACGATAGTACAAATTGGCAGTGGTACTCAGTGGATCGGGAAGGGCAACGCTGGGAGATAAAGGATCCCATTGAACAGGCTCGGCGAAGCCGGTATACCTTGATTGATAAGTTGAATGAATTGCCAGGGTGGGAAAAGCAGCGATTTCTAACCACTGGTCATGCAGTAGCATTTCCTCATGTTGTCGTTAGTGAACGATCCCTAAAACTGGATCTGCCCCGTGAAATTGTACTGGATTGTGATGATATTGGTGAAAAAATTCAAAAAGCAATCCAGCGCGTTTTCGAATACTATGCCAGCTCAGAATACCGTGCGCCGGTGGGCAAAGATCGTATACTGATGATCCGAGACTTGCTGGCACGTTCATTTGCAATTCGGACGCCCTTGGGTGTGGAATTGGAACAAGACGATGAGAAGCTGGTTCAACTCACCGAGCAACAAATGTTAGTTCTTACGTTATTGCGCACCCGTCGCAGAGCCACAATTGCAGGGTGTGCTGGATCGGGAAAGACCATGCTAGCAGTCGAAAAAGCCCGACGATTGGCTGAACAAGGTTTTAATGTTCTACTGACTTGCTTCAATGCCGCATTAGCTGAAGAATTACGCAACCGTTTGCCAGATTCAATAACCATCTTGAATTTTCACGCGCTTGCTAAGGAATTGACAAAGAAGGTAGGGTTCTCTCTTCGTCGGATCACCGATGACAAAGAATACTACGATGTAGTTTTGCCAGAAGAGCTGTTCAACGCTGCAGAAGAGTTAGGGCCTCAATTTGATGCCATCGTTGTGGATGAAGGGCAAGACTTCAAGGAAACATATTGGATTGGCCTTAGCGCTCTGGTTGAGCCGGATGGCATCTTTTACGTTTTCTACGACGACAATCAGAATCTCTATGGCGGCACATCGGTGTTGAAAGATATTGTGGACGAAGAGCCTTTTCCGCTTCCCGAAAACTGTCGGAACACCATGGCCATTCACAAACTTGTCACTCGCTTCCACAGCCAGCCCGATGAAATTATCTGCCGCGCTCCTAAAGGCAATGTACCTGAGAGATTCTACTATCGGGAAGCCAATCAATTGAAAAGCCAGGTACAGAGTAAATTACACCGAATGATTGTTGATGAGCACATTTCTGCCCGAGATATCGTTATCCTGACTCCTCGATCGCAGGATCGGACGCAATTCAAGGTTGGCACGCAATTAGGCAACTTCATGCTGACGGAAGGTGTGGGGAAAAGATCAAATGGCATCCAGGTATCCAGCATCCACGCGTTCAAAGGCCTGGAACGTCGAGTAGTGATTATTGTGGAAGTGGATGAGACGATTTACCATCAGCCCGAAGTTGTGATGTATGTTGGTTGTTCGCGTGCAAGAACTTATCTAGTCCTTTATATGGATGAAAACCTACCAATCGATTTAAAACAAAGAATTGAAGCTGCCTGTAAAGGCTAACCGGAGCTATCGATGAAATATTGCGACCTTATCCAATTTGAACCTGTCGTCGACATCATCCAATTGCGCCAGGCAGATCAACGTGCTCGGGCCGAGCAATTGGTCTCCACCTACGTGATCTCGGATCGAATGATGGATGTGATTCTACATCGGATCCTGCCGAGCTTACGTTTCGACCAGAAACGATCCGGTGATGGGCTGTTCATCGTAGGCAACTACGGTACGGGTAAATCACACCTGATGGCGCTGGTTACCGCAATTGCCGAACACGCTGATCTTGTCAGCAAAGTAACGCACCCTACGGTGGTAGAAGGCTTGGCACCTTTTGCTGGTAAATTCAAGGTTATAAGACAAGAAACAGGGGCTACATCGAAGAATCTGCGCGACATTGTGCTGGAAGACTTGGAAAAGCGGCTGAAAGAAATGGGGGTGACCTACCACTTTCCCTCAATGGATAAAGCAGCCAACAATAAAGACTTGTTGATCGAGATGATGACTGCATTCCAACAAGTTTATCCTGATTACGGCCTGTTGGTAGCGATGGATGAGTTGCTGGATTACCTGCGTGGGCGCAAGGATCAGGAGTTGGCGCTCGATTTGAATTTCTTGCGGGAGTTAGGCGAAACTTGTGAGCTGACCCCATTTCGCTTTATGGCCGGGATCCAGGAATCGCTCTTTGATAGCCCACGCTTCCAGTTTGCTGCCGATTCGATCAGGCGAGTAAAGGCACGTTTTGAGCAGGTCCGGATTGTCCGCGAGGATATGGCTTATGTTGTATCACGACGGTTATTAGCGAAAAGCGATCACCAAAAACAGCTCGTGCGCAAGCATCTCGAGAAATTTACGGTTCTCTATGAGGCAATGGCCGAGCACCTGGACGAGTATGTGGATATGTTTCCCATACATCCAACCTACATCGAGGTTTTCGAACAAGTAACGGTGGTTGAAAAGCGTGATCTACTCAAAGCACTCAGCCGCCAGATGGAAAACAAGCTCCAATTAACAGTTCCTGCCGACCAAACAGGCTTTTTGTCTTTTGATGAATATTGGGGGATTTTGAATGACGACCCATCTTATCGCTCAGTACCCGAGATCAAGGAAGTGCAAGATAAAGCTCGAGTTTTACAAGATCGGATAAAGAGTGCTCCAGGTTTACGTGATTATCGTCCCGCAGCGCTGCGTGTGATCGCCGCCCTGGCGGTTCACCGGCTAACATTGACAGATTTATATGCACCGGTGGGACTCACTCCTGCCGAACTGCGCGACCAATTGTGCTTATACCTACCTATTCCAGAAAGAGATGCTGGCTTTTTGCTCACCAGCGTTGAGTCGGTGCTGCGCGAGATATCGCGCACCGTGAATGGCCAGTTCATCTCACACAATCCCGAGAACGATCAATATTATTTGGATCTCAAGAAAGATATTGATTTCGACGCGCTGATTGAACAGCGAGCAGCGCTGCTTGAAGCTGATCAGCTCGATAGGTATTTCTTTGACCTGCTGGCTCATGGCCTGGAGCTGAAAGAAAGCACATACGTGCCAGGCTTTCGTATTTGGCAGCGCGATCTGCCCTGGCCTGGCCGAGGCATGACCCGTCGCGGCTATGTGTTCTTGGGAGCACCAAACGAACGATCCACGGCCCAGCCCGAGCGGGATTTCTACTTGCACTTCCTTGCTCCGTTTTCCCAAGATCAGTCCAAGTTAGATGACAAGCCCGATGAGGTTTATTTCTGGCTTTCTTTAATTGATGATGATTTCAAAGGTTATCTGCTTCGCTATGCAGGCTCGAAAGAGATGAGCTCGATTTCCTCAGGCAGTAACAAGGAGCAGTACGAACGGAAAGCCGACCAACTTCGTCTGATGATGAACAATTGGTTGCGCGAAAATCTAACGAGGGTCGTTTCAATGCGTTACCGGGGTAAAGAGATGCGGATCCCCGAGGCGTTGGCACAATACCGGCTCAGTATCCGCGATCTCAGCTTGCGGGACCAGATTTTCCGGTTAGCTGCCGCTTGTTTAAGCACTCAATTTGAAGATGTATACAAAGAATATCCATCCTTCAGAGGGATGGAGTTTACATTTGAGACTCTACCTCAGGTAGTTGAAGCGGCATTGCGAGCTATCGTTGGAAATTCGGCTACCCGCCCGGCGCAAACCGTATTGGAAGGTCTCGAGTTGGCGCACATGGAGAACGGCAAGTTGGTCTATTCAACAGATGGCAGCCGTTATGCTCAGCATGTGGTAGACAAGCTATATACTCTTCCAGAAGGCAAGGTGCTCAACCGGGGAGAGCTGATCACTGGCGCAACTAACGCAGAAAAAGATATACGCTTTGGCTTAGAACCTGAGTGGTTTGTTGTCGTACTGCTCGCATTAGTGAAGCAAAGTGAGATCATGCTGCATGTGCCTGGATCGGGGATTGATTCATCAAATCTGGATGAGGCTTTGCACCTGGGATTGAATGGTTTGTTGCGTTTTACATCAGTAGGGCGGCCTAAACCTATACCCGAGCAAAGCTTGCGGGTTTTGTTCGCCGGGTTGGATTTGGATGAAACTTTACTGAGCGACCCCAGGAGTCATGGATTGGCGGTCTCCCAGCTTAGCCATGTTGTTGAACAGGAACTGAATCGGGTTGTGATCCTGGAAGACAGCTTGCGTGAAGGCCCACGTTACTGGCGCGAGCCTTTGATGAGTGGCATAGAACTACAGGCGCTACGGAATGAGTTGAAGGAATACAAAGATTTCCTCAACCGGATCCAGCCGCTCAACACGCCTGGAAAGCTACGCAATTTCACTTATGGTCAGGGTGAGATTCGTCACGCTTTGCGCACACGCCAGACTGTTCAAGAAACAAATAGGCTACTAGAGTTGTTGAACAACCTGTCAGGAAATATGGATTATATTTACCAGGCTGAGATTACCTTGAAGGCTCAAGATCCCTGGCAATCGAGCGCTGAGCAGGTACGCCAGGAACAGATAACATGGCTGAGCGATCCGAAGCAGCGTAGTCAGTCAGGTTTACAGGCGCGCCTGAAAGGCGGATTGACAAACCTGCAAGATAATTATGTCAGGCGTTATCTGGAGCTTCATAAGGAGGCGCGTCTCGATTCAACTCGGGATATGGACAAGAAACGGTTAACCAGTGATCCACATTGGACCCAACTACGCGCCCTGAGCGCTCTGGACTTCTTGAACCGCAGTGAGCTGCTAAAGCTCGAAGAACGCTTGGGCGCATTGCGCTCTTGTCCATCTGTAAATGCCAACGATCTGCGTTCGCGGCCGTTTTGTCCATCCTGCGGGTTCACTCCCCGAACCGACCAGGCCGATGCTTCAGCAGGGGAGCAGCTTGAAGCCGTGGAGCTTGATTTAAATCATCTATACCAGAGATGGGTCAATGGCTTGCGAGATAATCTAAAAAGTGAGAGCTCGCAGGCGAACCTGGCGATGATCAGCGAACGCGAGCGGCAGGAGATTAGCCAGTTCATACAGACAGGGCAGCTGCCGGACAAGATCACTGACCGCCTGATCACTGCATTGCGGGATACGCTCCAAGGGCTCGAAAAAATAACCATTGAAGGTGCAGATCTGCTGCTGGCGCTGACTCGCCCAGGTATGCCCTGCCCTCCTGATGAATTTGAGCAGCGGTTCCGCAATTTCATTAAAAAATACCTCGAGGGTAAGGATCTGAATAAGATCCGTATTCAAATTGATTGGTAAAGAAGAGATCATAGTCATGAGCAATGACCTAAGCCACCCCGAACAACTTCATCTGATCTCAGAGCCGCGAACTGAAGATCAGGCTACACCAGCAGAACAGGCAGAGCAGGAAGCGTATCGCGAAAAACTGCGCTTACTTTTGCAGGATACTGCCTTTCGCCAGACCGAGGGCTTTCCGATCGGGAGTGACGAAGCTATTTTGGCTCTTTCTGACCCACCTTACTACACAGCTTGTCCCAATCCCTTTCTCGGCGAGA
>CAZVRZ010000076.1:12291-17850 GCA_964629965.1 uncultured Anaerolineaceae bacterium
GGCAGGCTGAACGGCGCGAATTACGCCAAGCAAGAGATATGCCCGATGATGCCCAGCTACCGTTGATGCACACTCGCCAACCATTTGCCGCGGATGTTTCTGAAGGCAAGAACGATCCGATTTACAACGCGCACTCTTACCATACCAAGGTACCTCACAAGGCGATTATGAGGTACATTTTGCATTACACCGATCCTGGCGATGTGATCCTCGATGGCTTCTGCGGTACAGGAATGACAGGAGTAGCGGCCCAACTTTGCGGTGATAAGAAAACCATTGAAAGCTTAGGCTATACTGTTAAAGGATCTAAAGTGGCAGGGAAAGTTGGCCAGCAAATTTCATTATTGGGAACGCGCAAAGCTATATTAGTAGATCTATCACCAGCCGCCACTTTCATTGCCTATAATTACAATACCCCGGTAAATCCTCGTGCCTTTGAAAAAGAAGCCAGACATATTCTGAAAGAAGTGGAAAAGGAATGTGGCTGGATGTATGAAACCTTTCATGCTGATGGGGTAACAAAAGGGCGAATAAATTTCACAATTTGGTCTGATGTATTAGCATGCTCACAATGCGGCGCTGAGATGGTATTTTGGGACGTTGCTGTTGATTCAGAAGAAAATATTCATGATTCGTGGTCATGTCCACAATGTTCTACTCTTCTCTCGAAAAATCATAGCAAAGATTCTGGCGCTCTCAAGGTTGAACATGTTTTGCTCACTGAGTTTGATCGTGCCCTAGAGAGGGTGATTCAACGAAACAAACAGGTTCCTGTTTATATTAACTACTCAGTGGGTAAGAAACGCTATGGTAAGCGCCCCGATAAGCAAGATCTCGAATTAATTGCAAAAGTACAGGAGCAAGAAATTCCATACTGGTTTCCAAACGTGCCAATGATGTTCAAGGGGAGTGAATGGGGTGATACATGGCGAGCAGGTTACCACGCTGGAATTACTCATGTTCATCATTTCTATACTTATAGAAATTTGTGGGTACTTGCAGCTGTTATTAACAAATCTCGAGGAAGACGGTCGTTGTTTGTAATAACCGCTTTATTACGAACAATGAGTAAGATGTTTCGTTGGGCACCAGGTGGTAAGCATACGGCAGGGACTTCTGGCACATTATATATGCCTTCAATTACCCATGAGTATTCAATCTTTGGGGCAATATCTCGGCGATTGGATATATATGAAGAATTATTAAAAATGCTTGATGGATTAAAGGGGAAAGATGTTGTAATTTTGACAAGTGATGGAGCAAATACAGGAATACCAAATAATTCCATAGATTATGTATTTATTGATCCTCCATTTGGTGATAATTTAATGTATTCAGAACTGAATTTTATAACCGAGGCCTGGTTAAATGATTACACAAATTGCTCATCAGAAGCAATTGTAAGCACTGCTCAACAGAAGGGATTAAGTGAATATCAGAACTTGATGACAAATTGTTTTACGGAATTTTTCAGAGTGTTGAAACCAGGGCATTGGATGACGATCGAATTTCATAATTCTAAAAATTCTGTATGGACAGCTATTCAAGATGGATCAATGCAAGCAGGCTTTGTCGTCGCTGATGTTCGTTTATTAGATAAACAGCATAATACTTTTAAACAAGTAAATAATACGAACGCTGTAAAACAAGACTTGGTTCTTTCTGTCTATAAACCCACGGTTGAATTTGAAAAACGGTTTTTAAGCGAAGCAGGTACAGCTCAGGGAGCGTGGGAATTTATCCGTCAGCATCTTGAAAAACTACCTATCCCTATGCTTAATGATAATGTCATTGAGCCGGTTCAAGAGCGCCTACCGTACTTGCTCTATGATCGTATGGTAGCTTTTCATATCCAACGTGGACTTAATGTACCTCTATCTGCATCAGAGTTTTATCAGGGTCTTAGCCAGCGCTTCTTGGAACGCGAAAGTATGGCTTTTACTCCAGCCCAAGCCGCTGTTTATGACAAGCTGAGATTGCAAGCAGAGCGTGTTGCGCAATTAGCACTCTTCATCACTGATGAATCATCAGCTCGACAATGGATTCGTCAAGAACTCGACCCAGCGACTGGACATGGATCACAAACCTATGGCGATTTGCAGCCGCGCTTTGTTCAGCAGCTTCATAAAGCTAAATTTGAAGACTTGCCCGAGCTTAAAGTGCTGCTTGAGCAGTCCTTCCTGCAAGATGCAGAAGAACGCTGGTACAACCCTGACCCGGAGCGCAAGGCTGATCTGGAAGCCTTGCGCCAGAAAGCCTTACTCCGTGAATTCAACGAATATCGGAAAAGTAAAGGGCGCCTCAAGATCTTCCGCAGCGAAGCCATCCGCGCCGGATTTAGTTATGCCTGGCGTGAGCGCCAGTATGATGTCATCATTGAAGTTGCCGAACGCATGCCTGAAAGTGTACTGCAAGAGGATCAGCAGTTGTTGATGTATTACCACAATGCCACCTTGCGCCACGTTGCTGAGCCTAAGCAGGGTCAACTATTTTAGGTGCTGGCTGGAAGACAATGATGCTTTATGATTAGAAATCTTCGCGATTGGGAAGTCTATACTGCCGATTATTTTCCCCGCATCACAATCCTGGGGGAAATACCATTGACGCAAGCCGATTTTGAAGCAGTTACCCAAGAGATCCGCAGCTTATATAAACGCACGGGGAAAAGGCTAGGCGAAACAACCCAACGGCTTCTTACCCATTATCCCCATATCTTTGTCACGTTTCTTGCACATTTTGCGGCTTACAATACCCGCCGAGATTTTTGGGATGCCTTGGCAGCCCTCCTGGAAATTACGGATGCTAATTTCCATAACTGGCAATGGCACACTCAGTTTATAGAGATCCTTCGCAAAAACAAAGTAAAGACCTTCCTGAGCGTTGGCGCTGATACTAATAAATATGTCACTGCCATGCGTATTCATGGGGGCATTCCTTCTTATTCACTGCCCGACTTCTTCGACAAAATGTTACTCCCGGCCGTGACCATCGACCGGTATAGTGGGCTGCATGGCCATGAGTTACTAGACCAACTACTGGCGCGCTCCGAGGCCCAGATGTTCATGGATTCACCTATCCGCAATTTTTTCGAAAACAGCGGCAACATTGGGCTGGATCTTTTGGACGAATGCGTCCGTATGGCGCAGCAGTATCGACAAACTGGGGAACTGCCCGATAAGCTCGAGATTCCTATTTATATAAGCGAACGGTTTGTTGAGTTCATGGAAGAGCGCCCCGAAAAACTGGGGCTTGTACGTCTTAAACGTCCGCGCTTGATCTTTGACCCTGAAGGCGAAGGCTTTTTACTCGATCTTCCCGAACAACCCATAAGCGGCAGCCTGGCAGGCGCGGCCTACTGGCAAATTGCCTGGGATCAGCAAACAAAGAAAGAACCAGTACGCCTTCGCCGCCTCGGGCGCGATATTTTGACAGAAGGCCGACAAATCCCTTTTAATCGGGCATCATCGCAAATTATTCTGTCCTTTTGGCTGCAAACCGAAGACAAATCTCCGCGTGAGCAACGGCGCTGGAATGTCACTCTGCGCCCGGCAGCAGATTCGGCTCCATTGTTGGTGTTCCGGTCTGCCGATGGCAGTATGCTGCGCTGGAACCAAAGCTTGCCTCCTGAAGTTTTGTTAATGCTTTACCCAACAGACGTTCAACTCAAGTTTGATGGCACCGGCGAATTGCGACACCAATGCCGCCCGATGGGGGGCGCTTGGCAGGGATGGAGGGCGGACTACTGGTCTCTTGAAGACAGCAGCCAAGTGCGCTTGGTCCGTAATGGCAAGGAAATTGCCGCTATCCCGGTTGGGCGTCGGGCAGAGATGCCGATGCTGGTAGGGAACGCCCCCTGGCCACTAACAGCCGATCCAAAGGGGTCCTTGCTCTATATTGGCGCTGTGCCTCGCCTGCACATTCCTCTCCACGCCAGTATCAACCCCGAAAATGAGATCAAACGCTGGAACATTACCCTCGAAAGTGTTTGGGAAACGGAGCCCCTCATCCATAGGACCGATTGCCAACTTGAGCTTCAAGCGGTGAGCGAGGGGATTGAATTAGATTTGGCTAAGCTATTGGGATCCGGACCATTAGGAACCTACATCCTACGAGCATCAAACCAGCGAGATGTCGAAGTTGAATATCGGTTCCGATTTTGGCCCACACTGATTGTGCGAGATCTACCCAATATTATCCTTCCAAGGGCTGAAGGTGCGCCCAAAAATGTTCAGTTTACCTTATTGATACCTCCAGATGCGGTTTGCCATCCCCAAGCAGGTGTTGATGCTGTGCATTCTGAGGGGAGTATGGGTCTATATACGATCACAGTAGGCGAAGATGTTACGCGTGCTGACTTGTTACTGACTGTCCCAAGTGCTGATAAACGCCCACCCGTACAGGTACCGTTATTTATCCCGATTCCGCGCCTGCAGTGGCGTTTGTTGCTAGAAGAAGATGCAGTTGTTCAGTGGAGCACCCGTCCGTTTGAGCGATCCGTAGATTCATTTCTTCAAGCTTCAAACCAGACACTTCTATTGCGCATGCCCGGATTGGGAAAGCTGGCTTCTTCTCTCCAGCTAAACTTAGTAGACAGCACCAACCCGCAAAAGATCCTACAAAAATTCGTCCCTGAAACAGATCGGGTGAACAGCGATCATTTGCGTTTTTCTTTACCAGCTGAAAGCACGCTGAACGCTGCGGCGGATAGCTCAGCTTTTAACTTTGAGCTTTTGATTCCGAACTCATCAGGAAAGTACGACCGTCTTCCCTTATTATCCCTCACACGCACGCTCAAAATCTATGACGTCAAGCTTGAGCACCTAGGAGAAACAGATTTCGAGCTACACTGGAGAGAGCCACATCCTTTGCGTAATCGGCGTGTTTTCTTACGCCCTCTCTGGCAACCATGGAATAGGGGGATGGAGTTCATCATTCCAGACGAATCACGCGGCGTTTTTTCAATGAAAGAGATGGGGCTCCCTTATTCACGTTATGAAGCCAGCTTCTATATCGCGCCTACCTGGAGAGACGCTCTAACTGCTCCACCCGAAACCGACGATAAGTTTTATTTCAGCACCATCGATGCAAAACAATATTTGGATTGGCTTGATGAACAAATCAAAAAATATCCTCAGAAAGCTTTTCGTTGCCGCTTTGAGAGTGTGTGTATTTATGCTGACCAGGGCGCGAAAGAGCAGATGATATCAGCCATTAATCAATGTGTCGATTCGATTACCTCAGCCCCATTAGGTATGGTGTTAGGCTTCTACCAGTGGCTTGGCCGAAGCAACCCCGGATACCAACAAGATGTTCGCATCAAGATGTTGAGTCCGGGCTTGCTTAATAAGTTGTATGCAGAGCATCCGTCAAATGACGATTTCCGGCAATCATATCTTGGAGATGTTATCCAGGCAAAGACCCTCGGTCCGAAGAGTGCTTTGGTATTGCTGGAGCATGAAGATGATCCACTGCTAGTATTACACTGCCTGCGGATTTTGCTTAGAGGTCATGATCCAGAAGGCGTAAAGCGAATCATCACGATGATCGAGGAAGGTAGTC
>CAZVRZ010000076.1:17860-25717 GCA_964629965.1 uncultured Anaerolineaceae bacterium
AGAGTGATTTTTGCCTTAAAGTGTTGGCCATGGGCGTGCCTGATCCAATCTACTTACGCCAATTTTCAGATCTCCTGCACCGTCAGGAACAGCCTGATAAGTGTCTGGTTGAATTACCCGATGAACACCTGGTAACTCTTGCCATAGTTGAAGAGCAAAGTGAGCGGTGCTGCCTGTATGCAAGTGAATTGTTACGGCGCGAAGAACCCACCGGTGTGAAGCGGATCATGTCTCTTTTCCATGACGGAAAACTGGGTGGCCATGAAGTAACAGAGTTACTAGGTGTTAATCCAGGATTTTCGTATAAAACGCTATCTTCTGCTTCAGAGAATCAAGCCAACCGAGTACAGATGAATGAGTTGGCTCGAAGGTATCCGAAGCAGACGGGAGTGGCACCTGCTGAAATTTCTATCCAGCCACTTGTTGTGAAAGCTAATTCAGGTGAATATACTCAGTGTGAGCAATTCGTCCGGCAGGGGAAAAAGGAAGGAGTTCAAAGGGCACTGAACCAGGTTCAGCTCGGCAGGATTTCAACGGATGACCTCTTTTCATTGTTCGCAGTTGATCCGGCTTTTTGCTTTACCTCGCTGCTAGAATTGCCTAAAGTATTGCAGCATCAAAATACAATAAGCCAGTTGGCGCGAAAATCCCCGTTTGAAACCCGGCATGTTGTCCCTGGCATGTTTATCAAAACGCCAGGTGGGTGGGGGCGAATCGAAAAAATCCGTAACCGTCAAGACATTGACCTTGATATTGCCCAGATAGATGAGCCTGATATCTTTCTTGGTTTATCCTTGCATCCCGAGCTGCATCCCGAAATCGCAACATTGGATCTATGGAATACAAAGCTTATCTTCCCAAAGGGTAAAAAACTTCTCGTCTGTGCCCATTGCAAAGAATATATCACGACTCGTAAAGACGCTCTTGACATTCATACCCGAAAAGCCCACAGGGGTTTGAAGCCAGCCTGGCGCGAGCATGGTTCCGCTCAGTTGCCTATTTTTCGACCCTTTGAAGTTCATGATGATCGTGCGCAACGTGAAAGAACGAATCAGGCAGGCGTTGCCAAGCGAGATGACCTTTCTCTGCTCCTGGCTTCTTTGTCCGCTAACCAATTATTCCGTTTAGCAGAAGCTAGCGACACAAAACCAAATGTAGTTCAAGCTTGCTGGATTGTTCTCATAAAGAGGGGAGAAGAGGATAGTATCAAGAAAATTCTCTCCTTTATGCACCAAGGTAAGCTTTCTAATGAGCAGGCGCTAGATTTATTCGGCTGTAACCCCGAGTTCGCTTACGGGTATCTAGCCGAGCTTCCGGTTCTACAAAAGTCCGAGATGCTCATTCGTACCCTTGCCCTTCGATACCCTGTAGAAACTATGCATATTAAACCAGGCATGTTTATTAGTACTCCTGCAGGGTGGGCCAAAATTACCTCGATCAGGAATGCTAGAGGCGATTCTTTGGATCTTTCACCTGTTGATGGACCTGACTTGACCATCCAATTAGTCCTTCACCCCACGGATCGCCCAGAACCCTTAAACCTACTATTAGGGCGTGGGGTATGCCAATTCCCTGGATCCCCTCATGTTTACAAATGTCTGCTGTGTGAATCTTTTATTACTTCAAACCTAAACATAATGGTGAATAAGCACACGAAAGTGGAGCATCCAGGCCAAAAAGCGACCTATACCCAGATTCATCCAGAAATTCCTTTACGTAAAATATTAGAATTTACTACTACATTGAAATAGAGGCAAATAATGGCTATTCATCCGCTCGATACCAGCAACCATATCCGCTCCACCTATCTTCGCTACCTGAAAACTATCAAACCCTTCCAAGATGATTGGTATCGCCAGGCCTTTGCCGAAGCGATCGAAGAGCCCGAATTACTCGTCAAGGGTCCGTTGCTGGAAATATCGTTGCCTTACAAGAAATCGAAAAGCATTAAAGATCTGGTTGATGATGGTTTACTATCCCATGAGTTTGCCAAACTGAATTCGCCGGAGCTCCCCTATACTCGTGAGCTCTACAATCATCAGGTGAATGCCATCCGGAAGGCACTCAATAGTCGTAATTTAATTGTTGCTACTGGTACTGGTTCAGGTAAAACTGAAGCATTTTTAATTCCTATCTTGAATTATCTATTCCAGGAACAGGAGAAGGGAACACTAAGCAAGCCAGGCGTACGAGCTATGCTGCTTTACCCGATGAATGCCCTGGCAAATGATCAGATGAAGCGCCTCCGACGTTTGCTAAAAAATTATCCTGCAATTACCTTTGGCCGCTATGTTGGCGAAACCGAACAATCTGCGAAAGCTGCTCGGCAAGCATTTGAGAATACTTATCCCGAAGAAGCAAAACTCGGTGTGAATCATGAACTGCTAAGCCGGGAAGAGATGCAGGAGAAACCGCCTCACATCTTGCTTACCAACTATGCCATGCTTGAGTACCTGCTGCTCCGTCCAGCAGATCACACGCTTTTTGACGGCCCAACAGGATCCCACTGGCATTTTATTGTGCTGGATGAAGCACATGTTTACGATGGTGCAAATGCCACTGAAATGGCAATGCTGTTGCGGCGGCTTGAAGATCGTGTGGTACAGGATAAACTAGGGCGTTTGCAAGGTATCGCTACCAGTGCTACCTTAGGGCGCGGTAAAGAAGATTTTCCCGCTGTCGCTCAGTTCGCAACAAACTTATTCAATATTCCCTTCTTATGGGACGCAGACAATCCCGATTACCGGGATGTGGTAGATGCTGACCGTATCCCTCTCAGTACTTTACCAAATCCTTTGTGGACGGGCACCCCGGCTCTCTATCGCGATCTTGTCCAAGCATTAGAAAACCGCCCCGAAAATACTTCAGGCTTTCAGAAATATGTAAGTACTTTTGAGATGGTTTTTAAGAAGCATGGATTTTCTGCGCGGTTAGCTGAAGCTCGCCTGGAAGCTGGCAAAGAGCCAGATGCGGCAATTCAGCGATATTTGTATGAACTATTCAGTTATGATGAGAACGTGCAAAATGTCTTAAAGCAGCTCGAGGCAAAGCATTCTTGCCAATTAACTCTATTAGCAGAAGATGTATTTGGGAAACAAACATATGCTACACAAGCGCTTATTGATTTGGTAGCTCTAGCTGTTTTCGCGCGTGCAGATAAAGAAAGTATGCCCTTAATGCCCGCTCGTTATCACCTGTTCGCACGGGCATTGGAGGGCGCTTTTGTCTGTTTGAACGAGGAAGCTCACAAAAAGTTACCGCCGAATCAGCAGCAAAGGCTTTTCTTACGCCGTCACAAATTCTGTCCACATTGCCACAGTCGGGTGTTCGAACTCGCAACTTGCACCCGCTGTGGTACTCCCTATTTAATTGGTGAAGAGACTTCGGAAATACACCTGCGTGAAAATAATCCGGCTTTCAAAACGGTTCCCAATCGTTACTACTTGACACAGAACAGCGTCATGTATGATGCTCTTGCTGCTCAGAAGACCAATTACTACACAATTGAGCAGCAGGTTCATGAGCAAGACGAAGATGCAATTATCTCCGACCCAGATGTCACCCCGGATGCCTTGAAAGATAATATTGGCCTCGAAGAAAACCTGCTTTGCTCTTGCTGCGGGTTAATCCAGCCAGCCGGAACGCGGCAGTGTACCTGCACAACCGGCCAGATGGTAAAGGTAAACAAAGTGGACATTGGGCATTCACAGACACTTCGGCGATGTGTTAGCTGTTCAACTCGCTCCAGCAAAGGCGTGGTCTACCGTTTTCTCACTGGTCAGGATGCCCCTGTCAGCGTCCTTGCTGAAGCTCTTTACCAACACATACCTCCTTCAAAGGCCAAGAACAGTGCATCCTTGCCTGGGCAAGGGCGGAAGATGCTGAACTTTACGGACAGTCGCCAAAATGCGGCCTTCTTTGCTCCATTCTTGGTTCGGACGCACGATCGTAACTTGCGTCGCCGGATGATCATATCAACGATGCAACAAGATCCTGATGCCCCAAAAGGTCAGTTGCGGTTGAACGATTTACTGGATCGCCTAAGTTTCCAGGTAAAACAGGCCGAACTGTTTGTAGATGATTTAAGCCTGACTGACTTTGAAAAACGCATGGCAATCTGGTTAATGCAAGAGTTTTCCCCGCTGGATCGCCGCTTGAGCCTGGAAGGACTTGGCTTGCTTTATTTTGATCCAGTTGTCTCTGGCCAATGGCAACCACCAGATTTTTTGAAGTCAGAACCATGGAATTTAGACGCGGAAGAAGGCCGCAACCTTATCCGGGTTTTGTTGAATACCCTGCGTTACCAAGGGGCAATTAGCTACTTGCTTGGTGACAAAATTGATATGGTCTCGGACGAGGCCTTCGCCCCTCGGCAGAAAGAGTTTTTTGTTCGACTCGATAAAAGCGATACCAAAGTCGGCATATTTAGTTGGCTTCCCACCGCTTTTGGGAATGGTCGCAAGGATTACCTTTTGCGTGTCTTAGAACGACGCGCTCCGAAACTAACGGGAGAAAAGGCTGACCGGGCAGCGGAAGAACTACTAAGAAACCTATGGCAATACCTTACCGATTCAACATCTCCTTGGAGTAAGTTACTAGCTATTAAGACTCTTCCAAGGAATGGGGGATCGGCTTTCGTAGTATCGCATACAGCTTGGTGTGTCGTAGCAACCCTGGATAACAGCCATAAGGGATGGATGATTTGCGACCGTTGTCTAAATATTACACGAACAGGTGTTGAAGAAGTTTGCCCGACTTATGGATGTATCGGTCATTTACAGCCATTGTCAATCCGGTCATCTTGGATAGCCGACAACCTTTATCGCGAAAGCTATCTCAAAAATCAGCCTATCGTTTTAACTGCCCAAGAACACACCGCTCAATGGACTGCGAAAGAGGCTGCAAATGTTCAAAATAAGTTCATTCAGGGAGACATCAATGTTCTGAGCTGTTCCACAACTTTTGAGCTTGGTGTTGACGTGGGTGATTTGCAGGCTGTTGTGATGCGCAACGTTCCACCGACTACTGCCAATTACATTCAGCGTGCCGGTCGTGCCGGTCGTCGTACGGATTCAGCGGCATTTATCTTGACGTATGCACAACGCCGTTCTCATGACCTCAATTATTACAATCAACCAGAGACAATGGTCTCGGGTAAGATTAAGCCCCCAGTAGCCACTTTAACGAACGAGAAAGTAATTCGGCGTCACCTACACTCCGTGGTGTTCGCAGCATTTTTTAGATGGGCTAAAGATAGTAAATTCAAGAATGTAGGTGAATTTTTCCTTCCCGATTTAGGGGAGACCGGCCCAAATTTGCTCCAAAAATATATAAACACCCGGCCAGCAAATATATTGGAGTCTCTTAATCGAGTAATTCCATCACCTGAGTTGCGAAAGGCATTAGGTGTGTCTGATTGGAGCTGGTATTTAGAGTTAACTAATCCTCAGTCTGATGAGTCTAAAGTACTCGATCTCGCTATCTGGGATTTGCAGTCTGAGGTGGAAGAGTTAACCAGGCTCAAGAGAGAAGCTAAAGAAAGAGATGATGCGAAAAGCTTGAAGGAAGCGATTCGATTGGATAGCATCATTAATCAGATCAAGGGCCAAGAATTACTTGGTTTCTTAGGCGCACGCAATATCTTACCAAAATATGGTTTCCCAACCGATGTTGTGCCGCTGCTTACCCACCATCTCGCTATTGATATGGCCAGAAAAATTGAGTTGGATCGTGATCTCCGGATGGCCATATCTGAGTTTGCCCCTGGCAGTGAAGTAGTGGCTGGAGGACGAATCTGGAGAAGCCAGGGGGTGCGCTTAATGCCCAATAAGAAGTGGGAGGAGATCCACTACGCGGTATGCGACAAGTGTAAACGGTTTTATTGGGGTTATAGCGAAATTGAGGTTCCACCAGTCTGTAAAACCTGTGGAGAATCATTCTCTAACGATGCTCAAGGAATTTTTATTATCCCAAAGCAGGGTTTTGTGGCTTCTGATAATACCACATCGCCTGGTGAAGATGCTCCACAAAAAACATATGCCAGCCGAGTCTATTTTACGGACTATCGCTCACCCCAGACGAAAGAATTAGAGGAACTTCGCCTGGATATAGTCGATGGTCTATCAAGTGGATCTGTGCAAGTTTATGCTGGGCATTCTCCTCATGGGTGGATGGCACTGGTAAATGATGGCCTTGGGCGTGGATTCCGAATCTGTAATAGTTGTGGCTGGGCAGAGGCGAATAGCTTTAAATCGGGCATCAAAAAGGGATCAAAACATGTAAATCCGTTTACACTCAAGGAGTGCGGAGGACATACTGACAGCTACGATCTGGGCCATCGTTATATGACCGATATTCTGGAAATTGGGATGGATGGATTTTTCGCGTCATCGCCATATCAACCTACCATGCTCTCAACGCTTTATGCACTAATGGAAGGCGCCAGTGAAGTGTTGGGTATCCGTCGTGACGATATTGATGGGACCATTTTCTATCGTGAGTATGGTAAGCCCGCTCACTTTATCTTGTATGATACTGTCCCGGGTGGTGCAGGCCACGTTGCTCGGATTTTGAAAAAACTCCCAGATGTTTTCCATGCCGCACTAGGAAAAATGGAGCAATGCGATTGCGGATTGGAAACATCCTGCTATAGCTGCTTACGCAACTACCGCAACCAATACTTCCATGATGAACTTCAACGCGGCCTGGCTATTCAATTTCTAGAAATGGTATTAGGAAAATCATCGTGATGACTTCACAACCAAAATTCAGAGTCGGTTTTGATCGTTTTATTGCCCTTGAATGGGCAGAATTCGCATTGGAACTTGCTAGTAGAGAATCTGAATTACGAGATGATCAGATTCTAGAACTCAAATCATACTTAACAAGGTTCATGAGAGGTAATGATGCTCCTCGTAAAACAGCTAATGTGCTTACACGTTTGTGGCTAGATCCTGCCTCAGGTAATAACGGTCTACGCCAGCAAGCCATATCACTCTATCACGAAACTAATGCCTCTGACCACGTTTGTATGCATTGGGGGATGTCAATGATTGAGTTTCCCCTTTTTAGAGATACGGTTGCTCAAATGGGGCGTTTTATCAGAATTCAGGGGAGCTTCCATCGTCAAGAAATCCATAATCGTTTATTGGAAAAATATGGCAATCATAGCACAATCCCTCGCTGCCTAGATCGGATTGTTCAAACCCTTATAGATTGGCAATTATTGCAAAAGGATAAAACCAAAACCTACAGCTCTTCATTTCATCAAATAACCAGTCCAAAAATCCAAACTTGGTTTTTAGAGGCCAGTATTTTTGCCAGTCCTCCCCAACGTCTTCTTCTTGATGATGTATACCAACTACCAGAACTATTCCCTTTTACGTTCAAGACTGATATCCGAAGGCTTGTTACAGATGGAGAATATTTAAGGTGTGAACGAGATGGGAATAATCTTGAATATGTGGTTGTCCAAAGATAGTACATTGTCCCTGGTGAATAGAGGAAGCCCGGTTGACATAATCAAACCACTATTGTCGTTCTAGCTTTTTCAAGGCATATGCTAGATCACATACCCCAGGCAATCTCTAATTCGTCGACTTAGGAGCCATTATACTTATTTGCCTATTGATGCTCGACCGTATCATTGAACAAAGATGCGCATAATGTATTGCATTATGAGATCTCCAGCACTGCCTTGATCGCATACTGCTTATCACCAATGGTGATCGGCAGTAACCACCGGCTTTTCCTGTGGCGTCATTCCTCGAAAAATCAATCACGATCTCCCCCAGCTTATCCAGTAAACTCTTCCAGGCATGCTTAATCCTCTAACTTGGCGACGGCTTCTTCCAGATC
>CAZVRZ010000077.1:0-14816 GCA_964629965.1 uncultured Anaerolineaceae bacterium
GATTGGGTACCAGGCGCAGAACTGCAACCCCCCGAAGAGAGAACCCAGGGCGGCAGCAGTATTCCCGTCTGTCATGATATGGCCGCGCAATTCGCCCATCGGCGCCACCCGGTAAGGGTCGGTCTTTTTTAAGTTTTGCGCCGCCCAATTGGCCGCCGCCTGCACTACGCCGTAGTTCAGATCGATGGCCTTCTTCTTCCCTTTGAAATGAGCAGACAGCGCTGATAGGATCTTGTCGGAGTCAATATCCAGCAGGTAGATCAAGACACCCACGTAAACCATGTTAGCGATGTAATCGCGCAGTTCAGGCGAAGCGCCCGTATCGCGCAGCAACTGCTTAACCGGCATGGGATACAGGGATATATCCTGGCGATCGACCGGCAGGCGGATGCTGTCGTCATAGAGGAAAGCACCGTCCGGTTTCACTTCGGCCAGGTCGCGCTCAAAAGTGGCGATGTTCATAGCGACGACGATTTCGTGATCTTCGCTGCGGGCCAGAAAACCATCTTTATTCACCCGGATGGTGTACCAGGTTGGCAGTCCCTGGATGTTAGACGGAAAGATGTTCTTGCCAGATACCGGGATGCCCATTTTGAACATGGCGCGCATCAGGGTCAGGTTGGAGGTCTGGCTGCCCGAGCCGTTGACCGTGGCGACCGTGATACTGAAATCGTTGATTACTGCTGGAACAGTTTGCTGATCGGTCATAATTCTCCTTCATCGAAAGTAAGTGATGCAGGTGGTTTTTCCGAAGAACCACCCTCGATGCCTGTCGTTCCTGTGGAACGACGCTGGAATAATAAATCTTTATGCTCTACCAAAGCCCGGTAGCCCGCAGGCAGATTCCCGGCGCAAATCGCATCTACCATGCTTTGGTGATACTGCCACACCTGCTGTAAATAACCCAGGTCGGCGTACAGGCCCAGGCCAACCGCTTCGTAAGCCTCCCAATAGGCTTCCAGCAGACCCTGGACAAAGGGATTATCCAGGCGATGGTAGATCAGCAGGTGAAGCTGGCGATGTTCCTGAAGCGGGATGCGAATGGGCTCGCCGCGCAGCTTTTCCAAGGCCTGCACCATCAGAGATTGCAAGGCGCGGTGGTCTTCTGCCGTGAGCAGGCGCACAGCCGTTTCCCAATAGGCGGCCTCCAGCCGGTTGCGCAGATCGGCGAAGGACATGAAATAATCCGGCGAGAATTCCAATGCATAGGATAGGCTCTGGCTAACCGCCGGAGCGAATGAATAGGGCAGCAAACGAATGCCGGTGCGGGGCTTCACTTCGACCAGGCCGAGCGCCCGGGCAACTTCTAACTGCTCGCGCAGGGTGGAAACACCAAGGCCAAGGTCTTTACTTAATTG
This sequence comes from uncultured Anaerolineaceae bacterium, assembly GCA_964629965.1. Lineage (GTDB taxonomy): Bacteria > Chloroflexota > Anaerolineae > Anaerolineales > UBA4823 > CAZVRZ01. The sequence continues at coordinate 1,359 of CAZVRZ010000077.1, forward strand.
GGTCAAGGAGGGGATACGCTCTGCCGCCTGGCCATTCTTCAACGAAGCCAGGTAATGCAAGAAGTCTGAACTGAAAGGCTGAGGCGGCACAGAAAAAAATCCCCAAACAATACGATTAATCCGATGATTGGATTGTATCATAGGGAAGGGGAAGAGTCAAAGTGCCTAAAGGTGCGGGAGCGCTCTCTCAAATACAAATATTAAAGTCCAATCTGCCTCAAACTCCACCATAGTGAGGTATACTACCGGGTTTAGAGAGGATGTTTATTGATGAAACCGTTTCAAGTGATTTATAAATATACCCGTAACTATACCAGGCCGTTAACATTGACCGTGATCAGCATGCTGCTGTTGGTGGGTGTGCAGTTGGTCATCCCCTGGATCATCCGCACGCTGATCGCAGAAGTCACGATCAAACAGTTGGAAGCCGACGCCTTCCGGTTGATCACCCAACTGACCCTGCTGGCACTAGGCATTTACCTGGTGCGCGGCCTGCTGCAATTCGTGCGCAGTTACATGGCGCACGTGGCGGGCTGGGGTGTGGTGGCAGATGCACGCAAGCATCTCTACGTGCACTTGCAGCGCCTGTCGCTGCGTTTTTATGAAGACAAGCAGACCGGGCAGCTCATGTCGCAGGTGATCAATGACTCTGACCTGTTCGAGATGTTGATCTCGCACGCCATCCCGGACGTGCTGGTGAACGTGCTGACGTTGATCGGGGTCAGCACGGTGCTGGCACTGCTGAACTGGAAGCTGCTGCTCTTCAGCCTGCTGCCGGTGCCGTTGATGCTGATCGCACTGCGCATCTATGCGCGCTACGTACGCCCGGCATTCCGCCAACGCCAGAGCGTGCTGGGCGATCTGAACGCCCTGCTCAACGAGAATATCGCCGGCATCCGCGAGATCAAGGCTTTCACCCGGGAACAAGAAGAATCGGAGCGGGTTGGACAACGCATCGAGCTATACCGGGCTTCACAATTGCGAGCACTGCGCCTGATGGCAACCTTCCAACCCTTCATCGAATTCACTTCATCGCTGGGCACGCTGGTGGTGGTCTACCTGGGCGGACGATTGGCCTATGGAGGTCAACTGCCGATCAGCGACCTGGTGGCCTTCTTCCTGTACCTGGACCTGCTCTACCAACCCATCCGCAACCTGAGCAACGCCTGGGAAAGCGTACAAAGTGCGCTGGCAGGCGCCGACCGCGTGGCAGGCTTGCTGCAAGAGGAAGAAGAGATCGAAGACCAGGAAAACGCCCTGCCCCTGGCAGAAAGAGCCACCGGAGAGATCGCTTTCCATAATGTGACCTTCGCCTACAATCACAGCGAGAACGTGCTGGAGAACATCGACCTGACCATCCCGGCGCATCACGTGATTGCGCTGGTGGGCCCGACCGGTGTGGGCAAATCGACGCTGGTCAGCCTGGCGCCGCGTTTCTACGATGTCAGCCAGGGAGCGATCACGCTGGACGGGTTGGATATTCGCCAGATACGCCTGGAGGATTTGCGCCGCCAGATCAGCATGGTGCTGCAAGATGTGTACCTGTTCTATGGCACGGTGCGCGAGAACATCCTGTTCGGGCGGCCGGAAGCAACCGAAGAAGAGATGATCGAGGCGGCCAGGGTGGCCAATGCGCACGAGTTCATCGCCAACCTGCCCAACGGCTACGATACGCTGGTTGGCGAGCGCGGTATCAAGCTCTCCGGCGGGCAGAAACAGCGCATCTCCATCGCCCGGGCGGTGCTCAAAGACGCCCCCATCTTGATCCTGGACGAGGCCACCTCCTCGGTGGACACCGAAACCGAAGTACTCATCCAACAGGCGCTGGAACGGCTGATGAAGGGACGCACCACGATCGTGATCGCCCACCGTTTATCAACGATCCGCAACGCCAACCGCATCGTGGTGCTGGAAGGCAAGGGTATCCGTGAGACAGGCACCCACGAGGAGCTGATCCAGCAGAACGGGCTGTATCGGCGACTGTACACGGTGCAAGAACGGGTGCACAGCGACCAGCCGCTGGAATCATTGACCACGATGAACTAAGTAATGATGATATTGGGCAGTTCGCTGAGGGCCTGCGCCAGACGTACGCCGTGCCAGGTGATCAGGCTGCCGTCCACCAGGTAGATCCGATCCTGGCGCACGGCGCGCGAGAGCATCTCGCCGGTCTCGGCAAACAGCAATTGCAACGCCTGCCTGTGCGCTGGCGTGAAAGCAAAAGGTTCGCTGGGCAAGATAATGACTTCGGGATCGGCGGCGATCACGTCGGCCAGGGCAACGTGTGGATAGCGCGTGTCGCGCTCGCCGGGCGGCTCGGGCATGGCCTGCCCCAGGTCGGCTTCGAGGGGATACAGGCGTTGGCGCCCAGCAAAGACGTTTTCGCCGCCCATCAGGCGCAGCAGGTCGCTGGCATAGGTATCCTGGTTGAAGGTCATCCACCAGGAAGGTAGCTGCCCCTCCTGCCAAATGGGACAGAAATAGCGCCAGGGAGCGCGCTCTGCCAGCGAGGAGATCATCCAATCCAGCGAGCGTGAGAACAGCTCCAGCCGCAGGACTGCATCACGGTTGCGAAAGATGTTCACCAACGACCAGAGCACTTCTATGGATTGGGACACCGTGCGCGGGAAGGTAACCCACACCTGCAAGCCATACGCCTGTAAGAATTCGATGATTTCACGGGGATTTTCCTCCCGGTTGGCAAGCACCAGGTCGGGCTGCAGCGCCAGGATGTCGGCCACGCGGGGATCTTTCGGCCCGCCCAGGCGCGGCAGATTGGCCACTGCCTGGGGCGGCTGAGTGCAGTAATCGGTGACGCCCACCACAGCGCCGCCCAACCCCAAGGCAAACAGGCTTTCGGTCATGGAAGGTACCAGCGAAACCACGCGCTGCGGCGGCCGGCTGAGTTTCAACTCTGCCGGGAAAGCGGCATCGTACAACGGTTTCAGCATGCCTCACCTCCTGCAAAAGATCAGGATAGAAGAAATTCCACCGCAGAAGCGGCCATAAGGGCCGCGGCGCGCGGCAGCGCCTGCTCATCGATATCAAACTTGGGATGGTGATGGGGGGCGTCGAAACCTTGGGCAGAGTTGGCCGAGCCGACAAAGACGAAACAACCCGGCGTTTGCTGCATCAGGAAAGCCATGTCTTCGGAGCCCATGGTGGCGTAATTGGCGGATATTTCGGCCTCGGGGAACAAGGTTTTTGCCACGCGGCGCACCCGCTCGGCGACTTCTGGCCGGTTGACCAGGGCAGGGGTGATCGATTGAAAATGCACTTCCACCTGGCAGCCCATGGCACTCCCCACACCCTCGGCCACCTCGAGGAAACGCTTCATCACGGTCTCGCGCACCTCGGGCTCAAAGGTACGGATGGTGCCCTGCATCTCAACCTGGTGCGGGATGACATTGAAGGCATCGCCGGCCTTGATCATGGTGGTCGAAACGACGGCCGTCTTCAGCGGGGACACATTGCGGGCGACGATGCTTTGCAGGGCAGTCACCACCTGGGCTGCAGCCACCAGCGGGTCTACAGACAGGTGCGGAGCGGCGCCGTGCCCGCCTTTGCCTTGCAGTATGACGCGGAATATTTCGGCAGCAGCCATGGCCGGGCCATCGGGAATGCCGAACCAGCCCAGCGGTTTCTCGTTCCAAACATGCTGCGCCAGGACGATATCCGGACATGGATTGCGCAAGATGCCTTCTGCGACCATCTTCTCGGCTCCGCCCAGGCCTTCCTCTGCGGGCTGGAAGACAAACTTGACCGTACCCGCCAGCTCGTGCTTGTGGGAGGCCAACAGGCGCGCCACGGTCAAGCCGGTAGCAACATGGGCGTCATGCCCACAGGCATGCATCAGGCCCGGCAATTGAGAAGCATAGTCTGCGCCGGACTGCTCCTGGATGGGTAAGGCATCCATATCGAAACGCAGCAAGACCACCGGACCAGGCCGGGCACATTCCAGCAAGGCCACCACGCCGGTTTCGGCGATGCCGGCGGCCACTTCCAGGCCCAGAGATGACAGCTCGCGGGCCACGATACCCGCAGTGCGCACCTCTTGAAAACCCAGCTCGGGATGGCGGTGGAAATCTCGGCGCAGAAAACGGGTGAACTCGAATAGATCTTGGGATTCTTTCAAAAAATCGATCATAGTAAACCTGTCTCAGCCAATGTCCGGGCGATGAAGATGGACGGTAAATTCTTGAACCGCAAAGACGCGAACGCTAAGAGGAAAAGCATTTACAGTAAACCCGTCTCAGCCAATGATCAGGCGGCGGAAACGCTCTTCGTAGCGCGGCTGCTCGGGGGTGCTGTCGGGCGTGTGGCGGCTGCGCATGCGCTCGGTGAATTTTTGTTTATCGCCAATTTGGCTCTGATGCTCGTACAAAGCCTGGATCTTCACTTCCCAGGTAGCGGTCACGTCCAGCGTCAGGTTGGGCTGATCTACCAAAGTGACCCACACTTCGCGCACCGTGTGTGGTTCCAGGGATTCGGCGGTCAATAATTCTTCGAAAAAGAGGTGAGAACGAGCCGCGGGGAAGACCGCGTCCAGGGTTACCTGCCCGGCGGCGCGGTGATCGGGATGGTTGATATAGCGATCGCCAATGTATAAGGCCAGTGGGTCGCTGGTGACGAGGATATCTGGGCGTTCCTGGCGGATCACCCGGGTCACGGCACGGCGCATTTCCAGATCGGGCACCAAGTAACCGTCCGGGTAGCCCAGGAAGCGCACCTTCTCGGCTCCAATCGCGGCGGCAGCCTTGCGCTGTTCTTCCTGCCGTATGCCGCACAAGATCTCGGTGGTGATTGCGCGGTCGGAGGAACCCTTGTCGCCGCAGGTCAGCAAGCAGTAGGAAATGTGATGGCCCGCCGCCGCCCAACGCGCCAGGGTGGCGCCGCAAAAGAACTCAGGATCATCGGGATGGGCCAGGACTACCAGGATTTTCTGCGGCGTTTCCCAGGCGTCTGGCGCAGGCTCAACCGCCTGGCTGGGGACTGGGGGGAGTGGAACTGCTGGGGGTGTTTGGTTTGGGATTGGACGATCTTTGTTTGCCACGGCGCCTTCTCTTTGGTCTTCTCTTGTTGATATTTTCAGATGTTCTTTCGGGCGACCGGTCAGATGGCCTATCCGATGGCCGGTCAGATGGCCTTTCCGACGATCTGGATCTGTCTGCCGATTTGTCCGAGGTCCTGTCAGAATTTCTGTTGGATGATCTATCAGGATTTCTGTTGGATGATCTGTCAGGATTTCTGTTGGACGATCTGTCAGGATTCCTGTCGGATGCTTGCCCAGATGGGGCCCCCATCGCCCGGGCCGAGTGCTGCTCGGGGCGGGGTTTTCTCACCGGCTCCAGGTTGATGCGCTCGCCCGGGCCAAACTCTTCCAGGGCAGTCTCTTGCTCTTCGGGCAGAGGATCCATGAGCTTCTTCGCCAGGCATTCACAGCCGCCCTCGGGATGCAGCTCGCAGACCTGTTCGACTTTCAAGCGCAAGGCGTCCAGTTCATCCAGGGGCACTAACTCCCGGCGAGTGAATTCGGCGAAAGCGCCGGTGTCCAGCTCGACCACCACGGCGTCTTTCAACGGCAAGACCTCGACCACCTTGCCCTCGCCCTGGGGTGTTCCGATGCGCTTGCCGCGCTTGGGAAGGTGTTTGCGCGCTTCGACATATTGTTCGTATTCGTACACCAGGCAGCAGCGCAGCCTGCCGCACATGCCGGTGATCTCGGTGGGAGTCAGCGAAATATCCTGCTCCTTGGCCATTTTGATCGAGATCGGGCTAAAATCGGTCAGGAAGGCAGAACAGCAGCGCATCCCCAGGCCGCAAGCGCCCATGCCGCCCAATAGCTTAGCCACATCGCGCGGGCCGATCAGGTGAAATTCTAACTGCGCCTGCGGGTAAGTGCGAGCAACCACGCGGCGCACGCCTTTCATGTCCATTTTCTCGCCGCTCTCGTTGCTGTAAAAGACCATCAGGCGCGAGCCGTCGAAACTGAACTCGGCCGACACGAACTTAACGCCCTGCAGCTTCAATTCGACGGCCTTGGTGCGGCAGGTGGTGACGATTTCGGTCTCTTTCTGCTGCCAGTAGGTGCGCTGCACCATATCTTGAGCAGAAGCGCGCTGCTGGATGGGACGCCAGGAGCCTTCGGCAGGCGGGTGGGGATGCGGCACAAACTGGACCACCTGGCCTAACTGGCGGCCGCGACTGGTATCTACCAGCACGTAGTCTCCCAAGGCTAGGTCGCGATACTCATTGGCTTCAAAATGGTAGATCTTGCCAATTTTTTGAAAACGTACACCGACAACAAACGGGTCTTGAACCTCGTCCATGAACACTCCAAATTTTGGTTTACATAGCTATTGGCCGGAAACAGGCTCCAGCTAGTAGCTATATTCTACCCCATCCGACCGGTAATGTAATCTTCGGTGAGCTGCCGGGTTGGATGGGTGAAAATCGTCTGCGTAAGGGCCATCTCAACCAGCTCGCCAAGCCAGAAAAGGCCGGTATGATCTGACACGCGGGCGGCCTGCTGCATGTTATGCGTGACGATGACAATAGTATAGTTTTGCTTTAACTCTGCGATCAGATCCTCGATGCCGCTGGTGGCGATGGGGTCGAGCGCCGAGCAGGGCTCATCCATCAGGATAACCTCGGGCTGCACCGCCAGCAAGCGAGCGATGCACAAACGCTGCTGCTGGCCGAGCGCCAGGCTCAGGGCATCTTCCTTGAGAGAATCTTTGACCTCATCCCACAACACCGCCTGGCGCAAGGCCTGCTCGACGGTCTCATCCAATTCTCGGCGGCTGCCTGCCAGGCCCAACACCCGCAAGCCGAAGGCGACGTTATCAAAGATGGATTTCGGGAATGGATTCGGCTTCTGGAAGACCATGCCGATGCGGCGGCGCAGCAGGGCCAGGTCGGTATCGGGTGCATAAATATCCTGCTTCTGAAACAGGATCTTGCCCGACAGGTGCGTGCCAGGGATAGTATCGTTCATGCGGTTCAGGCAGCGCAAGAAGGTGGACTTGCCGCAGCCGGAAGGGCCGATCAGAGCAGTCACATGGCGCGGCAGGATGTCCATGGTGATCTGCTTGAGGGCCAGCTTCGTGCCATAGTAGAAGTCCACATCGAGCGATTGAACGATGGGCTCAACGGTTTCCATAAGTACCTATTTTACTTGCTTTTTCCGGGTTGGAGTAATCCGATTTCTTTCTGCTTTTTTAAGATACAATATACGCATGAAATCTGCCGCCCCGTCGATCTCAGGCACCATCATTGCCAGGATGGTGGTCTTGCTGCTGCTGGCCGGCCTGCTCACCGGCTGCCAGAAGGCCGGTGAAGGCTCATCAAAAAACTCCTCGGCGCAAAACTCGATCCAGAACGTTGGCTCCGATACCATGGTCAACCTGGCCTTGGCCTGGGCAGAGACCTACCAAAAACAGCATGCCGAGGTGAGCCTATCGATCACCGGCGGCGGCAGCGGCACGGGCATCGCGGCTCTGATCAACGGAACGATTGACATTGCCAACGCCTCGCGCCAGATCAAGGCTGAGGAGATCGCCGCGGCGAAGAAAATCGGCATCGAACCGGTGGAATTCGTGGTGGCGAAAGATGCGATCGCGGTGGTTGTGCATCTCGAAAACCCGGTCGAGCGCCTGACACTGCAGCAAATTGCGGATATTTACAGCGGCAAGATCAACAACTGGTTGGAGGTAGGCGGCGACGACCGGCCGATCGTGCGCCTGTCGCGCGAGACCAATTCGGGCACGCACGTCTACTTCCTGGAAAACGTGCTGCGCATGGGAGACAAGGAAAACAAGACCCTGTTCGCCACCAATACCCTGCTGATGCCATCTTCAGAAGGGATCATCGTAGAAGTGCGCCAGAATCCCAACGCCATCGGCTACGACGGGCTGGGATACGTCACCGAAGATATGAAAGTCCTGGCAGTGGCGCCGGACGAGCAGAGCCCTTATATCATCCCATCGGTCGAGACGGTCAACAACGGCAGCTACCCCATCGCCCGCGACCTGTATATGTACACGGCTGGACAGCCCGCAGGGGCCGTGCTGGAGTACATGGATTTTATATTCTCAACGGAAGCGCAGGAGATCGTTGCCAGCCTGGGGTTCGTACCCATCCAACGCTGATCAGAGGCAAGAAGCATGATAGATAAGCAAGTGACAGACCCACCGCCCGCCCAGCCCTTCATTGGAAAAGAGGAAGAACTGCTGCCGCGGCCCACGCCCGCCTGGCAGGAGAAAATCATCGACATCACCATCCGCTTATGCGGCTATTCTGCCATCCTGTTCGTGGTGATGATCTTCTTCTTTCTGATGCGCGAAAGCCTGCCGGCTATCAGCCTGGATATCTTACCCAAGTTGTTCCAGGTGCGCTGGTACCCGATTGAGGAATACTACGGCCTCTGGCCGCTGCTGGGCGGCTCAGTGATCGTGACGCTGGGTGCGGCGATGGTGGCAGTGCCGCTCGGCGTGGGCACGGCTATCTACATCGCCGAGATTGCCCCGCGCTGGATGCGGGAAATCCTCAAGCCATGCGTAGAGGTCTTGGCCGGGCTGCCCTCGGTGGTGCTGGGTTTCATCGGTATCCTGACGCTCTCTTCGCTGGTGCGCGAGGTGTTCAACCTGCCCACCGGCCTGACGGCGTTGAGCGGAGCGATCCTGCTGGGGCTGATCTCGGTGCCGACCATCGTATCGGTGGCGGAGGACGCACTGGACTCGGTACCGCACTCTTACCGCGACGCGGCGCTGGCCTTGGGCGCGACCGAATTCCAGACCATGGTGCGGGTGACACTGCCGGCGGCGCGCTCGGGCGTGTTGACGGCGGTGATGCTGGGCCTGGGCCGGGCGATCGGTGAGACGATGACGGTGATGATGGTAACCGGCAATGCGGCTGTCATTCCTTACAGCCTGTTCATACCGGTGCGCACCATGACCGCCACCATTGCGGCTGAAATGGGCGAGGTCGCCAAGGGCAGCTCGCACTACCACGTGCTGTTCCTGATCGGCTTTATCTTGTTCCTGATCTCGATGGGCATCAATATCCTGGCTTCCACCATGGTCTTCCGCCAGAAGAAACGCGCCGAGCGGATCTTATCTTGAGGCCGCTATGCAGAAACTAGAAACCGCCAAGCATCTGATCCAGACCTATTTGCAGAAAATACGCTCGCGCCAGAACGTGCAGCGCATCGGTTTTGCCATCTTGACACTGGTAACCATCCTGACCATTCTGCCGATCGTGCTGATCGTCGGGCATATCCTGGTACAGGGCTTGCCGGCGATCTCGTGGGAATTCATCAGCAGCTTCCCCAGCAACGGGATGAAGTCCGGCGGCATTTGGCCGGCGATCGTGGGCACGCTTTACCTGACGCTGGGAACCGCCATCTTCTCCGTGCCATTGGGCCTAGGCGCAGCCATTTATCTCTCCGAATATGCGCCCGACAACCGCTGGACGCGCCTGATCCGGCTGGCAATCGTCAACCTTTCGGGCATCCCCTCGGTGGTGTACGGGTTGTTCGGCCTGGGATTGTTCGTGTTGTTCCTCAAGCTGGGCGTGAGCATCCTGGCAGGGGCTCTGACGCTCTCGATCATGACGCTGCCGGTGATCATTTCCACCGCCGAAGAGGCGCTGCGGGCAGTACCGCAGCCCTTCCGGGTGGTGAGCATATCGGTGGGCGGCTCGCAATGGCAAACTATCCGGCGCATCGTGCTGCCGCAGGCGCTGCCGGGCATCTTGACGGGGGTGATCCTGGGGCTGGAACGGGCGGCGGGCGAAACGGCCCCCATCCTGTTCACGGCGGCATCGTTCTTCCTGCCGCGCCTGCCCGGTTCTCCGCTGGACGCCACCATGGCGCTGCCCTATCACTTGTTCGTCATATCCACCCAGGTGCCGGGGATGCCGGTGCGCATCCAGTTCGGCACGGCGCTGGTGCTGCTGGTGTTCGTCCTGAGCATGAACATCATCGCCACCGTCATCCGCTCGCGGGCGCGCGCCGCACGGCAGTGGTAAAGGTACAAAAATGGACCCGGAATACAAGATAACGATCGAACACCTCACCCTGGAATACTCGGACGGCAAAGAGTCGCTCAAGGACATCAGCCTGAACATTCCTGCCCACGCCATCTCGGTGTTCTTCGGCCCGGCAGGCGGCGGGAAGTCTTCGCTGCTGCGCGTGCTCAACCGGCTGAACGACCTGGCGGATGTGCGCACGCTCACCGGACGGGTGCTGCTAGACGGGCAGGATATCCTCGACCCGCAAATAGACGTGATTGCGCTGCGGCGGCGGGTGGGCATGGTCTTTGCCCGCCCGGTGGTGCTGCCCTTTTCCATTCGCGGCAACCTGGTCTACGGCCTGGAACTGGCGGGAGAACGGCGCCGCTCGGTCTTGGACGAGGCCGTAGAACGCAGCCTGAACCAGGCCGCGCTGTGGGAAGAAGTGAGCGACCGGCTCAATGAACCTGCCACGGCGCTTTCCGGCGGACAGCAGCAGCGCCTGTGCCTGGCGCGCTCCCTGGCGCTGCAGCCAGAAGTGATCTTGCTGGACGAACCCACCTCCGGGTTGGATCCGATCTCCACCGGCAAGGTGGAGGCCTCGCTGCAAGCGCTCAAACAAGAGTACACCATCATCCTGGTGCCGCATTCGGTGCAGCAGGCGGCGCGGGTTGCGGATCACGCCTTCTTCTTCCTACAAGGCGAGCTGATCGAGGCCGCACCCGGGAAGATACTGTTCACGGCGCCCAAACACCCCAAGACAGAAGCATATGTAGAAGGCCGGTTTGGGTAACGGCCAAGGAGAAAAGCGATGACACGTGAACCCTTCGATCGAGAGATCGCACAATTACAAAGCGAAATCCTGCAAATGGGCGAAATGGTGGCGACGGTCATCGAGCAGGCGGTGGAAGCGCTGCGCCAGGGAGATCGTAAAACGGCGCGCAAGATCCGCACCAGCGACCAGCTCATCAACGAAAAACGCTACGAGATCGAGAACAAGGTACTCACGTTGATCGCCACGCAGCAGCCGATGGCGCGCGACCTCCGCGCTCTCGCCGCCATTCTGGATATCATCCGGGAGTTGGAGCGCACCGGCGACTATGCGAAGGGCATCGCCCGCGTCGTGCTGCTGTTGGATGTAAAAAAGGCCGAGTTCGCCCGCAGCGATTTCAAGCAGATGAGCAAAATAGGGATGGAGATGCTCAAACAAGCATTGCAGGCCTTCATCAACATGGACGCCGAGGCTGCCAGGGCCATCCCGGCGATGGATGACCAAGTGGACGAGCTTTATAACAAGGTTTACCACAAGCTCATGAAACACATGGTAAGCGACCCCAGTACGATCGATGAAGCCAACCACCTGATGTGGGCGGCGCACAACCTGGAGCGGGCTGCCGACCGCGTCACCAACATCTGCGAGAGGATCATCTTCGTGGTCACCGGCGAAATGATGGAAATCGATGTCTCAGACGATGAGACCATTTCCAAAACAAAGCCGGAAGACGCGCTTTAAGATTACCCGGACTGCCTGGTCCTCATCGCCTGGCAATAATGGGTCATGGCCTTTTCCATGAAAGCTGCCATGCCCGGGCGAATATTCTCATAAGTGGCGGTGAATTCAGGATCCTGGGTATAACCATGCCCCAGGGACTCGAATATTTCCAACGAACACTCGTAGAAGTAGGTGTTGATCATCTTGTGCCAGCGGCCGATCCAGTATTGGACTTCGGGGCTGTCGTAACCCTTGTCCATGTTATCGGCAATGCCCATGTGGTTCTCATGACCCTCGGCCAAAATATCGTTCTTTTGCTCGGGCGTGTAGGCGTTCCAGGGCTTGGTGCGCGCCATGGCCTCGTCACCGTAACGCTGGCGAACCTGCTGCTCGTATTGTTTCTGCTTCTCTTCGTCAAAACCCTTGTAAAAATCTTTTTTACTCATTTTCTTCTTGCCTCGCAGATGTAGGATGGTGTTGTCGACCGTAGAGACGAGATCGTTCAACCGCTCGACTCGCTCCGACAGGGCACGCTTGTGCTCTTCCAGGGCCTGCAGCAGGTCAAAATCCGGCCGGTTCAGGATCGTCTTGATCTGCTCCAGGCTTAAACCCAACTGGCGATAGAAAAGGATCTGCTGCAAGCGCAGGATGGCAGCATCATCGTAAAAACGATAACCGTTCTCGCCATGCGCCGCCGGGCGCAGCAGGCCAATCTGGTCGTAATAATGCAGGGTGCGGTTGGTGACTCCCGCCAGGTTGGCGAGCTGTTTGACGGTATACATCATCGTTCTTGTCTCCAGAACACAGTATAAACTATGACGTAACGTTAATGTCAAGAGGAAAAAGAAGAGCCGAGGCCATACCAGCTCCAGCTCCTACCTACCAACTACTTCTTTAGTGCCGCCACACTCATCTGGGCTGCCAGGGCTTCAGCGATCGAGCGCAGGGCGCGCGCTACATCTGAATCGGGCTGGCCGATGACCACCGGTACCCCCTGGTCGCCGCCGGAGCGCACATGCGGGTCGAGGGGAATGGTACCAATGAACGGCACCCCGGCTTCCGCTGCCAGCTTCTGCCCGCCGCCCGAGCCAAAGATATCCAGGCGAGAGCCGTCGGGCAGCTCCAGGTAGCTCATATTCTCCACCACGCCCAGCAAGGGCACATCCAGTTGGCGGAACATTTCCAGGCCGCGACGGGCGTCTTCGAGGGATACCTGCTGCGGCAGCGTGACGATGAGCCCGCCGCTGAGCGGCAGCGACTGCGCCAGGCTGAGAGCGGCATCGCCGGTGCCCGGCGGCAGGTCGACCACCAAATAATCCAGCTCACCCCAAGAAACATCGGTGAGGAACTGGCGGATGGCGGAGTGCAGCATGGGGCCGCGCCAGATCAACGGCTGCTCGGGCTTCACCAGGAAACCGATCGACATCACCTTGACGCCGTACGCCATGGCAGGGATCAGCTTGTCTTCGCTGGCAGGCGGCAGTTGGCCGACTCCCATCATGGTGGGGATGTTGGGCCCATAGATATCGGCGTCTAGCAAACCCACCCTGGCGCCGCTTTGCGCCAGGACGATGGCGGTGTTGACAGCCACGGTCGTCTTTCCCACGCCGCCCTTGCCGGAGCCGATGGCGATGGCATTGCGAATGGGCAGAGCCAACAGCCCGCGCACCCGCCCATCGCTCGGCACCTGGGCATCCATCTTGATCTCGACCGAAGAAACACCCGGCACCGCCAGAACAGCAGCACGGGCTTCGCTTTCGATGCGCGTCTTAAGGGGACAGGCGGGAGTGGTCAGGACAATGGTGAAAGACACCTTGCCCCCGCTGATCACCACGTCGCGGATCATATTCAAAGTAACCAGGTCGCGATGCAGCTCCGGCTCTTGTACCTGGCTCAAAGCAGCCATGACCTGTTTTTCGTCAACACTTTTTTTCATAGCGATAAAAACTCCTCAA
>CAZVRZ010000077.1:14826-25665 GCA_964629965.1 uncultured Anaerolineaceae bacterium
TCCGAAGTATCTATACGAAATGTATAGTTTTTTTCAACTCATTCTCTCGTCAAGTGATGCCCGACATCGTATATGAATCTCGCAATGACTTGCATTAGTTTCAGGGCAGGCGCAGATATTTGCGCACATCCTGGCAGGCTTCCTGAAACCCTTCCAACAAATCTTTTTCCGAACCACGGTAACGACGCACCGTTTGCATCGCGCACAGGGTGCAGCCGCGAATGGCCCGGAAGGAATTGGCATGGCAAGTGACACAGCCTCCCAGGCGGGTCATCAACAGGACGAAAGCCACGCGCTCCACCTCGGTAGACTGCAGTTGCAAGATGTGATCTATCAGCTCGCTCCAGGAGTCGCCGCGCAAAGAACGTAAATCTGGAATGACACGAGGCGGGAAAAGGGCTTCGGTATCCTCGTGATACGTGCGCTCAGCAGTATCGTCCAATCACACCTTCGCCTTGCGAGCAGCCTTGGCGGCCTCGGCTTCGAGGCGGACAGTCTCCTCGCTCTGGTAATTGGTGGGACGAATGCCGGCGTAATAAGACACCGGCCGGCCCAGCTTCGCCTTATCGTACACATTGTTCGCCTTGCGGTTGTAGTTAGCCAGCTCATAATCGTGATCCATCTTGATGGCATCGAACGGGCAGTACTCGGCGCAAAAACCGCAGCTCATGCAGATATCGATATCGATATGATACTCTGCCGGCTCAGAGACCGGCTTGCCGGTGACGGGGTCGGTGGCGCGCACAATCCAGATGCACTGGGGCGGGCAAACCTTCGAGCAGATACCGCACGAAGTGCAGCGATAGTGCTTTTCGCCGCTCTCGTCCTCTTCATAAAGAAGGATGGGGATAAAGCGAAACTCTTCTGGAACCGGAAGCTTTTCTTCCGGGTATTGAACAGTAAAAATGCCGCGAGCATCCTTGCTGCTGCGATAGGCAATGCCTTCGTCCGTCTTATAGCGTTTGCGCCCCATGCGCAAATCATCCAGGTAGGTTCCAATAAAGTGCTTGAGCACCTGGCCGAGCGCCTTGACCACTCCTAAACCATAAAAATCAGCCATCGTTTTACTCCAAAGCCTCGCTTTCTCTCATCACCGGTCGGTTTCGCCCAGCACGATATCGATCGAGCCGAAGATGACCACCGCGTCGGCCACTTTCTGGCCGCGGCACATGTCTGCCAGGGGGGTCAGGTTGATAAAAGATGGCGCCCGCACGTGATAGCGCCAGGGATTGGGCTTGCCGGTCGATACAACGTAGAAACCCAGTTCGCCCTTGGGGCCTTCTATCCGCCCGTAGGCCTCACCCGCCGGGACGCGCGGCAGGTAGGTGGGCTTGCCTTCCTGGATCGGGCCTTCGGGCATGGCGTGCACCAACTGCTGCAGAATGCGGATGCTTTGGCGGATCTCATCGATGCGCAGCAGGTAGCGGTCGTACACGTCGCCATGGTAACGCACGGCCACATCGAAGTCGAAGCGGTCGTAGATCGAATAGGGATCGGCGCGGCGCAGATCGTAGGGTATGCCAGACGCGCGCAGCACCGGCCCGGCCGCCGACATGGCAATGGCCTGATCGGGAGTGAGCACGCCCACGCTTTCGCAGCGGCTGCGCACGATCTCGTTGGTGGTAATGTACACTTCCAATTCATCGAGCTTGCGGCTCAGACGTTCCTCGACCAACTGGCGGACGCGTTCCAGGATACCAGCAGGCAGGTCGCGGGCCACGCCGCCGAAGCGGTAGTAATTGCACATCATGCGCGAACCGGAGACCGCCTCAAAGATGTCGATGATCAACTCGCGCTCTTCAAAGGCATACAGAAAGGGCGTAAAGTAGGCGCCCAGGTCGTTCAGCAAGAAACCGATGGAAGCCAGGTGGTTGACGATGCGGGTCAGCTCGGCCATCATCACGCGGATATAATCGGCGCGCTCGGGCGGCTTGATGCCCATCAGCTTCTCGACCGCCAACACGTAGCCGAAATTGTTGCTCATCGAACAGAAATAATCCAGGCGGTCGGTGAAGGGGATATTCTGGATAAAGGTGTTGCGCTCGCCGATCTTCTCATGGTTGCGGTGCAGGTAACCCATCACCGGCTTGACATCCACCACCGTCTCGCCCTCCAGCTTGGCAACCATGCGGAACACGCCGTGGGTGGAGGGGTGCTGCGGGCCCATGTTCACCAGCACCTGGTCGGTGGAAAAACCTTCCTGGCTGGCCTCCTGCTGGTATTTCAGCAGGCCGGCATACAGAGCAGTTTCGATCTCGGGAGTGCAAGTATACGGGTCGAAGCCGGCGGGATACTCCACGTTGCCGCCATAAGGATTGCTATCTTCGGCGCGGCGGAACTTGCCCTCAGGCCAGCGGCTTTTGAAGGGCTTGGCGTCTTCCTCGTAATAGGCTTCGCGCCAATCCTTGCGCATGGGATGCCCAGCAAAGCCTTCCCACATCAGGATGCGGCGCAGGTCGGGGTGTCCATCGAAGCGCACGCCGTACAGGTCATAGATCTCGCGCTCCTGGAACTCGGCGCCGGGGTAGATGGGCATGATCGACGGCACAACGCACTGGTCCAGCGCACGCGGGGCGCGGGTCTTAAAGACCAGCGGCGGCCCGCCGGTGGTGCGGTGCACGTGGTAGACTATCTCGATATAACCTTCCGCCGGGTAATCTACGCCGGTGACGGAGGAGAGAAAGTCATAGCCGAGGATATCGCGCAGCGTGCGGCCTAGGTCGAGCAGGCCCTCGGGCGTGACGACCAGGCCTTCGTAGCCTTTGCGCTCGTCACGCACAACCGTCTCGGGATAATGCCCAACCAGGCGCTGGTAATCGGTTTCCGGGCCAATCACAATTTCCATATCAGTCATGGCGAACTCCTTCAGGCATCCTTGACATCGGGGGCGGCCTGCGCGGCGGCAGCCTGCTCGGCAGCCAATTTGGCCTGCGAGTTTTCCTTGATCTGGGCGAACTTGCACGGGAGCATGAGATCGGGTCCCAGCACGGGCACCGGGATCGGCTCGCGGGAGGCAGGGTCTTTGCTGTACCAGCGCACGTTCTTGATCGACTGCTTATCGATCTTCTTTTGCAGGGCAATCAGGCCGTTCAAGAGGGCCTGCGGCGTGGGCGGGCAGCCGGGGACATACACATCCACCGGCAAAAATTCATCGATGCCAGAAACCACGTTGTAACCGTCCTTGAAAGGACCACCGCCCGAAGCGCAGGCGCCCATAGCCAGCACGTACTTGGGCTCGGGCATCTGGTTATACAAGCGCACGATCTGCGGCAGCATCTTCTTGGTCACCGTGCCGGCGACGATCATCAGATCGGCCTGGCGCGGGCTGGGCCGCATGATCTCCATCCCAAAGCGCGCAAAGTCGTAGCGGCTGGTGGCGGCACAGATCATTTCGATGGCGCAGCAAGCCAGGCCGAACATCATCGGCCAGACCGAGCTGCGCCGGCCCCAGTTGTAGATTTTGTCCAGCGTGGTGATATCCACCTGCCCTTGCAGTTCAGGCGGTATCTCAAAGCCGGGAGAGGTGAGCTCGCTCATAATGGATTGACCTCCTCGAACAATGTTGGGATACAGAAGAGTAGCGCCTTGATTATAACGGTTTCCGGGTGCGTGTCAATTGAAATTACGCAAACATATATTTGCATAAATAGTATAATAAAAGCATGGGAAAAACCAGCCGCCAGCGCATCTTGGAATTCATCGCCTCTCGGGAAACGACCACCAGCGAGGAGATCAGCCATGCGCTGCACATGGGCGCCGCCAATGCGCGCTACCACCTGGGAGGGCTAGAGGATGAGGGCCTGGTGCAGGTGATCGGCGAGCTGCCCGGCAAAGGACGCGGCCGGCCGCGGCAGATCTATACCCTGCGGCAGAACACGGCCCGGCATAACCTAGAGGCATTGGCCGCGGCGCTGCTAGAGACGGCAGCCGGAACTGGAGAGGAACAACGCCACCTGCTGCTGCCGCGCCTGGCGGAGATCCTGGCGGGTGCAGAGCCGCCGCCACCAGGCAGCCTGAGCCAGCGCCTCTACCAGGGCATCCGCCGGTTGAACCAGATGAACTACCATGCGCGCTGGGAGGCGCGGGCCGGTGCGCCGCGCTTGATCCTGGGACACTGCCCCTATGCGGGCCTACCGGCGCAGCATGGGGAATTGTGCCAGATGGACGCTTACCTGCTGGAGAGACTGCTGGACGCGCCGGTGCAGCAAACGGCGAGATTGGAGCCGTCTGCGCCGGGGTTGCGGCAGTGTGTGTTTATCATCCATTAAGATGATGCAGTTGGAAATGCGCTCCAACTACATCATCTTTTTTTTTAAGAAAGGCAGGCGCGCCAGGAGCAGGATGATCACCACCAGGCCGTAGAGCAGCGGCAAGCCGAGGTTGCCTTGCAGGCTGAACAGGTTGCCTTTGACCGCCCAGATGTAGTGCAGCACCACCAGCGGCGCGGCCAGGTACACCGAGCGGTGCAGCGGCTTCCAACGCTTGCCCAACCGCTTTTGCCAGTAGGGAAACGATGTGATGGCTAGAGTCGTCAGGATGATCAAAGCGGCCGCGCCTACCAGGATGAAGCGCCTGTCCAGGATCTCCGAAACGATCAATTTCAAATCCAGGCCGTAGTCCAGCACGCTGAAGATCAGGAAATGCAGGCAGGCGTAGAAGAAAGCATACAATCCCAGGGGACGCCGCATGGCGAGAAGCTGATTCAAGCCAAAGAAGATCTTGAACGGCGTGCAGGCCAGCGAGAAGATGAGCAGCAGCAAGGCATAGCGCCCGGTGCGCTGGGTGATGGCCTGGATGGGGTTGGCGGTCAGGCCGCCAAACAGGCCGTCCAAAACCAGCAGGGCCAGTGGCAGGAGCCCAAGGAAGTGCGGCAGCAGGCGAGGGAGGAGCGTGGCAATTGTTCGCTTTCTCACCATAGCAACCCATCTACCTTCGCGTGATCATGGGTAAAAAGACACTGACCACGTTGGCAGCGCAGGTTGGCGAACCGGCAATTACTCCGGGCGCCTTCCCGGCATCGCTCCAGATGCCGCCGGCGTTGCGGGCTCTAACAGAAATGTAGTAGCTTTGCCCGGCCGCCAGGTTGAGGCCGGTGCGAGAGAAGGAAGTCTCTTGCGTGCCGGTCCAATAGACCACATCCACTCCACCCTGCGTGCTGCCAATGGCGTACTCGTAGCGGGTTATGGGGCTGTCCGGGTCAGAGGCTGCCCAGCGAGCCGAGAGCGTATCTGGGCTGGCCGCGCCGCAGGCCTGGACAGTGGGAATCGAGGGCGGGGTGGTGTCGCCGATAGCGCCGGCGTAATCTACGATGAAGGTATAGGCG
Organism: uncultured Anaerolineaceae bacterium; assembly: GCA_964629965.1. Classification (GTDB taxonomy): domain Bacteria; phylum Chloroflexota; class Anaerolineae; order Anaerolineales; family UBA4823; genus CAZVRZ01. Next base: position 20,150 of record CAZVRZ010000077.1, read on the forward strand.
CTGTTAGGGGCGATTTCGATACCGTCCGCGTCGATAGCGTCAGAAACGGTGATAGTATATACACCGCGCGGGGTAAGCGCATTGATGTCATATGAGGCGCTATAATGAGCCACGGTAGGCCATTGAGTTCTATCGGTAGCGGAGACCTCAATGTGAGGATTAGTTTCCTCAACTAAGGCAGTGTTCATTCTGTCGGCCACAGGGTGGAAAATCGATCCACCAATGATGTAAATCGTGCCATTGCTTGTGGCTGTAACGCCGAAAGCCAACCTCTCCATGCGCATATTAGGACGTGTGATCCAGGTGTCCGTTATAGGGTCATATTCTTCTACAGTGGAGAATAATATAGAGGCAGTTCCCAGTCCACCTATGGCGTAAATCTTGCCATTGCTCGCTGCCACGACGCCTAACCTGGAGCGCGCGGTAGGCATGCTCGCTCGAGTCGCCCAGGTGTTGGTGGCTGGGTCGTATTCTTCTACTGTAGCAATGGGGTTATATCCTTCGGGGTCACCGCATCCCCCGATGGCATAAATTTTGCCATTGCTCGCTGCCGCGACGCCTAAGCGGGAACGCGCGGTGGGCATGCTCGCCCGGATCGCCCAAGTATCAGTTGCTGGGTCATATTCTTCCACCGTGGATGTAGCTCGACCATCCCATCCCCCGATAGCATAAATCTTGCCGTTGTTCGCCGCCACTACGCCTAAAACCCCTCGCGCGGTAGGCATGCTTGCCCGTGTAGTCCAGGTGTCCGTTGTAGGGTCATATTCTTCTACATTATTTCCAACGATGGCATAAATCCTGCCGTTGCTCGCTGCCGCGACGCCTAATCCACTGAGCGCGGTGGGCGTACTCGCTCGGATCGTCCATGTATCGGTTGCGGGGTCGTATTCCTCAACTTTAGTAGTTGAACCACCGAGATCTTCGCTAAATCCACCAATGGCGTAAATCTTGCCGTTATCCGCTGTAGCAATGCCTAAGTCATACCGCGCCGTGGGCATGCTTGCCCGTGTCGTCCAGGTCATTGCTTTGAAAAAAGAAATTTGTGGCGTAGCAGTAATATCCATCGGGCGGCTAAATTCCACCTCAAATCGCACCGTCTCGATCCCCACCGGGCTGGGCGGCGTCATGATCACCGAGCGCACGTAAGCCGGCGCAGACTGGATAGGGCCGCTGGCTACAGGGGCATAGTGAACTTGGCCTACTGTAAAGGAAATATCATCTGCGCTGTCAAATATCCGAGCACCTATCTTTGTATTGTCGATTGTTCCCCACCAATTACCGCCGGCTGCAATTGTTGCCAGCATTGTCTTCGGGATCAGGTTCTCGATATCGTAGGCTCCTGTATTGAACTCCAGGTTATTGCCGTTGATCTGGAAGGCCGTCCCTGACACCAGCTTGATGGCGCTGCCGGCGTTGCCGTGCAGGGTGTTGCTCATAACCGTGGCATCGCCTTGGATTTCAATCCCCACGCCGGCGCTGTTGGCAATCAGGTTGCCCTGGAGCGTCCCGCCTGAGGCGTAGATGCCGCCGGCGTTGCCCACCAGGCGGTTCTTCTCCACCGTGACGCTGCCGCTGGTGGTGATGCCCCAGCCGGAGCTGTTCTCAATATTATTGCCGCGCACCGTACTGCCGGATCCGGCGCTGATCCCGCCGCCGCTGATCGTGTTGGAGAGCACTTCGCCGTTGCCGATGCTGATCCCGCTGCCCGTCACAGTCGTCTGGCTGATCTCTCCCGAGTCGAGGCTGACGGTTCCCCCGGCCACGCTCTCCTTGATTTTTCCCTCTCCGCTGATGGTGATCGCTCCACCCGCAGTCGTATTTTGAACCAAGCTGCTGTAGCCAGCACTGTTATTGGCAATCGTGATGCTGTCGCCAATTGTGCTGTTAAGCACCTGGGTGTCTTTTGGCATGTCCAGATTCCCGGAGCGGATCGTGGTATTCCAGACATTGAATGAAACATAAGCAGATGGAGTTGTATCAAATTCTTCGACCGTAGCTAGAGGGCTATCACCAACGCTACCACCAATCGCATAGATGTTATTGCTGCTTCCTGCAGCCACTCCCAGGCCGTACCGCGCGGTAGGCATGCCTACTCGGGTTGCCCAGGTATCCGTCGCAGGATCGTATTCTTCCACTACATTGTCCCCCCCAGAACCACCAATTGCATAAATTTTGCCGTTGCTGGCCGTTGTCGCTCCCAGGAAGTACCGCGGTGTGGGCAAGTCGGTGCGGGTTGTCCAGGTATCTGTCGCCGGATCATATTCTTCGACCGCGGCAAGAACTCCCATACCGTCATAACCACCAATGGCATAGATCTTACCGTTGCTTTCCGCAACTCCCAAACCCACCCGCGGTGTGGGCATGCTGGCGCGGGTCGTCCAGGTATCGGTTGCCGGATCATATTCTTCGATCACATCAAGATAACCGTTACCAACACCGCCAATGGCATAGATCTTACCGTTGCTTGCCGCCACTAATCCCAAAGAGGATCGATAGGTGGGCATGTTGGCGCGGGTTACCCAGGTATCTGTGGCTGGGTTATATTCTTCGACCGTGGTAAGATAACCACCATTATCACCGCCAACAGCATAGATATTGCCGTTACTGGCAGCCGCTACTCCCAAGTATGCACGGGCTGTTGGCATGCTAGCACGGGGCGTCCAGGTGTTCGTGGCTGGATCATATTCTTCGACTGTGTCTCTAACACCCCCGATGGCATAAATCTTACCGTTGCTCGCCAGCGCTACTCCCAAGGAACCGCGAGCTGTAGGCATACTGGTACGGGTTTTCCAAGCAGAGCTTGGCATGCCATTGATCGTAACATTTCCAGTGACATCGCTATCTAGCAACCATACTGATGTACTCCCTGAGGTACAGTCTACACCTCCCATATTTGTGGTGACGTGACTCAGATAGGGCGTGGCGGTATTACAGCCAATCCCCTGCCCAGCCCCCTCAATCTGCACCCAACGCAAGATATTGCCGCTGGTATAGGTTCCGCTTATCGTAGAGACAGCATCCACCGCCATGTCATCGAAATAGATACGCCCCCAGGTGGCGCCGCTGGCGTTGGATAAGAAACGAATGGGCTGCGTCTGGCTCCCATCTGCAATGAGTGTGCCTCCTACACTGAGACTGTAATTGCCGTTAAAACGCGCTTCCGTGCCGGGCTGGATGGTCAATGTCACCCCGGGAGCCACACCGATATTCCCGTTGATGAGATAAGTCTTGTCGCTGGTCCAGATCGTGTCCTCGATAATCACTCCCAAGAAAGGCTCTTCTCCACTGCGGGTAGTGATAGTGAGTGGAATGTCCGCGGTATACGCACCGCCGTTGGCCGTGAGCTTGAGCACGAACGGGATCGGGTGGTTGTATCCGGCCACCAGGGCCACGGTGAAGGTGAAGACGGAGGCGTTCGAGCCGCTCGCTCCGGAGTCAATATCGCCAAAGGAAGACGCTCCCTGGGTTATGGTAACAAGCGGGTCGGTGGTCGTCAGAACCCCGGCAATGCCGTTGGCTTGCAGCCAGTCGTTGTAGAGGGTGACATCCAGCGCGGCCGCTTCCCCCGGCGTGGGCCTGCCCAGCGGGTCGCCATTGATGGAGGTGGATTGCAGAGCCAGGATGGGGTGCGGCGCAATTGTAACCGCCGCAGCCGCATCGACCCGCCCGCTGCCCAACTGCCCGGCGTAGGCCGGGTTCAGGGCATCGATCGAATCGGCCGTGTGATCGATCTGGGCCTTGACCACCGCCGGCGACCAGTCCGGACGCTGGGAGCGGATCAGCCCTGCCAGCCCGGAGACGAAGGGGGCAGCAAAAGACGTGCCATTGACCGGGCCCCAGTCACCGCCCAGGAAGGTGGTGGTGATCGCCTCTCCAGGTGCGGAGAGATCCACCCAACTGCCGTAGTCGGAGAAGGCGGCTTTGGTATCGGTGTTCGTAGTTCCGGCCACGGCGATGACTTCATCATAGGCTGCCGGGTAGAAGGGCGTGGACAGGTTGTCGTTGCCCGCCCCGCCAACTACTACTGCGCCGTAGGTGTTGACTGCCGCCTGCACTGCTTCCCGCATGGCGTTGGAGTAGCTGTAGCCGCCCAGGGACAGGTTGATGACTTTGGCGCCCTTTTTGGCTGCATACCAGATGCCGGCAGTGATGTCGGAGTAGTTGGCGCTGCCGCTCACCTGCATCACCTTGACCGGCATGATCTTGCAGTTCCAGCACACCCCGGCAATGCCTGCACCATCATTGCCAGCCGCGGCGGCAACGCCCGCCGCCTGGGTGCCGTGGCCGATATCGTCGGCGGGGTTGTTATCGGCGTTGACGAAGTCCCAGCCTTTGACATCATCGATGTAGCCGTTCGTGTCATCGTCCAGGCCATTGCCGGCGACTTCACCCGGGTTGGTCCACAGGCGGCCGGTGAAATCGATGTGGGTGAAGTCGATGCCCGAATCGAGCACGGCGATAATCACGGTCTGCGTGCCGGTAACCACATCCCAGGCGCTGGGGGCGCTGATCTTAGCCAGGCCCCATTGCTGAGAGTAGAGTGGGTCGGAGGGCACCAGGGCGGCTTTCGCCAGGTAGTCCGGTTCGGCCCATAGCACATTGGGATCTTTCGACAGGGCGGCTGCGGCCGAGAGAACATCCGAACCGAGGGCCAGGTCGAGCAGGTAGGTCTGCTGGAGGGAGGCGTCGCTCAGCGTGTTCACACCCTGGGAAAGCAGCAGCGGACGCAGCGCCCGGATTTGCAGGGAAGCGGCGCCTTCTCTGGTGGTCGCTTCCGCCTGGGACGGCTGCCAGTCCTGGGCCTGAACACCAGTTCGGAACTGGACGATCAGCCGGTCTGGGACATAAGCCGGCGCCGCTTTGGCGCTCTGCTCGAGAACGGGCTGTTCAGGAGTAAGGCTGTCTGCGGGCTCGGGAGATGAGATTGGGCTGCTTTGAGCAGGGATGGGGGAAAAGAGACTGGTGGAGATCAGGACGAGGGTGAAAAGGACACGGGCGATCGCAAGGCTGTTCATCTGGGTTACCTCCCTGGAGAAAATGATGGTTGAGTATTGGATATAGGTATATTCTATCGCAGAATAAGGCAGTCCGCCTTAACGTTCCTAAGAAGCTCCGGTCACCACCAGGCCGCTCTCGGCGTACTCTTCCTGCCAGCCCATCAACGAGGGGGTCGTCTTTCGGCCGCCTCGCTGGAGCCCGCCAGCCCGCTGCAGCCGCTGAGCAGCAGGCTACGCTTTGCCATACAGGCCAATGTTCTGCCCTTTGAAGTTCAGGCGAAAGGGCGTAATGTGGTGGCCTTGCCGTAGGGCATAATCGGCCAGGCTCTCCAGCCAGTGCACGCCGAGGGGCGGGTAGAAGGGTTCATCGATCACACAGCAGGGAAAGAGGATGTAGCCGCAGCCGTATTGGGAAGCGGCGTCGATGATCTTGACATTGCAGCCGTGGGCGTGCATGGCAATCAATAGATCGAAGCCGACGGCGAGGCGGGGCTCAAAGGGAGAGCAGATATAGGGCAG
>CAZVRZ010000078.1:0-25292 GCA_964629965.1 uncultured Anaerolineaceae bacterium
GGGCAATATCATCCTCGCCGTTTCCGCCCGGGTCGGGGTCAAAGAAACCGCCTGGCCAACCCATACCATGATCGGAAAGGATCAGGGTGTACTTTTTGGCTGGGTAGGAGGATGTTGCCCAGATGACAAAATCGACCAGGGTGTCGCCGGAAGCCATGTTCACTTCGCCCAATTCTTCTATAAGGGTTGAGTTAATAGTTTTTAGATCGGGATCCTGGGTGATTGCATACCGGCGGGTATCTGTCCAATCCCCGTCACCATCAAAACCGCCATCATAACGATCGATCTGAGCAACGATTTGCAGCTTATCGGTTGAGCCTACCCGTTCAGCTTCATTGAGATCGGTGAAGATATCTTCTTCAAGGATCTCATCATCAGCATCCATATATAACATCACCAGCCATTCCCTTTCCCCTGTGACTGGCTGCTCGGACTCGTCTTCTGATGGTGAAGCAGTGGTCTCTACCACAGCCGCAGGTAGGTCTTCTGGCGCGATCCCAATTTCTTCTTGTTCGGTGGGCTCGGTTTCGTAATCTTCATCTCCTAGCAGCAGGGAACAGCAGCCGACCAGCAGGCTGCTGATGAGAAGCAGTGAAACGAGGCGGTACAGGATTTTATGCATGAGGGGGTACCCTTTCTTTTTAGGTGTGCGGGGTGGCGGCCTTTGTGGCCGGGGTGGATTGCAGATTATACGACACATTGGCTGATCTGAGTGACACACCATCTTGACCTTGCCATCCATACCAAACATCGTTATAATCGCTTTCACATACACAAAGTCGTTGACAGGGAACAAGCGCCAGCAGGCGGTCCAGAGAGCCGGGTGAGTTGGTGAAAGCCCGGCGCCAGATCCACTGGCCTTCGCCTCCCTCGAGATGCAAGCTGAAAATCCCTTCGGAATGCGCCCAGGATGAGTAAGTCTTTGCCGGGAATGCCCGTTACAGGATGCGCCAGTGATAGCTGGCGGCGGAGGCCGGATCTGTAAAGCTCTGGCAAAGTGAGGTGGTACCACGTGACCAACGTCCTCAGGTTCGATTGAGGGCGTTTTCATTTAAGAATGGAGAGAAAGATAATGAACGCGATGGAACTCCGTGAAACCTACCAACAATTCTTTGCAGAACGCGGCCACAAGCGTATCCCCTCAGCTTCCCTGCTGCCCGAGAATGACCCGACCGTGCTGTTCACCACGGCGGGGATGCACCCGCTGGCACCTTTCCTGCTTGGGGAAGTGCATCCCCTGGGCCGGCGCCTGGTCAACTTCCAGAAATGCCTGCGCACTAACGACATTGATGAAGTGGGCGATATTTCACACCTCACCTTCTTTGAAATGCTGGGCAACTGGTCGCTGGGTGATTATTTCAAGCAGGAGTCCCTGGTCTGGTCGTATGAATTCCTGATACAGGCGTTGGGCGTGGATCAGGCTCGCCTGGCAGTGACGGTGTTCGCCGGCGACGAAACTGCACCCTGCGACGATGAGGCAGCCGGAATTTGGCGCAGGCTTGGCATGCCAGTGGAGCGCATTTTCTTCCTGCCTAAGTCTGATAATTGGTGGGGACCGGTCGGGTCCACCGGCCCCTGCGGCCCGGACTCGGAGATTTTCTTCGATACTGATCTGCCCGATCACCCTGGCTGCCGGCCAGGATGCTCTTGCGGCAAATGGGTTGAGATTTGGAACAACGTTTTCATGGAGTATAACCAGGTTGCCGAGGGGCAGTATACCCGGCTGAAGCAGAGAAATGTGGATACTGGCATGGGCCTGGAGCGCATGCTAGCAGTACTTAATTGCCCGCAGGATGTCTTCCGCATCGATACGCTTTGGCCGCTGGTCGAGCAGATCGAGCATCTTTCTGGACGTGCGTATACCGATGCGCTGCGCCCGTTCCGCATCATTGTCGATCACGTGCGCGCGGCAACCTTTGCAATCTCAGACGGCGCCTGGCCCTCCAACGTGGAGGCGGGCTACGTAACGCGCCGTCTGATCCGCCGGGCGGTGCGCTACGGGCGCGATCTGGGCATCTGGCGACGAAACTGCCAGGAGCATTTTTGTGGCGGGATTGCGCGGGCGGTCATTGATCTGTTTGCACCGGTATATCCTGAATTGGCAAGCAACCAGGAAGCGATCCTGAATGCCCTGGAAGCCGAGGAGCGCAAATTCGAGAATACGCTGGAGCGCGGCCTGCGCCAGTATCACAAGCTGGCGAACCGCATACAGCAGGGCGACGAAAATCAGCGAATGGTCTCTGGTGCCCAGGCCTTTGACCTCTTCGAGACGTATGGGTTTCCTCTTTCGCTGACGGTCGAATTGGCCGGTGAGCAGGGTTTGGAGGTGGATGTGGTTGGCTTCGAACGTGAATACCAGACGCACAGGCAGGCTTCGCGCCCTGCCGGCGAGCAGATGTTCAAAGGCGGCCTGGCAGACAGCACCTTCCAAAACGCTTGCCTGCACACTGCCACCCACCTGCTGCACCAGGCGCTGCGCACGGTGCTGGGCGAGATGGTGCAGCAGATGGGCTCTAATATCACCACCGAGCGCCTGCGTTTTGATTTTTCCTGGCCTGACAGGCTCAGCGAGGCACAGATCCAGCAGGTGGAAGAAATGGTCAATGCCCAGATCGCGGCCGACCTGCAGGTGCAATGCGAGATCATGTCACTGGAGCAGGCGCGGCAAGCCGGGGCGCTGGCCTTCTTCGGCGAGAAATACGGCGAACAGGTCAAAGTATATTCCATTGGCGCTTTCTCGAAGGAAGTGTGCGGCGGCCCGCACGTGAACCGAACCGCTGAGTTGGGCAGCTTCAAGATCCTCAAGCAGGAAGCGGTGGGGCAGGGCGTGCGGCGTATCCGGGCCGTGGTAAATTAAAATTGTTGTTTAACCGCAGCCGCCGCTGCTTTTGTCCCGCTTTATTTGCAGCTTGATCTTGGGGGTGTATTCCAATTCCCATTCGTGCGGGTTAGGATAGGAGGCCTCGTAACGCGCTCCCAGCGCGGCCTGGAATCGGTAGGCTAGCTCATCTTGACCGGGGGGAGTGGGTGTGGGCGTAATCTTGACTTCTTGCCCGGCGAAAATTCTAAGCCAGTTGTTGATGCCTCCTTCCAAAATGTATACATTGGGCACGCTTTCTGCCGTCAGGGTTTTCCAGGCTTGCGTGGCGGCAGTTTCATCGTTGCTCATCACAACGTAAACCACGTTGGCCGCAGTTTGGGCCAGTAGTTCTTTGGTCAGACTGGGCACATCATCCAGGTCGATGCGGCGCGCGCCCTGGATGTGGAACAGGTTGTAATCGCTTTCGGGGCGCACATCCAACATCACAATACGCAGGCGGTCATCGGCCAGGCTGGTAAGTAGTTCGCCGGGGTGGATTTGAACGGTGCGAGTGGTCAAGAGCGATTCTTTTTCAAAGGAGATGCGCGACCATTTCTCTTCAATGTTTGGCTGCCCAAGCGCTAATACGACCAGAGCGCCCAACACCAGGGCGCCGGCCCCGGCCAGGCGAACGCGCGGCTCTTTCTTAAGGTCTCGCTTACCGAAAATGCGTTCAAGCTGTTCGCCGCCCCAGAACATGAACAGTGCCATTAGGATGACAAAAACTACCACGACGCCGTTGGGCACGTTCAGTAAATCCATCCAGGTTAGGCGGCCGTAATAACCGCTGTTATTCCACCAGTTCCAGAACAGGCCGGCTGTCTCGCCGAAGCCCCACACACCCACCAGCGCACCCAAGGAAAAGGCCAATCCGTCTAGCTTGAGTGTGGAGGCGGCAACCAGCGATGTGCCAGGGCAGAAGCCGCCAACGATAAACCCGACGCCCATGATCAAACCGCCGACAATGCCCGGCCACAGGTAGGTGGGATTTACCCACACTTTGCTGAAGTCGAGGATGCCGATGCCAACCGATAGGAAGATCAGCACCATGGCAGTCACGATAGCAGTGAACATCACTTTTAGCACAGTTAAATTTTTAAAGTAGAACTGCGCCGCCAATAACTTGGAATTACCAAAACCGGAAATTTCCAGTGCAAAACCGAAACCAAAGCCGATCAGGCCAAAAACCAGGTAAGTCCAGGGGTTATTGGCCAGCGGCTCTAAGAAGGGTTCTAAGGGAAAAATAGGCATGGGGAAGTCTCCACTAATTCCAGAACTTGCGTAAAAAGTATGCCAGGGCATAGGCGCTGGCAAATATGCACATCATCAATACCCACGAGCCCACCGAGAGCGTAGCCCCGCCTGTCAGCGCCTGTCCCGAGGTGCAGCCGCGTGCCATGCGCGCGCCGTAGGCCATGATCGCCCCGCCGGCAAATGCCATGATCAACCGCACTCGCGGGGTGACGTGCGGTCCTCTATTGAGCTCTACTTTGAAACGTCCATGGATAATGCCCGATACGGCCCCGCCAACCAGTGCACCAAAAAACACCGGCACTGTCCAGTCGTCCAGCGGATTGGTACTACCGCCAGCCATCTTTATCAAGTAAGGCGTGCGGTCAACATGCTCGGGTGCAATGACATCTTCCACTGCGGTTGTCAGCCGGCTCATTCCACCGGACGCTCCCAGGCCGTTGCTAGTTAGCAGGATGGCCAGGAAAAGAACCATGCCCAAAAGAGCACCGCCCAGGTAGGGATGCACATAGTCCTTTTCGGGGCGATGGAGCAGGCGTTTCCAGTCAAACGTTTTCTTCTGTTTCACAGAAGCATTGGTAGTCATACGATCCTCCAAACGATCTTTTATTTATTTTTTTCTTCTGTATCAAGAGGTGATGCGGCAGTTGGGTGTGCATTTGCGGCAGGGTTCACCTCGAGATCTTCCCAGCCGTTAATCATGGCTTTGATGCCCGATAAAGGTTCGTGCCCGGTTGTGGTCAGGTACACGTGAGCAACGATAAAAGCAGCAAACATCCAGGCCACCAGGCTGTGGAAGGGTGCCAGGTAAGGAAGCCCACCCAACATTCCGGCAATTTTTGGCCATTTTTGCACGCCCCACATCAGCGCGCCGGTGATGATCTGCAGCGGCAGTAAGATATTCAGGATTGCAAAATAAGTGGCCTGCTGCAAGGGATTGAGCTTTTTCTGCGGTGTCTTTTCGAAGGGATGCTCGGCGCCTTTGAAGATGCCTTGCAAATAGTACTTGGCTTGCACAATGGCCTGATCGAAGAAACCGTGTGGCCGGGGAATGAACTGCCGGATCTCACCGCTTGCCAGGTGGTAGAACAGGGATAGGGCGGCGTTGATCACCAGGATAGCTGCCAGCACATTATGGAAAATAACGATATAGCGGAAGCTGAAGATTCCGAAGATCTCTGGGCGATGGATCACCAGGCCGGTGAACAGCAGTAGGACGATGGTGAAGGTTTGCAGCCAATGCCAGAAACGCTCGTATACGGCATACATGTAAACCTTTTTCAGGTGAGGACGCGGGCGGCACAAATCGCCGTGTCGTGGCTGGCGCACGGTATGGTAAAGGCGCAGCCCGCCGTGCCCCGCGACTGCTGCCAGCACGCCGACGAAGAACAGGGCGCCGAACCAGTCGATCCAAGAGATGCGGTTGTGGCCAAATACGTATAGATCATAATCGGCAGGGGCAGGCTGATAATACAACGCCCCATCCTGGGTATACAGGCCGTTCGCTGCTACTGTATTGGAGTCGCCAACAAAATCAGGCATCACGCTGCCAGGAAGGTAGGCAGCCAGCCGCATGGGCTGGGCCAGGCGAGAGTCATCACTGTGGCAAGCCTGGCATTCGCTGGTAGCCCATTCACCGCGGGTCACATTATGGTTGATACTATATGGCTGGATATCGCCTTGGATGCGCGGGTTTTGCAAGCCCAGGGCACTCAGGCGGCTGGCGATAATGGCCTGCTTTTCGGGTGTATCGAGCTTTAATTCGGTCGATGAGAGGGTACCGTTGCCATCAGTGTCCAATGCCTGTAATACTTCAGGCGCGTAAGCGGCCTGGTTGACTCTTTCCACCTGGTTGACCTGTTGTTGGGCGAAGATCACGCCATCGCCTTCTGCTAGCCAGGCAGCGTTAAGATCGGCTATACTCACCGGACGAGGTCCATTGGCAGTATCGTAAACCCAGTACCAGGCTGTAATCAGGTTGTAAGGCGCTAGCATAGAGCCGCCGTCGATATTTTCGCGCAGCATCAGCACTGGCTGGAAACCTGTCACCAGGTCATTCACCGTGCCAGTACCCATTTCGGCGCCGCGGCATTGGCTGACTGGTTGTCCATCAACCTGCAGCACCGTCCAGTCGTACGATTGGATGGCTGGTGCATACATCTGAGGGATGTGGCAGGTTTCGCAAGCCACTTCTTCCATGTGACGTTCCGCGTAGGGCAGCCAGTTGGCGTGAGCATCGGTGTTGTGGCACGATTCACAGCGCCTCATGCTACCTTTTTGCTCCGGTTTCAGCGTGTATTGCGCCGATTGGCCACGAGCGAAGTTGTGGTCTGGTTTACTTAGGAATTCACTGATCTCCAGGCGGCGCGGGTCGTATTCCAGGTGCTCTGGGCGGGAGCCGGCATCGGCCTGGTAATAGACCGGGTTATTCAGTGAATAGTGGCAGTCGGTGCAGTTCAAGCCGCGCTCGGCGTGGATGTCCCAGGAGCGAGTGAGGTCGGCTTTGTTTGCCAGGTTCATGCCTGAAAGCGATATTCTTTGTGCTGAGAGCACCTGCCCGGTAGTGGCTGATTGCCATGCATCCAGCGAGCAGTCTGACAGTGTCAAGACATCTGAGCTGGGTTCAGCTCCGGCATCAGTCTGTACCACGCCGTGACACTGCCCGCAATTGCTGCTATCTGGATCCTGTATGGCCAAAGATTCGGTCAGCTCGCCGTCTGTGAAGGCTGCCTGGTTCCAAAGATACGTGTTTCCAGAAGATGCCGTATCCCCAGATTGCTCCACAATGCCGGTTCCCAACAGGGTGGCGGTACTGGCCCAGGCGCCTTGCCTCGAGCGAATGGCCGCAATGCGGGCTTCATTGTTGGGCTGGGTGAGATGGCACAAGAAACAGTTCATCTCTACCCCGCTGGAAGCGGCCGGGCCGCCGCCCACCAGGCGGTCGGCGTAATAGGCAACCCAACCGGCAGTATTCAGGTCGCTGTGGCTGTCTCCTTCGGCCGACAGGTAACGGTAGGTGAGCGGATCCCACTTGCCATACAGCCCCGTGCTGGTATCCCAGGAACGTGCACCGGCAGTTTCTCCGGGTGAGGCCTGGGCGCTCCAGCCCAGGTCAGCGTGAAAACTGTGGCTAGTAATATAGTCTGTGTCGTGACACTGTCCACAGGTCTTCATCGTCGAAACAGGTGCGGCCGCTTGCGTTGAGTACACCGCGCTGTCCACTACATTTTGACCGGTTTCATCCAACAAGGCAAAGGTGGGGTGCAGCGCAGAAGCCTGAATAACCGGTTCGGCTGAGGAGCGGGCGTATACCTGTTGCACAGCCAGCGCCAGGGTGACTGCCAGCAGGAGCAAGCCCAGGCCCAGACAGATGCGGCCGCCGAGTACAGCGGGGCTTATGTTGGTGTCGAGATGAGGGCGGTGCAGCGTTCTCTTGATTAAGCGAAAGAATTGCATAAGTGTTCTTTCCCTTCTCGTTATTTCGTATCGTTGAAGCGCCCACCCCATTCCAGTGGGTCGCCGGGATAACCCAGGGCCTGCCAATCCAGGCGGCCTTCGGCGCTATGGCAATCTATGCATTGCAGGGCATTCTCTTTCGGCTGCACCATATGTGTGGTGGGCCAATACATCCAGGTTTCCGTAAAACCATAACTGCCGCTGTATTTCAGCCCAACGATGTTCTCTGCCAGGCGGAAAGCATTGTCCCAGTCGAAGTTGGTCCAATAGCCATTTTCTCCGGCTGTGATCGGGTGCAGTAAGTAGTTATGGACCGTGTCATAGGGCTGCTTGGCGATGTGCAGCTTGAAGGGGAATATCTTGGCGCTTGCATCCTGAATGGTTCCGGCGGGCAAGTTGATGTAGGTGACCTGGGCAGGATCGATCTTATCTTCCATCAGGTAGCGATAAGCCAGGTTACCATTGAACCATAAGTAGGTGGGTTTGAAATTCTTATCGTACATGAACGAGCCCTTGATCTTCAAATAAGTGTAGTGATCTTCAGGCAAATCCTGCCCGGCAGTGGACCAATCCCAGAAGGTCTTGGTAGGGTCTTTGACGGCCATGGATGGAATGTGGCAGGTCTGGCAGGCAACCGATTGGGCGTGCAAGTTGATCCGCTCATCATCATGAGGCGTTTCAGCGTGGCAATCCGTGCAATCTACCTGCTCCTGCGGGTCAACGATGTAGTTATCTGCTACCATTCGTCCCAGGATGGCGTGTTCGGTGGTGCGGTGGCAGTCAGTGCATAAGAAGTCCTCGCGCCCCATGTGGACATCCAGGTTTTCGCTGGGGAAGTATAGGCTTTCATCCAGGTCGCCGTGCTTGACGCCATTACCGCCGCCGCCATCGAAGTGGCATTTGCCGCAGTTATCGCGCGTGGGATTACGCACACTTTTGGCTGCGGCTGCCAGGTCCACACCTTCTGCCGGCTCGCCATAGTTGCCCTTGGCGTATTCATTGGTCTCGGCATGGCACACCAGGCAGTCAACATTGTATGGATTGGAGAAATCGTAGGCGGCAGATTCTTGCCAACCATAACCGGCATGGCAAGACATACACTGTTTCTGATTACCCAGCGCGCCAATGCAGAAGTTGTTGATTTGGTTGATCTTGCCAATGGTTATTTCTTCGTCACGCCAGGAAACAGTAAAGGGCTGGCTTTCCCATGTCCAGTGAGAGGTTTTCATCACCTGGGTTGCCGCGTCTTGATGGCATTCCAAGCAGGCTGCGGTCACTTCTTGCCCTGTGGCGTAAGGGCCTTCCATGAGATTAACGTGGCTGAGGTGGGCAGAGTGTTCCGGCACTTGAGCACGGGGATCATCTCTGGGTATTTCAGCCTTTGGCCAAAAAATAACCGCTGGTATCACAATGACTGCCAGGGTGACTGCTAGGCCAATGAGCCAGATCGGAAGGGATTTTCTCATAAAGTCTCCTGCAATGGGTGAGCATCCACAAAAGGTCAATAGGAAATAAGGTTGGCGCGATGGGCGAGCGTATCCCGCAGCACGAGCCGTAGCAGGTCAAGTGCTTCAATGATGCGTGCATCGGTGAGCGTATAAGCCACATTTTGACCCCGGCGAGTCGCGTTCACTAGGCCGCGCTCGCGCAACGTTTTCAGATGACGGGAGGTGGTAGGCTGGCTCGCGTTCAGTTTGAGAGTCAGTTCATTCACCGTATGCGGCCCCTCGGACAGCAGATACAGGATCAAAATACGGGTAGGATCTGCCAGGGCGGAACAGACATCCGCATGCAGTCGGTTGATCTCCTGGGTCAGGGTCAGGTAAGATTCCATATGGATTGCCTTGCGATATATACAAATATCCAGATAAGATTATATTATTGTAGCGTCAAACCAAATGCTTGAATAGTGACGAATGTCATATTGAGGCACACCGGTTTTCGTAGGTTTATCCTGAGCAGCGGGCACTGAGTACAGGCAGCGCTTGGAGAATCAACCGCAGTAGCCGGCAGCCCGACAGAAAACCCCTTCCGGCTGCCAGGCTAAATCCTTGCCGCAGCTCATGCGGGGTGACTGTTGGTATTGGACAAACCCCTTGCAGATTAGAAATTCCTGAGCGGGTGTATTGCTGCTTGGTAACACGATCATTTTTTCACCCTGGCCGAGCTTGAACTCGAGCAGTGCTAGCCCGGCAGCGGTTGTTTTTGCCAGCACAGGACCATTGGCAAGATTCGGCAGGTAAAAGCCCTGCACTTTGCCTGGCGTACCGTATACCCAGCCTGTTGGCAGAAACTGCCGGATAAAACCGGCCCGGTTTTCACCGGTAACAGCCTGGTCGATCTCCAGGATGCTTGGGTAATCGGCTTCGGCTGCCTGGCGGATGTTGTCGTCTGGAGTTGTCGCAGGTGCAGGTTCGCCGCGATAGAAGGCATAGCTGACCTCAGTTTTGAAACCCAGCCTGGGGTACAATCCGGCGCCCATGGCGCTCGCGATCAGGATCTGTGTCTGGCAGCCCAGGCGGATAAAGCGTTCTTGCAAGTGTTGGGTAACCGCCCATCCAATGCCCTGGCGCTGGTGCTGTGGCGATACGATAATATTGCCCAGCCAGCCCACTTCTTGGTTTTGGATACCTTCACCGATGCCGACAATGGCTTGATCTAGCACGGCTACCACAGCGTAAAAGTAAGCCTGTCCGAAGTGCAGCGTTAAGAAAGCAGGCAGGTTGGTATTCCAGGTAGGAGGCGCAAAGTTTTCCAACAGGGGAATATCGCAGGTTTCGATCGGGCGCAGGAGTAGTTGGTCAGGTGTCTTCATGATAGCTGTTGTCGTTTCGCAATATATTTTTGAACAATTGATTTATTATATCTGATCATGTTGGCAATATTGACGAGACGAATGGGGTAAAATGGGGACTGACCATCTGATTGGCTGGAGCACAATAACTTTAAAGAGAAGGATATAGCAAGGTAATAAGCATGATGGATGTGCGAAAACAGTTGAGAGCAAAGATTTTGAAACGGCATCTGGGGCGATTGGAGACTAGGTTGGCTGCATTGGCTGCAGTGGATCACCGATTTTTTCTTGCTCGCTTGGGCGCTTTGCTCTTGGGTGGTGCGGTACTAGGGGCTGTATTTTGGGGCTCAGACCGGGCGAGTTTGTATGTGTTGATCTGTTGGCTTGCTGCTTTTGCGGTGATTGTATTCTTGCACCGCAGGTTGGACCGCACTCGAGCGCGTTTTGAGTTGGCCGCCAGGTTAACCAGGATACAGTTGGCGCGTTTACATCTGGACTGGGATGAAATTCCCGCCGCTCCGGAGATCCCTATCGAGAGGGCCCATCCCTTTGCGGGTGATCTGAATCTATTGGGCAAGCGGTCGCTGCACCAACTTATCGATACGGCCGTATCGCAGGGCGGCAGCGGCCGCCTGGCTTCCTGGTTGCTGAACACTGCACCGGACCTGGCCCATATCGAGCGCAGGCAGTCGCTCCTGCAAGAAATGCTGCCGCTGACGGGTTTGCTGCGCGGCCTGATTTTTAATGGAATGTCAACCCGTGCGAAACGCCAGGATCGTTGGCAGGGAGAAGATCTGCTGCGTTGGTTGCAAAAGAACAGAACTGCGCCCAACCTGGTGCCGGTTATTGTGCTGCTTTTCTGCCTGGGAATTGCGAACACGGTTGCCCTTATCTTGAGTGTGTTAGAAATATGGCCGGCATACTGGCTGGTTGGTGCCACAGCTTATATGATCCTGTACCAACGCTACTACCGCGAATATCGTGACTTGGCGGATGAAGTTCATATGCTTGGTGAGGCCTTGATCCCTTTCCAGGCCGTTTTGAGATACCTGGAGAAGTATCCCTATCCGACCAACAGTGCGTTGGCGCATTTGTGCCGGGTATTCTGGCAAGGCGAAAACCGGCCCTCGCGGTATTTGAGGAAGATGGCCTGGTACACCTCGTTGGTCAGCCTGGGCACTGGTTCGTTGTGGTCTATATTTATTAATGCGGTTGTGCCCTGGAACCTGCTTTTTGCCTATCTGCTGAACCGTTATAAAGAATCTCTACGCGACTCGCTGCCGCTTTGGCTAGATGCCTGGTATGAATTAGAAGCGCTGGTTTCGCTGGCGAATTTTGCTTATCTTAACCCGGGTTATGTTTTTCCACAGATAGCAGAAAAAGTCACAGAGAAACAGCCGGCAATCGAAGCCGTCCAGATTGGACATCCGCTTCTACCGGATGATGTCAAAGTTTGTAATGATTTCTCGCTGCGTGGATTGGGAGATGTTGTTTTGTTGACCGGTTCCAATATGTCGGGTAAAAGCACCTTTTTGAGAACCCTGGGTATGAATCTGTGCCTGGCGTTTTCTGGCAGCGTGGTGAATGCGGCCAGTCTACATGTCAGCCTGTTCCACTTGTTCACCTGCATCCAGGTCAGTGACTCGTTGAACGATGGCATCTCGTATTTCTATGCTGAAGTGCTGCGCCTGAAAACTTTGCTGGACGCGTCACAGCGCCAGGATGATTGCGCCCAGGCGCCGCCCCTGTTCTTCCTCATCGATGAGCTTTTCCGCGGTACCAATAACCGGGAACGCCGGATTGGCGGCCGCTCTTATGTGCGATCTTTGACCAATGGAAATGGGATGGGTTTGATCTCAACCCATGATCTGGAACTGGCTCAATTGGCAGAAGCCGCATCGTCCATCCAGAATTATCATTTCCGCGAAGAAGTGCACGACGGAAAGATGTTCTTTGATTACCGTTTGCGTCCTGGCCCTTGTCCAACGACGAATGCTTTGAAGATCATGGCGTTGGAAGGCTTGCCGGTGGACGAGAAAGAGTAAGTGGGGATTGGACCCGCAGCAGTTCGATGACTTGAAGCAAGCCGCCCAGCGTGGATCAGGTGATCCACAGGCTGCTTTGGCTGAGCGCTTGTCCCCCTTGATGCCAGAAGAGCTAGATTACCTGGCGCGTTTTGCCATCCTGGCCCAACGCACCAACTTCGAAGGGCTGGCTGCCTTTTTCGAGATGTGTAATGCTCCCTTCTCTGCCGGCGAGTTACAGACTTGGTTGGTAAAATGCCTGGAGCTCGACCTGTTACAGATGGATATGGTTGAGAACAGCCTGCCCTACTTCATGTGCCCGGCGCAAGTTTGTCAGCATTTCTTGACCAACTCTTCTCCCGACCGGCTGTCGTTCGTTCATCGTTCCGCCGATCGTTTCTTTGAACTGCAGCTGACTCAGTTGGCAGTTGAATTGCAGGTCAAGCTGCCTGGAAATGTTTCGGAAAGGAGGGCAGCTTTGCTTGGGCCGGAAGGCTTGCTCTATGACCTTGCCCACCTGCCTCAATACCAGGAATTTCACCAGGGTATGGTGAATTTCGCTCTCAACTGGCACGAACATCTTTTCGTGCTCCGGCAGTTTTCAGAGGCAGCGAACTTACTCAACGCGGTTTGTTTTGCTGTGGCTCGGCGAGGGCAGCGACGCATGGCGGAGAAATTATTAGAGCGGATGGCGTTAGCTAGCAGTGGTTTGGTAAGCAGCGTGGCCTGGATTAACCTGGCCACCTTATTACGAGAAGAAAGCCAATTGTCCGCGGCGTTAAAGATTTACTACCGGGAAATTCCGAAGTTGATCCGCTTGAGGGCATTTCTACAATTGGCGGTAGTGGTTTCGGAGATTGGCGCGATCTATCGCCACCAGGGGCGCTATTTACTATCTGCGGTTACCCTGGAGTTGGGAGAAATCTTGCATGGCTGGCTAAAAAACCACCAAAGCCGGGCAATCGCTCAATCGCAGTTAGCGAGCACTTATCAATATCTCAGGATGTATCGGGCTGCTTCGCGTGCAGCCAGATCAGCCATCTCATATTTCCGTGAGAACGGGGATTTGCTTAACCTGGGGCGTTCTTTATTGACCCAGGGGAACATCTATTATCGTCTAAAACAAGCCGGGACAGCAGATGATTGTTTCGCAGAAGCGCTCCAAATTGGCCGGCAGATTTCTGACTCGCAAGCTATCTGCGGTGCTTTGGGCGGGAAAGCGCGGGTCCTTATGCTGCAGCAGCAGTTCGATGAGGCGCGTGTTCTTTTGGAAGAAACGATTGCTTTACGGCAGCGCGGCGCGGATCATTTGGTGGGAGTCGAATACCAGAATATGGGCCTGCTTTATGAGTTGCGCGGTAACCTGGGCATGGCTGCTGCCTGGTATCGTAAAGCGCTGGAGCAATTCAAAAGATATATGCCTGCTGAAGTAGACGCCTGCCAGCATAAGATAGATGGTATAGAGAAGAAGCTCGATAGAAGAAAGTCATGATCCGGCGTTTTCCTGGGTAGGCGGAAAGCGATAGGTTTTGGCCAGGCCGCCGCTGGCGGTCTCCCGGTAGAGATTGGGTAGATCGTGACCAGTTTGCTTCATCACTTTCACTACTTCGTCGAAGGATACCCGATGGCTGCCATCTGTAGAATAAGCGTAGCGGGTGCAGCTCATAGCTCGGGCTGCTGCAAAGACATTGCGCTCGATACAGGGGATTTGCACCAGGCCGTTCACCGGGTCGCAGGTCAGGCCGAGGTGATGTTCGAGCCCCATCTCGGCTGCGTATTCAACCTGGCGAGGCGAGCCGCCGATCAACTGCGTGGCAGCTCCGGCTGCCATCGCGCAAGCCGCACCGACCTCACCCTGGCAACCAACTTCGGCGCCTGAGATGGAAGCGTTGTGTTTGATCAGGGTTCCGATCAGGCCGGCTGTGGCCAGGGCGCGCAGGATGGCTGGTGTATCGCAGTGGATATTCTCTTGCACGTGGCGCAGTACGGCTGGCAAAATGCCGCACGATCCGCAGGTTGGTGCAGAGACAACGATCCCGCCACAGGCATTTTCTTCTGCTACCGCCAGGGCATAGGCAGGCAGCAAGCCATCGTTGAGAAAGTTTTGTCCCGTAACAGATACCTGGCGATAAAATACCCAGGCCTTGCGTGCCAACCCCAACCCGCCAGGCAGCACGCCCTCAGCCTGCAGGCCGCGAACAATGGCGGCTTGCATGGCATCCCAAACATCACTCAAAAAATCCCAAATGGCGCTGCCTTCTTGCTCAACCACATATTCCCAAAGGGCCTGCCCGCTGTGGGAACAGTATTTGAGGATCGCGCTCATGTTGGTATGGGGGTAGATAGGCTGCGGTTTGGGCAGCCAACCGCCCACAGATTCGCCGGCTGGATCCTCACGCAGCGCGCCGCCGCCTACGCTGTATACTTCCCATTCGCCCAGGGTTTGGCCCAGTGTATCCAGGGCTTGCAAACGCAGGCCATTAGGATGGAAATCTGGAATAAGATCAGCCTGCCACACAAAGCTTACCTCCTGCGGTGCTAGGCTGTTCTGGATGGCCGCATCGGTCATGTGCCCGCGCCCGGTTGCTGCCAGGCTGCCGTATAGATGCACGCAAAAGGCATGCGCCTGGGGATAATGTTGGCGAAAGATGGTGGCTGCCAGTGCAGGACCGATGGTGTGACTGCTGGAAGGACCGCGCCCGATCCGGTACAATTCGCGAATGGAATACATGGCTTTATTGTATCATTTTGCAGCAGGGCATTTCTCAGAGATGAGAGAATTGTAAGGCAGCGCCTGCCAGAATAGCCATTTGTCCCAGGTGGTAGGTGATCATCAGAATCAACCGGCCCTGGCGAATGTTGGTCACGAACCTGTTCCAGGCCAGGATCGAGTCTGATATCATGAACAGAGTCGAACCTGTAGCGACCAGGATAGCCGCTGGCAATTTCCATTCCGGGCAGAAGAGAGTGATCAGCGCTGAAAATACCATAATACTGATCGTGAAAATATAGGCAATCACAGGGGGAATGAGTCTTCCCAGCTTCTTTTTGCGCAACCCAGTCATGATCTGCCGTCCAAACAAGATCGAAAAGGAGCTGATGATGGCAGCAATGATCAACATGGGTAGAGCTGGGGCCGCGAGATGGTGATTTAGCCCAACAATATAAGCAACATGCGCCAGGAGAAAAGCTCGCAACCCCCATGCAAATGTACGGCGCTCGGGGGGAAGTAGCAAGAATATATCACCAGCCAGTGAAAACAGCGCCCCCAACCAAAACCAAAGCAAAGCGCCCTCTAGATCGCTGCTGGTGCACAACCAGGCGACTAGCAAGATCATCACGCCGGGCTTGGCAATATATTCCAGGCGGCGCCAGGCAAGACGCACTGCCAACCACTCGAGAATGGCGGTCAGGATTGCGGCGGCAAAAAAGATGTGGTTCATTGCTACCAGTGTACACGAAGGAGATTGCCCTGTCTATGCCCCAGACGTGCGCCAGGGCGGGGTTTTCTCAAGGGAGAATAATTCAATATAGGATCAATCCAGTATATGAGAAGTATAATGTCGTCTTATGGAGTTGTAGATGATAAGATGGATTCGAAACTTGTGATGATTATCTTTGTTCTTGTTCTGTTGGCTTTCTGTGTGAGCTGGTATGGACCGGCGCGGTCTCCTGGTCCGGGAGGAATGAGCCGGCTCGAGCAGGTGGAGTTTGGTGGAGTGCGGCAATGGATCTCAATCCGTACAGCCGATCCCGACTTGCCGGTGCTGCTCTTCTTGCATGGCGGTCCAGGCAGCGCCAACCTCGCCAAGTTGCTTCAGCAGGTTCCGGAATTGGAAAAATACTTTGTGGTGGTCAACTGGGATCAGCGTGGGGCAGGCAAGTCTGCTTTGATTGGAACCGATTACAACACCCTGTCCATTGACCAGATGGTCTCCGATCTCATGAACTGGTCGAATTTCTAAAAAAGCACTTCGGAGTCGAGAAGATCTACCTGATGGGTTTTTCATGGGGAACTACACTTGGACTGGAGCTGGCAGCCCGCTATCCACAGGATTTTTACGCCTACATCAGTGTCAGCCAGGTTGTCGATCAACTAGAAGGTGAAAAACTTTCCCTGAAATACGTTCAGAGCATTGCTCTTCGCGATGGGAATATGCAAGCTGTTGCGGAATTGGCCCTTATCGACCCATCATATCGAGGCGAAGATTGGTATCGGCATATTACGATCGAACGCAAGTGGCTGCTGCGATTCGGCGGCGTTTATCATACCGCCGATAGCTATTTCCACGAGATATGGATGTTACTCCGCTCTCATGAATATTCATTGCTAGATGTTGCCCTATGGCCGGGCCGCAGCAGTGCTTCCCTAAAAAAGCTTTGGCCGGAAGTCATGACGATCGATTTTTTTACAACCATTCCAGAATTGCATGTGCCAGTTTATTTCTTTGTCGGTCGTTATGACTATAATTCGCCTTCACAGTTGATCGAGAAATATTACGAGCAGTTGGCTGCACCAGAGGGGAAACGACTGGTGTGGTTCGAGAATTCTGCTCACGATATTTTCTATGATGAGCCAGCCAGGTTAACGGCCGAGATTCTAAAAATTGAAAGCGAATTTCAAAGCAAGAGATAAATATTGTACTTGCGTAAAAACCCATATCGGCTTTCGGACGCATGACATATTGCTGAGCAGGTTGTAGAATATAGATGAATTTACCTGTTGCCAGATGAGTTGTTATTCGCTGCAGTCAAGGCGGGCGCTCTTTCTTACTTGCTAAAGGATGCCGATGCAGAAACGGTGTTGGCAACCATCCATGCCGCCAATCGTGGCGAAGCGGTGCTGCATCCTCGCGTGGCGCGCCGCTTGATGGCCGAGATCGGCGGCTCTGCCCAGGCGTCTGCTTCGCCTGCCAGGGTGACCGAGACGATCACCGAACGTACGGTTAAGGCGCATGTCAGTAATTTGCTAAGCAAGCTGCAGCTCAATGATCGCACCCAGGCTGCTATTTATGCCTGGCGGGAGGGGATCGTCAACGGGGGGATCACGAATAAAGCGGGAACCTGCAATTGGCTTCTTGCCACTTTCATCTTTTTGCTTGCCTAATCTCAAATATCTCATATAATAGACTTGAGATTGAGAATGCTTCTCATTTTCAAGTCTATTGTTGGTTAGAAAGATTGAGATATGGATAAGATTCAACCCGTGAATGAGGCTGTTTTGCGACAAGGGCTGCGGTTGACGTCGCGGCGGCGACTGGTGCTGGATATTTTACAGGAAAGCAATGAACATCTGGATGCAGAAATGGTGTATGAGCGCGCCCGCCGCAAGGACCCCCGCATCAGCCTGGCAACGGTTTACCGGACATTGGCATTGTTCAAACTGTTGGGTGTGGTGGAGGAGCACCAATTCGGTGAGAGCCACGGCCATTTCGAGGCAGTTCAGGTCACACCGCATTACCACTTCACCTGCACAGAATGCGGGCAGGTGATCGAGTTCGCTGCCTCCGAGGTGGATGACCTGGCGCGGCAGTTATGCCTGGAAGCGGGACACCATCTGGAACAAATTAAGCTCGATTTGAGAGGTGTGTGCAGCACTTGCCAGGCTCAGAAAAATGCAACGGTAGAATCCACGGAGATCGCATCATTAAGTGCAGTCCCTGCAGGGTCTTGCGGATGGATCAGGCGGTTCGAGGGAGGTCATGATTTCGCAGCGCGGTTGATCTCTATGGGCTTTTCGCTGAATGCGGAAGTGACAGTGATTCAAAATTACGAACGCGGGCCGGTCCTGGTGAATGTTCAGGGAGTAAAGATTGCCCTGGGACGCGGCGAGGCTGCTAAGATCAAGGTTAGCTTGTTATGAATGTCGAGCCAACATTTACCATTGCCCTGGCAGGGCAGCCGAACGTTGGCAAATCTACTATTTTCAATAGTCTAACGCACCAAAATCAGTACGTCAGTAATTGGCCTGGCAAGACTTGTGAGATGAAGTCTAGCCTGTACCAGCGTGATGGCGTTTGCGTCAGTATTGTAGATTTACCGGGCATTTATAGCCTGACGGCTAATTCGGAGGAGGAGCGGATCGGGCGCGAATTCTTGATCCACTGCCGACCCGATGTGGTGGTTGCTATCCTGGACGCGTCTGCGCTGGAGCGCAGCCTGTACCTGACCGCCGAACTGGTATGCTTGCCAGTGCCGGTGGTTGTTGCCCTGAACAGGCTCGACGTGGCGAAAAGCCAGGGGATTATGATTGAGCCGCATGTATTGGAGGCTGCGCTTGGCGTGCCGGTGGTACCGATGGTTGCCAGCCGTGACCAGGGTATGGCTGAGTTGATCGAAACTGCGCTGCGGGTGGCAAAAGCATCGCCTGAAAGGGCTCCTAACCGGCCCGAGATCCAGGCGGATCACAAGGCGGTGTTCGATGAGATTTTGCAGCGGGTGATTGGTAAGACGCCTGCTCCATACCCGCCCGACTGGGTGACCATGAAACTGTTGGAAGGCGACGCGGAGATTACAGGGCTAATGCAAACGGCGTTGGGGGCGGGATGGGAAGCGGTGGAAACGTTGTTGGCGCAGCACGATGATGCTTACCTGGCAGTAGCAAGTGGCCGCTATGAATGGATTGGGCGCATGGTGCGGGCGGCTGTGGTACGTCCGAAGCTGGGGCAATTGACTCTGACTGACCGGATCGACCGCCTGGCAACCCACCCGTTGTGGGGATTGTTGATACTTTTGGCAGCATTGGGCCTGCTGTTCTCGCTGGTCTTTGTTATTGGAGCGCCGATCCAGGCATGGTTAGAAGGTTACGTGGTGCGGGCAGCAGATTGGATGAGCATTCAGTTGAGTGGGAAGTCACAATGGTTGGGAGGCTTGCTGGCAGACGGAATCATCATCGGAGTGGGTACAGTGTTGACTTTACTGCCGATCTTGATCCTGTTTTTTGCTGCTTTGGGGCTGCTTGAAGACGTCGGTTACATGGCGCGAGCGGCCTATGTAATGGACCGTTACATGCACTGGATGGGGCTGCATGGTAAGAGCTTTTTACCGTTATTCCTGGGCTTTGGCTGCAACGTGCCTGCCATGATGGGTGCGCGCATCATCGAATCGCCTAAAGGCCGGCTGACGACCCTGCTGGTTACGCCGCTGATGCCATGCACGGCGCGCTTGTCTGTGATTGTGCTGCTGGCGCCGGTGTTTTTTGGACAATGGGCCGGGTTGGTAGTCTTTGGATTGATAGGGTTGGCGCTGTTCGTATTGGCTGTGATAGGAATTGGCCTGCACCGGTTTTTCTTTCGAGATACGCAAGCGGCTTTTATCATGGAACTGCCGTTGTATCACGCTCCGGATCTGCGCCGGATTGGGTTGGGAGTGTGGCAGCGAGTGGTGGATTTCTTAAAAGGAGCTGGGGGTGTTATCCTTGTCATGTCAGTGATCTTATGGTGGTTGTCCACATACCCGGGTGGTCATATCGAAACAAGTTACCTGGCGAAAGTGGGTCAAGGGATGGCTCCCTTGGGTAAATTGATGGGACTAGATTGGCGCATGATGGTGGCGCTGCTGACAAGCGTAGTGCGTAAAGAAAACACGATCCCCACCCTGGCAGTGTTGTTTGCGGCGGGAGCAAGAGGAATGGCATTGGGAGATATTATTGGCCATCAACTGTCTCCGGCTGCGGCGCTGGCATTCCTGGCAGTGCAAATCCTGTTCATCCCTTGCGTGGCAACGGTCTCGACTTTGCACCAGGAAACCCGCTCATGGGGCTGGACATTCTTCTCCGTCGTCACCCTGTTTGTTATTTCGATGGGAGTTGGGATTCTGATTTACCAGGGCGCGACCTGGTTGGGGGTTGGCGTATGAACATGCTCCAGGAACTGCTTGAGATTGTTTCCAAAGAAGAATTGGCAACTCCAACGATGCTGGCCCGGCGTTTGAATATCAGCCAGGCGATGGTTGAGCTTATGTTGGCGGACCTGGAACGAGCGGGCTATCTGCGGGCAGTGACGGGTGATTGCGGCGGGTGTACAGGTTGCGGTTCACGCCAGGTCTGTCGACCGTCCCAAGTCCGTTTGTGGATCAGCACAGGTAGAAAAAACTAGCCCGGGCTGTGCGAGATCGGTAGCACCCATTTGCCAGGTCTGTACACAGCCGGTCTGTACTCGGACCAATTATCGTAAGAGAGATTTTACCTCTTCCAGCAGTTCATCGCTCATGAAACCGCCTTTTTGCATCAACGCCTGGATTTGACCCTGTAGGCGATTCTTTTCATCGCGGGTCAATTCTTTGGCGGTAGAAACAATGACAGGAATTTTGGCTGTATCGGGATCGTTCTTCAGGTTGTCCAGGACTGCGAAGCCATCCAATTCAGGCATCATGAGATCCAAGATCAGCAAATCTGGGTGTTCCTTGAAGGCGATCTCCAGCGCCTCGCGCCCGTTGGCAGCCTCAAAAATGGTGTATTCGCCTTGGGATTGCAAGATGCGTCGAACCAGGCGGCGTGCATCGTCTGCATCGTCCGCAATGAGGATGCGGGGGAAGCGTTCGGGGGCTACCCGGCTGAGGGCAGCCAGCAGGCCTTCTTCTTGAGGCTGGCTCTCTTCTTTCTGCGGTAAGACGATATCCCGTGCCCAACCGGAACCCAGCACAAGTGGTTCTGCCGGCATGGTGTGGCCGGTGCAGTTGACCACGATCACATCGTTGGATTGGATGATACCATCGTGGATCAACTTGAACAGGCCTGCGAAGGCAACCGCGGCGGCGGGTTCGGCTGAGATTCCTTCCATCTTTGCTAGCATGTGCATGGCGCGGTAAGCTTCTTCGTCACTAACGCTTTCGAACAGGCCGTGGTCTTCTTTAAGGATCTTTCTCAAAATGGGGTAGGCGCGTCCTGGCGTGCCGGTGGCCAGGGTTTCAATGTGGGTCTTGGGATTCATAACGGCCTCGGCTTCTTCTTTGTTTTGCGCCCAGGCATGTACCATGGGAGCGCATCCTTCGGCTTGGATGGCGGCAATGGCCGGGGGACGGCGAATGAAGCCCATGTGCACCATTTCTTTGAAACCTTTGCTGACCCCAATGGGCCCCATCCCACCACTGATGGCTTGCACATACCAGGTAGGCGTGCGCCAGATGGCGCCAGGGTCGTCCGGCGGGCCAAGCTCTTCGGTGAGCTGCTCGGCGATTTCGAAGGCAATGGTTTTCATGGCCTCGATCGATGTGATCGTGCGCGCCCCCCGATCCAGGTAAAGGCCGCGCTGCTCGGCAAATTCGGCTGCGATTTGCTTGACCTGGTCATACGTGCCGGTCACTTTCAGCACCTGGCTGCCGTAGAGGGCGATCTCCCGCATTTTTAGCTCCGGCACCAGGCTGGTGACGAAGGCCCACAGTTTGATTCCGGCGCGGGCTGCATAAGCCGAGTAGGCTATTGCCACGTTTCCTGTCGAAGCAGCTACCATTTCGGTGATGCCGGCTTCTTTGAGCGCAGCAATGGTGACGGCTGCCTGGCGATCTTTGAAAGAAGAGGTGGGTCCCTGGCGTTCATCTTTGATGAAGATATTGGGGCAGCCCAACATTTCGCCCAGGTTTCCGGCATGGATGAGGGGCGTTCCACCTTCGCCCAACTTCAGGGCGGGGTAGAGATTGCGAATCGGTAGCAGTTCGCTGTACCGCCAAAGGTCAAACTTGCGCCTGGCAATTATTTGTGGGAACCTGGCAGCTATTTCCTCGTAAGGGTAAAGCGCCTCTCGCCATTGGCTATTGCAGTTTGGGCAGTGGATGTCGTTCGGGTGATACGGGGTGCTGTGACTGCAATCGATACATTGAATATTAAATGACATAGCCATCTCCAAGGAAATCCACTAAATTTTATATAGATTATATTGTTATTATATTTGTTTTTCCGCGATAAGGGGGTATATTCTTTCATGATATTCTGAACATTCAACAGAGTTCCGTTTGCCATTTTCCGTTTCCTATGGTAAAACGAAGCCATTCGGGTGTGTTTAAGAGCAACTCTTGGGAGGTCTGCAAGACGAAATATGAAGCGATTAGGAAGATATGAACTGCACGAGAGGCTGGGGAAGCGCTATGTGGATGTGGGCTCATTTTGGGATGCGCCGCATGGGCTGGTCAAGGCCTGCAAAGCCAAACTAGAAACGCAGGATGCAAAACAGGCTCGCCAGGCGGCCGAAAGAGAGGCTGCAGCCGAACGGCGGGGACTTTACAGCCCGTTCGTTGGGCTGGCGGCGCTGCTGGTTTGTCTGCTGTTGTTAGCTGCTTGCCAGGGGGGCAGCCCAGCGGCGAACGAACCTGCCGGGCCCGTCACACTTGTCCCTGCCGATACAATCCAGCCCACGCTACCTCCTGCGCCGACCGAAACACTTCTGCCCACGCTCACCCCGGCGCCTGTTTGGACGGTCACGCCTATGCCCACTCCCAGTTTGACGGCTACCCCGACTGCCACACCTTATCCCTCCACCATCGAGTTGGGAGGTATAAAGATGGCTCTGATCCCGGCCGGAGTCTTCCAGATGGGCAGCAGTTCTGCAGATGCGATGACAGAATGCCTGAAATTCCGCAACGATTGCAGCCAAAGATGGTTCGAAGATGAAGAGCCTGTCCACTCCGTGTACCTGGATGCTTTCTATATGGATGTGTACGAAGTGACCAATGCCCGCTACCAGGACTGTGTGGATGCTGGAGTATGTCGCCCGCCATCCGAAGTCCGTTCTTACAACCAGCTCAGCTATTATGGCGATGCAAAATATGCAGAGTACCCGGTGATCTATGTCAGTTGGGATGATGCGGTAGAATTCTGCCAATGGCGCGGTGGAAGGCTGCCGACGGAAGCCGAGTGGGAGAAGGCCGCCCGCGGTGGGCTGGAAGATAAGCGGTATCCCTGGGGAGACGAGGTGCCCACCTGCGAGCGGGCAAACTATGGGGGGGAAGCTGGAGATTGTGTCGGAGAAACCACCGCGGTGGGCAGCTATGCCGCCAACGGCTATGGGCTGTATGACATGGCCGGTAACGTGTGGGAGTGGACGGCGGATTGGTATGGCGGTGATTATTACAGCCAGTCGCCAGAGCGCAACCCCAGCGGCCCGGCAAGCGGTGAAGAACGGGCGCGGCGCGGGGGCAGTTGGCACGATATTGAGTTCGTCTTGCGCTCTGCCTACCGCAACAGCCTTAACCCAAACGGTGGCGACTTGTTCTTCGGGTTTCGTTGCGCGGTCTCCGCAGAAAAGTGATTGCGGATGCGCAGTCTCTATCCAGGCTACTGAGAGAATAGGGATTGCAGCGCGGGCTTTCGGGTTCCTTTGTCAGTCATGCCGGGATGTCCGGTGCACGCTGCCGAATGCGTTTTTTTTGCTTGACTTTCTTTTGTAAACTTGCTATTATTCAGGGTATGAATAACTTTCATTCATCGCCCGTTGTGTATTTTGAGCGTTGGCTAACTTCAGCCCTGCAGGATGCCAGCCAGGATCATCCTGTAATTGTATTGACCGGTGCTCGCCAGGTGGGGAAAAGCACTCTGCTGCTCAATGCGCTGCCGTTTCGCGAATGGCGATTTCATTCGATGGATGATTTCAACGCCTTGCGCCAGGCGCGCCAAGAGCCGGAAGCGTTGTGGGCGGGCACAGAGCAGGTGGTGCTGGATGAGCTTCAAAAGGCTCCTGAGCTTTTGCCGGCCATTAAGCAGGCTGTAGACCGTCACCCCGGCCGCTATCGTTTTGTGCTTTCAGGATCGGCTAATTTGCTGCTGATGCGCCAGGTATCGGAGAGTCTGGCTGGACGGGCGGTGTATTTCATCCTGGATCCGTTGGCCTTGGGTGAAGTGAACCGGACCGAGCCGCCGAATTTGCTGTCGCGTCTGTTGGCTGAAGATTGGCCTGCTGAGCAGGCACTGCCGGTAGTTCCGCCAGACCCAATCCCTTTGCTGCTGCGTGGTTTGATGCCGTCGCTGCTGACTCTGACCACGCCCCAGGCCTGGGTGCGCTGGTGGGATGGTTATGTATCCACCTACCTGGAGCGCGATTTGCGCCAGGTTTCGCAGATTGACTCGCTGCTCGATTTTCGCCGCCTGATGGAATTGGTGGCTTTGCGCTCTGGCCAACTGCTCAATCAATCTGAGCTGGCGCGTGATGCCCAGATGTCGCAGTCAACAGTTCATCGTTATTTAAACTTGCTTGAAACCACGCATATGTTTGAACGCTTGCCTGCATACACCACCAGTCATATAACCCGGCTGCTCAAATCTCCCAAGGCATTTTGGAATGACACTGGCCTGGCGGTATTTCTTTCCGGTTATTATGAGGAAGACGATCTGCGCCAAGCGCGTGAAATGGGGGCATATTTTGAAACATTCATCTATCATCATTTGCGCGTTTTATCGCGCCAGATGACTCCCCAGGGTCGCTTGTATTTCTGGCGCACCCAAAGCGGAACAGAGGTGGATTTTGTTTTTGAGCATGGAAGAAGGTTTTTGGCAATCGAGGTGAAGCGCACGGCCAATCCTGGTTATGGCGATACGTCCGGTTTACGCGCTTTCCTGGCCGAATATCCACAAGCTTCAGCCGGGTTGTTGGTACATGGTGGGAGCGAGGTGCGCCGGCTGGGTGATAAAATCATTGCTGTTCCCTGGACGATGGTTACGGGATAGAGCGAAAAAACCATAGCTCAACAAGCTATGGTTTTTTCAGGTAGCGGGGCTCAGATTCGAACTACTGACCTTCGGGTTATGAGAGATTTTCCTGGTTTCGGAACGTTTTTCACTCAGGCTCCGCATTTTAGCCTGGCCTGAGGGACGCTCTTCTGAAGAGGCCGGAGGATCTTTGGTTACGAGTTATTAGTCGTATGATAGCGACTTTTTATGACAGGGTCAAGTAGTAGTTTTTTCGTGACCCGGAGGACGATG
>CAZVRZ010000079.1:0-17214 GCA_964629965.1 uncultured Anaerolineaceae bacterium
TTTTTGATGTTTTTCAGCCGGTTGGCTCTACCCTTTGCCTTTTTTCAACACCCTCTGATGAGTTTTTACAATACCGCCAGGATCCGGTGAGTGACCTGGGCTGTGTTGGCTGAGCCGCCCAGGTCACGAGTGAGCACGCCGGCGCGCAAACATTCCAGCACGGCCTGGCGCAGCCGGGCTGCAGCCTGGAGCTGTCCGATATGCTCCAGCAGCATGACGGAAGAAAGTAAAGCGCCCACCGGGTTGGCAATTCCCTGCCCGGCAATATCGGGGGCAGAGCCATGAACCGGCTCGAACACGGCAATATGCTCGCCAAGGTTGGCAGAAGGAGCAACACCCAGCCCGCCGATCAATGCACTGGCCTCATCAGAAAGGATATCACCAAACAAGTTGGTAGTGACGATCACATCGAAATTCTGTGGGTCACGCACCAGGCGCATTGCCATCGCATCCACCAGCATCTCTTGAACCGTCAGTTCAGGATATTGCGCAGCCACCTTCAGGCAGGTTTCGCGAAATAAGCCATCGGTCAGCTTGAGCACATTGGCCTTGTGGACAACGGTAAGCACAGCGCGCTGCCCGGCAGCCAGGCGGCGACGAGCCGCCTCACAAGCAACCTGGGCAATCCGCTGCGAGCCGCGAATCGTGATCAGGCGTTCGGCAATGGCTGTATCGTTTTCCCGGCGCTCGCGGCCGGAATATAAGCCTTCTGTGTTTTCGCGCACAATGAGCAGATCGAGGTCCGGGCGAGAGAAATCACCCGGCAGCGAATAGCAAGGGCGCAGGTTGGCGTAAAGATCAAAGGCTTTACGCAGCGCGAGGATTGGGCTGCGATATCCCGCCACCACGGTGGAAGGCGATGAGGTGGCGCCAAACAAGGCAACACCCGCAGAAGCAACCTCTGCCAGGGTTTCATCTGGAATGGCATTGCCGGTCTTTTGAAAGTGTTCGAAACCAGCAGGCGCTTCCACAAAACGCAAGCCCAATCCCAGGGCAGCCAGGACCTCGGCAGCAGCGGGAATCACTTCTTTACCAACGCCATCACCGGCGATCAGGCAGATCGTTTGCGGAGCTTGCTTTACGTTTGTCATAAAAACCTCTCAATCGGATAAAGAAACTGCATCCTGGCAGGTGATACCCAGTTTTTGGCGCACGTATGGCACCAACCCACCTGCGGCCAGGATCGCCAGGGCAGTCGGAGATAGAGGCGGGAAGGAGAAGCGGCTGCCTTTGAGGCGGATCAGGCTGGCGTCCAGGTCGATCTCGAGCTGGTCGCCTGTTTCTGCCGCCTCAACGGCTGCGGGGCAGGTCAGCAGCAGCAGGCCCTGGTTAATGCCATTGCGAAAATAGATGCGGGCAAAAGATTTGGCGATCACCGCGGCGACTTGGCGGTATTTCAGGCAGGTTACGGCCTGCTCACGAGAGCTGCCGTTGCCCCAATTACGCCCCGCCACAATAATATCGCCGGGAGCAGCCATGGCAGCAAACTGTGGATCCAGGTCTTCGAGGGCATGAGCAGCGATCTCAGCCGGTTCGCGCAGCGTGTACGTATATTTGCCGGGGAAGATGATATCAGTATTGATGCCATCGCCATATTTCCAGACTTTTCCCTGGCAGACAGGTCTCAAGATGGATGAAGCATTCATACGATGATCTCCGATCCCGACATCACCTGGCGCGGGTCGGTGATGCAGCCTGTCAGGGCGCTGGCAGCCACCGTAGCAGGGCTGGCCAGGTAGATTTCAGCTTCCGGCTGGCCCATGCGGCCTTTGAAGTTACGATTGGCAGTCGAGAGGCATACTTCTCCCGGCGCAAGAATGCCCAGGTGATTTCCCATGCAAGGCCCGCAGCCCGGCACTCCGATCACGGCGCCGGCTTCTACCAGGGACTGGATGTAACCAAGCTGCATGGCAGCGGCCAGGATTTTTGAGGAGGCAGGGATGACAATCAGCCGTACTCCGGCTGCCACACTCTGCCCACGCAAGACCTGGGCTGCCAAAGCCAGGTCTTCCAGGCGGCCATTGGTGCAAGCGCCGATGAAAGCCTGGTGGATCGGCCTCCCCTGAAAGGCAGCAACCGGCGCACTGGCATCGACGCGATGCGGAGCCGAAATCATCGGTGGGATGGTAAGACTATCAAAGGTGTGGCAGGCGGTGTAACTGGCATCGGCGTCAGGGTACAAGGCAGCTGCCTCGATCTGGCGCTTGAGATGAGGTACCTCACCGGCCTGGCAAGCTCTTTTTTGAGCCAGGAAAGTAAACACGGCCTCATTGGGCGGCAGATAAGCATTCTTGACGCCCAACTCGGCCATCATGTTGGGAATTACCATGCGACTATCCAAGCTGAGTTCATCGATGGCCTGCCCCTGCCATTCGACCGATTGGTACAGCCCGCCTTCCGCGCCGAGTTGGCCGATCACGTACAGGCAGACATCCTTGGCTGTAACGCCAGGTTGTAATGATCCCGAGAGGGTGATTTGCATGCTTTCGGGAACGCGCAGCCACAACTCGCCCGTGGCCCACAATACGGCTGCTTCGGTGCGCCCGATCCCGGCGCCATAGGCGCCCATCCAACCATAATGGGTGGTGTGGGAATCGGAGCCGAGGATGAGCTGACCGGGCAAAATCACCGCTTCTTCACTCAAAACCTGGTGGCACACGCCACGTCCAACATCATAGAAATGACGCACGCCGTGTTCACGAACGAAGAGGCGAATTTCAGCATGGTTTTGGGCATGTTGGGGCGTTGGCGCTGGCGCGGCATGATCCAACACGATGGCAATCCGGTCTGGAATGGCGAGGCGTTCAACGCCAATGGAACGGAAGATGCGCGCGATTGCAGCTGTATTATCATGCGACATGACAATATCAGGGCGGGCATCGATCACCTGGCCCGCCGTGACACTTGCCAACCCAGCCGCACGCGCCAAAGCTTTTTCAGCGAAGGTGAATCCCATGCGATCCCTCTGCCGGTGCGCCGCCATTGGCAAGCGGCTGATCAACAACCCGAGCTGTTTCGGACGATGGGGCTTCGGAGGACGAATCCAGGCGTTGGATGATATGGCTGCGCCTGGTTTCGGGCAGTGCTAACCTGGCCAGGCCAAACTGGTTTTCAGCAATATCAATCAAGATCTCTTCGGGCGATTCGCCGGGCGCCAGCGAGTAGACGCGCTGTTTGAAAGTCGCTGTAATTTCCTTGGCCAGCGCCTCACCCAATTGGTAATAACGAATCTCTTTAAGGAAGTAATGGATGACGTTCCACCCGGAGAGCGGTCCCAGTAACATGTCGGTTTCACTGACACCGAATTGATCCAGGGGATGGGCTTCGTAAGCAGAGGTTGAACGCAGCACCGCTTTCTGATGCACGCCGGCTGTGTGGGTGCGATTGGTCAGGCTGACCGGTTCTTTGGAGGGTACCAATTTTTTGAGTTTGTCTGCGACCAGCACATTGAGCGGGTATGAGCGGCGCAGGTGGTAGCCTTCCATAAAATCGTATTCCCGGTCAATATACAGGTTGAATAGCAAGGCCGTAATGGAGGTGATTCCCGAACGCTCTCCAATGCCCAAGACCGTGGTGTTAATGTAGCGCATCCCATTGCGGCAGGCTTCCAGGGCATTGACCAGTGAAAAGCCACGGTCATCGTGGAAGTGGCCCTCGAACTCCATGTCTGGGTAACGCCTGGTCAGGGCCTCCAGGCGGGCTATCACCTCTCCTGGGGTGGCAATACCTACCGTATCGGGGAAACCCAGGCGGCAAACAAACGGTGCAATCTCATCATACACCCGGAAAAGATCATTCAGGTCGGTACGGAAAGCATCCTCACCGGAGAAACGCAAGATCAAGTCCGGGTGGTTGCGGCGCACGTCTTCGATCAATGTGCGCGATTCTTTGATAATGGTGGGCAGGTCGCGCCCATGATTGAAAGACCGGCTTTCGTTGGAAGTACCAATATAGAAGTTCAGGCCGTCTGCGCCGGCTGCCAGGGCAGACTCTACATCTCGGGGATGACAGCGCACGTGAGTCAGCAAAAAGGTGTAACCTTTTTGCGTGATCAGGGCATCGCGCACGGCCTTCAAGGCAGCAAAGTCATCTTTTTCTTGTTGGCTGACAATGGGGGCAAAAACCTCGACAAACTTAACCCCGTAGAGGATCAGCGCCTGGAGGATATCTTCCTTATCAGAACGGGTGAAGAAATATTTATGGTGGTCGTGCAGCAGGGAGGTTTGCTGTCCCTCTCGCAGGGTGGTATCAATGATCTCCAGCGGGCGGGGAATGTATTGGGAAAAACGGAAAGGCTCAGCGTCCATGATCGTTTGGTACTCCACAATTCAAACTAAAGAAAGGCCCAGGGCAAACTCATATTCACCCGGGCCTGGATTCATTCTGGCAGCGACTGGTTCAGAACCAACTCGACAGCATCGGCAACGTGCGCCAATTGCGCCTGGGTGATGACCAGAGGGGGCAGGAAACGCATGACCGTCAGGCCGGCCGGCAATGCCAACACGCCCTGGGACATGAGCGCCTGTAAATAGGGGGTTACTTTTTGCTTCAACTCGATACCGACCATTAAACCCAGGCCGCGCACTTCGCGGATGAGCGGAGACTGGATGCGAGACAGGCGGGCCAGGAACCAGGTGCCCAGTTCGGCAGCTCGGTCGGCAAGCTCATTGTCTTCGATGTACTGGATGGCTGCCAGGGAGGCCGCACAAGCCAGAGGGTTGCCGCCGAAGGTAGAGCCATGCACCTGGGGAGGAAGCTGCCCGATGCGCTCGCCCATCAACGTGGCACCCATCGGAATACCGCCGCCGATCGATTTTGCCAGGCAGAGCAGGTCCGGCTCCAGACCAGCATGTTGGCAGGCAAATAATTTTCCGGTGCGACCAAAGCCGGTTTGGATTTCATCGATGATCAGCATTGCGCCGCGCTGGCGGCAGAGCTTTTGCGCGCCCTGTAAGAATTCGGGCGTTCCAGGCCGCACGCCGCCCTCTCCCTGCACGATCTCGAGCAGCACGGCAGCAGTTTGATCACTTATGGCCGCTTCCAGGGCGGCCAGGTCGTTGTAGGCCACATGTTTGAAACCCGGCACCAGCGGCTCGAAAGGCTCCCGGTACTTCTTTTCCCAGGTAGCCGAAAGCGCTCCCATCGTCCGCCCGTGAAAAGCGCGCATGGTGGCAACGATCTCGGTGCGCCCAGTCTTCAAGCGGGCAAACTTGATAGCAGCTTCGACGGCTTCAGTGCCAGAATTGCTTAGGAAAACCCGCTTCAAATTGCCGGGAGCGATACTGACCAGCTTTTCTACCAGGCGAGCGCGCTGGTCGTTGTAAAACATCTCGGGGCAAGTGATCAAGGTCTGTGCCTGCCGCGCGATGGCTTCTGCAACCGCAGGGTTGGCATGCCCAATATTGCATGCTCCTTGCCCACCAACACAATCGATGTAGGCGTTTCCTTCGCTATCCCACAGAGTGGCTTCCTGGCCGCGCACGATTGCGATGGGACGTTTGGTGTATACCCCGGAAGTATATTGTGATTCAAGTTCCTGGATGGTCATAAGTTACTCTCCACTATCATGGCGCCGGCCAACCGAAACCACGTAGTCCGCCACTTTGCCGGCAATATCCACCCCGGTCAGTGGGACAGTGGTGTGGAATTCCATCGTATGGTTGACTTCGTTGATCAGCATGCCGCGTTGTTCATCTTCCAAGACATCGATTGCCAGCACCCCGCCGCCAACCGCTCGAGCAGTGGCCAAACACAGCTCGTTCAGCTCGGGCGTTACCGGGCAAACCGATCCCTGGCCGCCACGGGCGGTGTTGGTGATCCAGTGTTGAGACGAGCGGTAGATGGCAACGATCGTTTCATCTCCAATGACAAAGGCGCGGATATCGCGTCCGGGTTTCTGGATATATTCCTGGATGTAGAAGATGTTATGCTGGTAATTTCCCAGTACCTCACGGTGTTCCAAAACGGCTTCTGCCGCATCGCGATCATTGATCTTGGACACCATGCGTCCCCAAGAACCCACCAGAGGTTTTAACACAACGGGGAAGCCCATTTCTTCCATAGCTTGCAAGGCGCTTTCAAGCGTGAAGGCCACGCGCAAGCCAGGCTGAGGGATATTGGCTTTCTTGAGGGCTGCCGAAGTGAGCAGCTTATCACCGCAAAGACTGGCGACAGAGGCCATATTGATGGTCGGGATTCCCCAGGCATTCAACACCTGGCAGGCATAGAGACCGCGCCCGTATGACAGGCTGCGTTCCAAAACGGCCGAATATGCCAGCCATTCCCTGGGTTGGTCCAGGTTGAAGCAGGCATCACGATCGTTAATCACTTCATAGGTTACGCTGCGCTGATTGAAAGCCTCAAACAACCACTTCTCCTCAACGCGCACGCGAGAGAGCAGGACACCTATTTTCATTTTTGGTTGAAATTATGCAAAAGTCTGGAGAAGCACATCACGCTCTTCCCAGTTCTTTGGCGAAGATTGGAGCTACTCGCCCCAATCTTCGCTTTCCATGGGAGCCAGTTCCAGTTGTAACTCAGGAACGATCTCGATCACTTCCAGATCAACTCCACAATCAGGGCAAACAACGATTTCGTTTTTAACAGCATCGAAAAGCTCAATCATGGCGTCGCATTCAGGACAATTGGTGGACATATTATTTCTCCTTTGACAAAAAAATTCGAGGGCCTCTGGTTGGAGGCCCTCGGTTCATGCGATTAGATGTGCTGCCAGGCTGATACGCGCTGCTTATCTAATCCAAAAGTCCGAAGGCCTTTGAAAGCGCTTCGGGCAACGGGGAGAGCAAGGCAGTCGTTTGGTGAGAGTTGTCTGGACAAACATTGGGTGCAACTTTATCATATATTCATTTCACTGTCAACCAGGAATTCGCAGCCCCAAACCTTGGTCTTGCTTCGTGCTGGCACGTACTACCAGGGATGGTTGCAAAGTGATGGTGTCGGCAAGGGCAGGCTCTGGCGAGAGGACTTCAGGGCTCAGCATTTGCACAATCTTGCGCACAGCCAACTGGCCTAGCAAGTTGAGATCCTGGCTGATAGTCGACAGCGCCGGGGTGAAATAGGAGGCTTCAAACAGGTCGTCGAAACCGATGACCGCCAAATCATCAGGAACGCGCAGCCCTTGCTGGTGGGCTACATGCAAGATGCCCAAGGCCATTTGGTCATTGGCGGCAAAAACGGCATCCATTTGTGGATAGCTTTCCAACAAACGCCGGAACGCCTTGTCGCCGCTGGATGAAGACCAATTTCCTTCAATGCATTGGTTTTCTGCGGCAGGCAGACCGGCTTGTTGTAAAGCATCTCGCCAGCCTTGCTGGCGCTGGCGAGCTTCCCACCAATCGAGCGGGCCGGAAATATGAGCGATACGCCTGCGGCCTTGTTCGACCAGGTGGCTTGTTGCCAGGCAAGCGCCGCCCAGGTTATTCACCGCGATGGTGAGATATCCTGGTTGGGCTTCGCCTTTCAGATAGATTATGGGCGTTGAGAGTGAACCCAACTGCCTGCGCAAATTGGCCCAGTTATCACCGATCTCAGGGATGGCATAGATGATGCCCTCAACCTGGTGCGAGAGCAATTCCTGGATAACCGGTTGTGGATCGGGTAGATCAAAACGGGACAACTCTTTTAGCAAGAGCGAGTAACCGGAACTCTCGCATTCACCGGCTATGCCGGCCAGGGTTTGGGAAATACCGATATATTTCAAACCGGCAATAATGACTCCCAGGGTGTAGCTGCGCTGATGGATCAGGCTACGCGCCAGGGCGCTGGGCTGGTAACCCAACTCGGCAATAATGGCCTGGATACGGGTACGCGTCTCGGCAGATACATCGGGGCGGTTATTGATCACACGCGACACAGTCTGCGTTGAGACTCCGGCAATGCGGGCCACATCTTTGATGGTACTTTTCTTAGAGATATTCTTATCGATCATGTTAAAAAACCAAGCCTGTCATTTGTTATCATTATAGCGTTTGGGAATGTTTTCGTCAACGTTCACGTGAACGATAACAAAAACTCGTCCCCATTGAATAGCTTCATCTGCTAGGCAAGGGGCCGCGGACGACGAAAAACAGCGCGGCTCTATATCACGAAGACTTGCCTTTGGTTTTGTTTTTCTCAATACTCTCACCGGCAACATTCATATCCCCGCCGGTAATTTTGATATCCCCTTGAACGATGACCATGGTGGATGATTTTTGACCGGAGAAAGGAGCATCCGCTGGCTGCCCGCAGCTTGCGGCTGTGCGCCCTAATTTCCTTAGCAGTTCATTGCCAGGGTTCTCAGCCTGGGAGGCGCTGATGAGTTGGTCCAGCCTGCCTTGCGCTTTGGCCCATTTGACCAATTCAAAGACAACGGTACTCAAGCCGGCCCGCCCGGCGATTGCTTCGAGGTTTTTACCGAGATGGTCCATGGCCGATTTCGCCGGCCTTGATCAAGACCAATCGATGAAAGCCCGCTGGTAGAGATCGCCTATCCAATCCAGGGCCTGATCGCCCCAAAAATCCTTGATCTGCGCCAGGGTGAGCGTTCCATCCAGGCAGGCTACATGCGCTTGATACTCCAATGGAACCCGGGTCACGCGCCCTTTGCAAACTAAATAGATTTGGTTCTCTTCCAGGCGCCGGTCGCCCTGAATGACCGGCCTCAAACCAGCATACAGGGAAAGCTCAGGAGCCTTTTCGGCGCCAGGCTGAGCGGGCAGCGGCTGCCGCATGAGAGGATCGTGCGTTTCTTCGGACAACAGGGCCTGGGCGCGGCACCCGCCGCGGCAGGCAGAGTAGGCTGCGCAGGCCGCACAGGCAGAGGGCGTAAGCTGCCGCCAATAGCGCATAACCGGCCCGTTCCATATCTCCCCAATCGCCTGAGAACGTAAATCGCCAGCCAAGAGCGGGGCGTGGTTGCAAGGGCGAACCCGCCCCCACGGATCGACGGTAGCAAACGTACTGCCTGCCATGCACCCAACAGAAGATGAAAGCTCAAAACACTGCGGAATGCAATTACCAAACCGGATGGGCAGGCCGGCCTGGCGCAGTTCGTTTATTTTACGCACGGCATGTCTGAGCTGGCGTTGATCTGGCGATAGCGGGGCCGGCTGCACTTCGATCAGGCGGTTGCATACCAGGTGATTGACGCCCAGACTCTGGGCTGTGGCAAGGGTCTCTGGAACCAAATGCCAATTGTGGGTAGTGATCACCATACTGGCAGCCACATCCAATCCGGCAGCGACGGCTCTTTGGATATTGGCAGTGGTCTCAGCGAACGAACCGGGGACACCACTGAAAGCATCGTGGGTAACAGCATCTGGACCATGCAAAGAGATCAATAATCCTTCGAGGCGCTTGTTTTGGGTTAGCAGCCGGATCATTTGAGCGGGATGAGACCAACGCGCATTGCTAAAAATCCTGAAAGGGATGCCCACTGTCTCAATCGTCTGAATTATTTGGGCAAAAGCAGGGTGCAGGGTAGGCTCGCCTCCAGTCAAGCGAAATTGATAGGCGTGAGACGAGAGATCTCTGATCAGCCGGACCCATTCCACACCATCCAATGCCCGGGAAAGGGCCTGGCGCTGCGCCGCATAAAGATTGCCGCAGCCCGGACAGCGGTTATTGCAAACCGGCGTCAACTCCAGGTAATAAGCAACGGGTGTTTTTAGATAAGAAATGGACGAGTCATCGGTTGGGCAGGCACAATCGCAATCACAATCACAGTCACATTCTGTAATTTCCACGAGTGATCTGGATTGCAGCCATTGTGCGTCCAGGCGGTCTGTTAATACGACCCTCATGTTAGCTACCTCGCTATCCTTCTATTCCAATATTCTTCGGCACAAGGACTGCAATGAGCGCATTTTTTGATTGACAGTCATCTGAGGAAGATGCTCCAGCATCCCTTTTGCCAGAGATAGCCTGCCATCTTCGGATAATTGGATGTCCATGATACGCTCGCGCATCTTGTCGAAGAAGTGATTCGTTTCGCGGCTAGGGTATTTTTCCATCAACATTGCAGCCTCCCCAAATTGGTCGGCGGCCTGGGAATAACGCTGCTCTTTCAGGTGCAAGTCACCCTTAACCTCCATCACATGACCTTTCAATACCTCATCCTTCAATCTTTCTCCATCGTGCCAGGCGTCTTCCAACAGACGGTGCAGTTCATCATCATCTTTGCGGCTCAAAGAGAGGATCAATGCCATCTCCAACTTATTGTGGCTCAACAATCTTTGATCGCCATATTTTTCGGCGAACACCTGGCTGGTCTTCAAATGCTCTAACGCATTGGAAAGGATCTGCTCAACCTGGGCTTTTGTTTCAGCCTGGTCATAATCTTTGAGCGTGGAAAGCGCATAACGACGCTGCTGCTGCCCATATACATGATACAGCCTGGCAAGCGACATTTCATCCCCTATTTCACGCGCCAGGGCTATTCCCTTGTTCAAGAAGGCTTCGGATTGTTCGAAATTGCTGCGATGCCTCTCGATATTCGCCAGGAAGCGATAAACCATGATCTGCCCCCGCCGGTCGTCAATTTTATCCAGGGTACGCAGAGCCAGCTTGGTATAGTATTCGGCGCTTTCCAGGTCGCTATTGTCGCGGGCAATCTCGGCTTTGGTCAGATAACTATAGGCCAGGTCGCGCTCGAGGCCAAGTTTCTTCCGATAAGTCATCGCCAGGTCGCAGTGCGACTCGGCCTCAGCCAGGTTAGATTGCAAGCGATAGACAAACGCCAGGTTATTGGTGGCCGAGGCTTCAATAGCAAGATCATTGGTTACACGGCTGCAGGCAATGGCTGCCTGGTAATTACGAATGGCATCATCCAACTGGCTGGCATTTCTGTATAACTGGCCAAGGTTATTGTATAACACCCCCATGGTCTTCTTGTCCTGTCGCTTTTGGGCAAGCTCCAAGGCTGCTCTAAAATGTTCTTCCGCTTTTTGAATATTCCGATAAGTAAAAATCTGTCCAAGGATGTTATACACACTGACGCGATTTTCTTCGGTAAGATCTGGCTTTTGCAGCAGTTGCTCGCAAATTACCTGGGCTTGGGGTTCATCGCCCAACAACCGGCATTGTTCGGCGTTTCTGATCGAAATGAAATCCAACATTTCAATAGAGCCAGAGGCTTTCAATTCATCGATCAAGAATTGGATGCGCAGCAGGTGTCTGTTCCGCCGGGCAATCGAGTAACGTTCGTTGAAATACGCCCGGCCATCATCCAGGCTCAGCTTCAAGTAATAATGCAAACATTCTGCTTCCAGCCGCCACTGCTCCCATTCGTTCTCCCCGATGAACACCCTGTGGACAATTTTCTTATCGGGGGGGGGTTGAACAATGGATTCTTCGAAAAGCCGGCGAATGCGCGGTAGATAGTAATCATCGATCACCTGGCGAGTGATCTTTTGACGCATTTCTCCACTGGCATCCACGGTAGGCCAGGCGTAGCGGATAACCAGGTTTCTCATCTCATCATGGAGACGGCATTCGCGGGTGGCCTGGGTTGGGTTATAACGAACAAATGAGAGCTCGGAAATCTGCACCAAATGCTGCTGGGCTTCACCTAAAGGAACATTCAGCAAAATAGATAGGATCTGGGCGTTAAACCGCTTGGTGATTTGCGCCATGTAGAGAATAGCCTCGTCAATTGGAGTCCGCAAGCGGCGCACTCGGTCTACCAGTTCGAATCTAAAATCCTCCTTCAAGCTACTCAATTGAATTTCGGGGAGCGACTTCAAATCTTTTTTAGAATACTTGGTCATTTCGGGCAGCGGGATATCATGCTGCAACCACTCTGTAGC
This sequence comes from uncultured Anaerolineaceae bacterium, assembly GCA_964629965.1. GTDB lineage: Bacteria > Chloroflexota > Anaerolineae > Anaerolineales > UBA4823 > CAZVRZ01. Next base: position 11,808 of record CAZVRZ010000079.1, read on the forward strand.
CAGCGAAAGCAAGATCGGGCTGCCATCTGTCAGGAAATGCAGCTTGGAGCGCATCTTGGGATTGATCAGGCTGCCGTCATCTATTTGGCGGAAGAATTCTTTGGACTCGTTGAGAGAGAATCCCTTCAGCTCAATGTAAGTCACATGATCTTTACCAAAACTTTGCTGGAAAGCAGGTAAGAAACTCTTTGCATTTCGACCAGCCATGATAAAGACTGCATTGGGCAGCCAGCTGGCAAGCTGGTAGAACTCTCGTTCACCGCTGCGAGCCGGCAAAGACGCTTCGAGCGTATCCACCAGGCGAAGAAGTTTCCTATCTCCGAGAAAATGTGCCAACTCGGCAATACCCACATGGATCGCTTCGATTTCTTTATCAAAAAGATCAACATCGGTAATATCAATACCGCTGGCAAGATCGTTGATCTTCTCGGAAAACTTGGGGAAATTTTCCCAGCCGAGGGTCTCAGCAAGATGGGTAGCTTCACGGACGTTGCCGGGTGGATGAATGGCCAGGTCATAGTAATCAACGGCATAGCCGGGGTTCTCTTCGTATTCCCTGGCTAGTTTTTGAAGCAAGAACGTTTTCCCAACACCACCAACGCCATCGACCACGATCATACGCGTGGAAGGCTTTGGATCTTCCACAATATCTTTGATGCGCGACAGCTGTAAATCTCTGCCTACAAAGATATCAAAATTGGCCATAGCATCATCCTTTCCTAAGTTATCTGAACGGCCACAAGCAATGTGACAAATTTAATACTGGCCCGCATTATCCTCGATCAAGAAAAGAAACTCCCGATCCGGATCGCGCCGGATCAGGTAACACAACTCAGAATCCTGTTTAATACCATTGATTAGGCCTTCGGCAGCCAGAGCATCTCCAGCCAGATCGATATTTAATGCCTTGAGAAGAGCATCGAAATCATGCTTCATGCTGCGTGCGGCGATGCTTTTGTGCTTGAGGGCATGGTACAGCCATTCGAGCGGTGAAACCAGGGGCAGTATGCGTTCAACGATGGGATCCAGCACGACTTTCTTATAAGCCCATTTCTCATACATATTTAGAGCGATCCGGTTACACTGCCGGTATTGATCTCTGAATCCATATTGCATACAAATCGAGAGTACCCGGCGGATCAAATCACCCCGGTAAAATGGGTCTGTGATGCCCGTCGGGGCGGATAAAATCTGCTTATCAAGCAACCTGCTCAGAATCCGCATATCTTCCGCTCCTGGCGGTAACTGCCCATTCTCCATCAGTTCTCTCAGCGTAATAACACCGCTCACCATACGAAAAACACTCAAAGAGCGGATGATGCGCTGAAGTTCTTCATCCAAATCACTCAGGAGTTCATCCGCAATGGGTAAGACACATTTTTTGACAAGTTTGGCGCGGTGATCAGAGAAATACTTTGGAACCGGGCCGATGGCAAAACCGCGCTCATCTAATTCGTTTACCAGGTTGCGGATGGCCTTGGGATGACCGCCGCTGGTATATTCGATCTCCTCGGCCATTTCAATCACCTGACCGGGTGGCAGGGTAATGCCTCTCGCCTTAGCACGCGCAGCGACCAGCTCTTGAATGGGATGGATATCAAAAGGCGTTAACCTAACTCGCAGAGGCAGCGGCGGCCTGGGCCTGCAGTAATCGAAGCCTTCCCAGAAATCATTGAGGTTTCGGCCAGAGAGGATGATGCGAATGCAATAAGCCTGCATCTGAAAAGTTCGCTCAAAAAGCCTGGTGAAGAGTTCGTACAGCCAGGAAGACGTAAAAGGGCCAACCTGTTCGAACGAATCTAAAATCAACAGGACTGATTTCCTACCGTTTTGGTTTCCTATGGGAGATGCCAACTCCTGTAAAATGAAGTCGCAAATCGAGTCGTATTCTGCCTCGTCCGGTATGCGGTAATCGTTTCCCCACAAGGATTTGATGAAATGACCGGTGGTCGCTTCTTGTTTGAAATCTATGTAGCGAAAAGCCCACTGTTCGCGCAGTCGATGATTCCCTAAGGCCCAGTTGATAAGGCGGTCGAGCAAGTAAGTTTTTCCATACCCGGCTGGCGCATAAACCAAAGTATATGGAGAAGAAAATGATTTCAGGTTCGTGGGATTCAACTGTGCTAATTCGTTTGCGCGATTGACGAACTCGGTGGATGCGTGTCCTGCAAATAGTCTTTCCACTTGCAACAGCAGAGCATTCCTGGGATTTACTTGACGCGCCCCTCGGATGAGACTCCTCAGCCGGTTTTGAGCGATAGCCCACCGGACCAGCTCAAAAATAATTTGGGTTAGATTCGCACCCCCGGTGATAGCAGCCAGGTTTTCCCCCAGGCCATGGCTGACCATCCGTTCCAGGCTGCCACGATCGGGAAAGGCATCCAGCAAAGCTTCCTCCACCTGCTGACTCACTGTTGAGGTGATATTCATCAACACTCTCCGGGGGATTCGATGGTGTTGTGCACTGCACTCCACATCATTGTACACCGATTATCAGGCGAGTGCATAGCCGGAGGGGAGAGAAGGGCGGATTTGGGATATAGCAGGGTGTCTTTGCACCCCGCTATATCCCAAATTCCAACGTTGAGAAAAGCGCTCGGCAGTTATGGATAACTTGACGTTCTTTTCCGCTCGTGGTATCATCAAAGAGGCAGCTTTTAGCACTCTCGACCCGAGAGTGCTAAAATTTGGAAAGAAATGCGATGAATGAGCTAAGCGAACGACAAAAATTGGTTCTGGCCCTGGTGATCCACGAATACGTGGAAAATACCCAGCCGGTGGCCTCACAGCACCTGGTCGACCGGTACACGCTGGGGATCAGCCCTGCGACGGTACGCAATGCAATGGTTGATCTGACCGACGCCGGCTATCTGCGGCAGCCGCACACCTCTGCGGGGCGCGCCCCTACCGAGGAAGGTTACCGCTATTTTGTGCGCCAGTTAATGGGACAGACCGATCTGCCACTCACCACAAAGCGTACAATCACTCACCAGTTTTACCAGGCTGGACAAAATATCAATCATTGGCTGCGCCTGGCAGCTTCTGTGCTGGCATACCAATCCCAAGGGGCTTCACTGGTTACCTCGCCGCGCCCTGAAACGGCGCGTTTCAAGCACCTGGAACTGATCGCAACACGCGGTCGCCAGGTGTTGATGGTGCTGGTACTGTCGGAGGGCGATGTGCGCCAGCAAATGCTGTCGCTGGCAGAGCCTGTGTCCCAGGAACAATTGAGCACAGCAGCCAACCATCTCAACCAAGTGTGCCAGGGATTGGATTGGGAAAGCATTGGGCAGATCGATGCTCAACTGGATGCTCTGGAACAAGATGTGATCAAGCTTATTCGAGATGGTATGGAAAGCGTTGGCACTCACCTGACCGGTGAAGTTTACCGCGACGGCCTGACGAATGTACTTGCCGAACCGGAATTCGTTGAATCGGAGACGGCCCGCAAGGCACTGCGCGTGCTCGAAGAAAGGCCTTTCCTGGAAGATTTGCTCGAGCGAACCGTCTTAAGCGGCGGCGAGGGCGTGCAGGTATTGATTGCCGGTGAAGGCGAATGGGAAGAGCTGCGAGAGTGTTCCATGGTGTTGGCGCGTTATGGCGCTCCGGGCCAGGTGACCGGCGCCCTGGGCGTGCTTGGCCCCACCCGCATGGCTTATGGGCGTACAGTTTCAACTGTACGTTTTGTTTCAGGCTTATTGAGCGATCTGGTCGTCGAAATGCTGGCGGAGTGATCGAGTTGCTCATTTATCCACTGTTTGACAAGGAGTAGTAGAAAATAATATGCCACGAAAGAAAAGATCGACAATAGTCACAGAAGCCGATGAATATGCTTCCATGCAGGCTGAACAACCGGTCGTGGTAGAAACCGTTTCAGAACAGGCCGGTAATGCCAGGTTGGAAGCGCTGCAGATTGAGCTGGAAACCGAACGAAGCAAAGCTGAGGAGAACCTGGATGGCTGGCGACGAGCAGTGGCCGATTTCGCCAATTACAAGAAACGTGTTGAACGCGACCAGGTCCTTGCTCAACAAACTGCTACTGCCAGCGTGGTGAAACGTTATCTAGATATCGCCGACGATCTGGATCGCGCGCTGCAAAATCGTCCCAAGGAAGGCGTTGGAGCAAGTTGGGCTGAGGGAATCGATCTGATCTATCGCAAGCTTTTGGCTCTATTAGAGGCCGAAGGAGTGAAGATGGTCGAGACCGAAGGTAAGTTCTTCGACCCGAACATGCACGAAGCCATTTCCCATGAGGATAGCCCCAACCACGAAAGCGGGCAGATCATTGGCGTTGTGCAGCAAGGTTACCAATTGGGCGACCGGGTACTGCGCCCGGCGCGTGTGCGCGTGGCAAGGTAAACGCGCGAAAGAATTCTAAGATCAACCTGGAACAAACTTTCAATTATTAGGAGAGATTATATGGCAAAAATCATTGGTATTGATCTGGGTACTACTAATTCTGTTGTTGCGGTGATGGAAGGCGGCGAGCCAACCGTTATCTCTTCGGCTGAAGGCGAGCGGCTCGTACCTTCTGTAGTAGCGGTCAACAAAAATCATGAACGGATGGTCGGGCGGGTAGCCCGCAACCAATCGGTAGTGAATGCAGAAAATACCGTTTTCTCGATCAAACGCTTCATGGGACGTAAATACGAAGACCCAGAAGTACAGCGCGCCCTTTCGCGTGTTCCATATAAAATCACGAAAGCCCCCAACGGTGATATCCGGGTGGTATTGGATGGACGCGAATATTCACCACCGGAAGTATCTGCCATGATCTTGAGCAAGCTCAAAGCAGACGCAGAGGCATACCTGGGCGAAACAGTGACCCAGGCCGTGATCACGGTGCCGGCTTATTTCAATGATGCACAGCGCAACGCGACCAAAGATGCCGGCAAGATCGCCGGGCTGGAAGTGCTGCGGATCATCAACGAACCGACGGCATCTTCCCTGGCCTACGGCCTGGACAAGAAAAAGGATGAGGTGATTGCGGTCTACGACCTGGGCGGGGGTACTTTTGATATTTCTGTCCTGGATGTAGGTGATGGCGTTTTCCAGGTACGCTCGACCAGCGGCGATACCTTCTTGGGCGGCGACGATTTCGATCAGCGCATCATCGATTACCTGGCAGAAGAATTTATGAAAGAAGCGGGCATTGACCTGCGCAAGGATCGCCAGGCGCTGCAGCGTTTGAAAGAAGCTTCCGAAAAAGCCAAGATCGAACTATCTACCCTGATGCAGGCCGAGATCAACCTGCCTTACGTGACGGCAGACGCCTCTGGGCCCAAGCATTTGGTAAAAACATTAAGCCGGTCTCGCCTGGAGCAACTGACCGCAGACCTGGTTGAACGATCACTCGGACCAGTCCGCCAGGCGCTTAAGGATGCAGGGTTGAACCCTTCAGATATTA
>CAZVRZ010000079.1:17224-25185 GCA_964629965.1 uncultured Anaerolineaceae bacterium
TGAGGTGGTCCTGGTGGGCGGCATGACCCGCATGCCCGCGGTGCAAGAAGCCGTGCGTAAGATGTTCGGCAAAGAGCCTCACAAGGGCGTTAATCCTGATGAGGTCGTAGCAATCGGTGCGGCGATCCAGGCCGGCGTTTTAGGTGGCGATGTTAAGGACATCTTGCTGCTGGACGTGACGCCCCTGACCCTTTCTGTGGAAACCTTGGGCGGCGTTGCTACCCCGCTCATCGAGCGCAACACGACCATCCCCACCCGGCGCAGCCAGGTTTTTTCTACGGCTACCGATAATCAGCCGCAAGTGGAAATCCATGTACTGCAAGGCGAGCGTCCCATGGCAACCGACAACAAATCGCTGGGCAGGTTTAACCTGGATGGCATTCCGCCGGCGCCGCGAGGTGTACCGCAGATCGAAGTAACGTTTGATATCGATGCAAATGGTATTCTCAAAGTGACCGCTTTGGATAAAGCAACGAGCCGCAGCCAGCATATTACCATTACGGCTTCTTCTGGCTTGAGCCAATCTGAAGTAGAGCGCATGCGCCGAGATGCTGAAGCGAACACCGCCGAGGATGTACGCCGCAAGGAGTTGATCGAGGCGCACAACAAGGCCGATAACGCCATTTATACTTCTGAAAAGGCGCTGCGCGACCTGGGCGACAAGGTGCCTGCCGATATCAAGGGCCAGGTAGAGACCCAGGTAAGCAAGGTGCGGGAGGCCTTAAAATCCGAAGACGCCGCCCAGATCAACAGTGCGACGGAAGAACTATATCGGGTGGTGCAGCAAATTGGCGCGGCCGCATACCAACAAAGCGGCCCGGCAGCCGGATCAGGCCCAGCTCCCGAAGGCAGCAGCAGACCATCAGAAGGTCCATCCGATGGCCCATCTGATGGTCCCGAAGACGTGGTTGATGGAGAATTTCGCAGCGCCTGATCACAGGCTGATGTGAAAGCAAACGGTCTTGACCGTAAGATTCTGGTTGGCTCTGGATTTTCAGAGCCAACCAATAGATTTATAGGGATATGAGCAAGCGCGATTATTACGAAGTATTGGGTGTACCGCATACCGCCTCGCAGGATGACGTAAAGTCTGCTTTCCGCGGCCTGGCGCGCAAATACCATCCTGATGTCAGCCAGGAACCAGACGCCGAGGAGCGCTTCAAGGAAATCAACGAGGCCTATGGCGTGCTTTCTGATAACGATAAACGCGCCGCGTATGATCGTTATGGCCATGCCGGGGTGCAAGGCACCGGCGGTATGCCAGACTTCACAGTAGACTTTGCGGATATTTTCGAGGAGTTTTTAGGCGGGCTGGGAGGCTTTGGGCGTTCTCAGCAACGCAGTCGTAACATGCCCCGCCGCGGCGCCGATCTGCAGCTCAAAGTCGATCTGACTTTTGAAGAGGCAGTCTTTGGCGTGGAAAAAGAAATTGAGTTTACGCGTGATGAGGTTTGCGTTACCTGCCAGGGTAAAGGAGCAGAACCCGGCACTTCGGCGGCACGCTGTGCAACCTGCAAAGGCAGCGGAGAAGTGCGCCAGGTGCGCCAGACTATCTTGGGATCGATGGTGCAGGTGGCAACCTGCCCGGCTTGTGGTGGACAAGGTGAAACGATCTCGCACCCTTGCCATACCTGCAGTGGGCGCGGATTGGAGCGCAAAACACGCAAAAAGGTGGTGAGCATTCCCGCAGGCTTGGATACCGGCAACCAGATTCGCCTGGCGGGCGAAGGACAGCCAGGTACCAACGGCGGGCCGACCGGAAACTTGTACCTATTGATCCAGGTGAAAGCGCATAAATTCTTTCGCCGCAAGAACGATGATATCTTGTTGGATCTGGATATCAATGTGGCCCAGGCCACACTGGGCGCTGAAGTGGATGTGCCCACAGTCGATGGGGATGAAAAATTAAAAATCCCGGCGGGCGTTCAACCGGGTAAAGTGCTGATCATGCGCAATAAAGGAGTGCCTTACTTGCGTGGAAACGGACGCGGCAACCAACTGGTGGTGGTGAACATCGCCATTCCACGCAGCCTGACACCCGAACAACGCCAGTTATTCGAACAGCTCGCCAAGAGCCTTGGCAGCGAAGTCCTCCCACAAGAAAGCGGCATTCTGGACCGGCTGAAAGAGATCTTTGGTGTCTGAAAATTACTGGTTGGAAGTGTCTCTGGTGGTAGATGGGGAGCTTGCCGAGGCTGTCGCTGAGGTAATGGCACGTTTCACTCCGAGCGGTGTGGTCATTGAATCCACAGAGATCATCCCTGATCCTAATGGCGCAGGCCACCCGTCCGGCCCACTGCGCGTTTGCAGCTATCTGCCGGCAGATGCAGACCAGGAAGATACCCGCCAGCGCCTGGAAGAAGCCTTGTGGTATCTAAGCCGGATCACACCGCTGCCATCTGCCCAGTTTCGCCTGGTACAGGAAGTCAATTGGGTGGACGCCTGGAAAGAGCATTATCATCCAATCCTGGTAGGCAAGCGACAGATCATCATCCCGGCCTGGTTGGAGGCAAGCGAGGCTGATCGCATCTCAATCAAGATTGATCCCGGGATGGCCTTTGGCACGGGCACACACCCCACCACCCAGCTATGCATGGCCCTGGCAGAAACGTGGCTAAAGCCTGGCAAGGCCATTATCGATGTGGGCTGCGGCTCGGGCATCCTTTCGGTGGCAGCGCTGAAGCTGGGCGCGTCGCATGCCCTGGGAGTGGATATCGAAATCGAAGCCATCGAAGCGGCCCATCACAATGCAAATATTAACATGGTGGAGACAGGCATCGAATTGGGCCTGGGTTCTGTTGCCGAAATCCGCTTGGGAAAGTTCTCGCTGAGGCAGGCGCCGCTGGTATTTGCTAACATCCTGGCGCCGATCATCATCCGCCTGCTGGAGGATGGGTTGGGCGATCTGATCCAGCCCGGTGGGATTGGCATTTTCTCGGGCATCTTGCTTGAACAAGAACAAGATGTTACCACTGCTGCGATCAAGCATTCTTTGCAATTGTGCGAACGCCGCCAGAGCGATGACTGGGTGGCGCTATGTTTTCGTTCCCCACAGTAGGTGAAATTTCTTATTTCGAATAAGCGCGGGCGCAGTTGCGCCCGGCCTGCTTGGCTGCGTACATTGCCTGGTCAGCCTGTTCGATCAATTCCGCCAAATTCGTTTTTCCATTGACCGATACCGAAATGCCCAGGCTGATGGTAATTGGCAACGGCCCAACGGTGGTCTGGAAAGGTGCGTCTGCTACATGCTGCCGCAAATGTTCCGCAAACGTCATGGCTCCCTTTAAGTCAGTTTCTGGCAAGAAAACGACCAGTTCTTCACCACCATACCGGCCAGAGATATCAATTTCACGCGTCTTTTGCTTACAACGCTCTGCTACTTCTATCAACACTTGGTCTCCGATCGAATGTTTGTAGGTATCATTCACTTCTTTAAAGTGATCGATATCCAATAAAATAACAGACAAAGTGCGTTTAAAGCGTCGAGAACGCTCGATCTCGCGTTGGGCCAGGGTAGTGTAACCACGCCGGTTGAGCAGACCGGTCAGTGGGTCGGTAACAGCCAGGCGCTCAACTTCACTGAACAAACGAGCATTTTCAATAGCAGCCGCAGCCTGATTGGCAAAAGCCTGAACCAGGGAAGCCTTCTCTTGATCGTAGGCATCTGGAAGATAACTATCTAAGGTCAGGCAGCCGATCACTTTGTTCGAGGCGATCAGGGGCACGCCCATCCAGCCGCGCACATAATCGGTGCCTCCCCAGGCTCGCCAGCGGGGATCTTGATTGATGTTCGCTATGACCAACGGGCGAGATTCAGAGAACAACTGCTGCATGAAAACATTATCGGAAGGAAATGCCAGGCCATTCACTTGCTCTGGGTGAGGCAGCCCCTTGGTTGCCACCGAATGCAATAAATCGCCATCTTTTAAAAAGACACCTGCGCTGTCAAATGGCACAACTTGCTCGACATGTTCCAAAATACTGTTCAAGATATTTTCCAAATCCAGGCCGGAGGTGATCGCGGCAGCAGCCTGGCGCAGGTTTTCTGCTTCTTGAGCACGCTGGCGGCTGTTTTCAAGAGAATGGGCATTGGCAATTGCTAAGGCTATCAGGGCAGAGGCCTGCTCGCCCAAGGCGAGTTCTTCTGGCAAGAAATGGTGCAATTGGCTATAAGCAACGAGGGCGGCCCCTATTTTTTTCTCTTTGGCAATGAGAGGCAAACCCAAAATGGATCGGGCGGGAAACTGGCGAACAAGACGAGAGTTGACATAAGGGGAAGTTTGCACATCCTCAACGGCAACCGGTTGTCCGGTGTGCAAGATCATTGCGGTGAGCGAGGTTTCGCCAGTTTCGACCTGGAGGTTTAGGAATATATCTTTCGTAGATCCAGAGGCTGCGCCAGGTAAACCACGTTTGCGCTCGGCATCCCACGCAGTGATGTAACAATCATCTGCAGAAAACAACTTACGTAAGTAATCCACCAGATATTGCAACATGGCTGGATAGTCAGGGGCAGTGAGAGCCGTCTGAGTAATCAGGTTGAGGTTTTCCATCTGATGCATCTGAACATTGGCCAGGTCGAAGAGACGGGCATTCTCCAGCGCCAAAGCAGCCTGCTCGGTGAAAGCGCTCATCACTCGCCTGACGCTCTCATCAAAAGCATCCAATTGTGGGCTTTCGATATTTAGAATGCCGACTGTGCGGCCACGGACTCGCAATGGAAATACTGCTTCGGAACGCGTTTGCTCACAACCCTTGCAATAGCGCGGATTCTTGGAAACATCGGGCGCGTAGATGATGGTATCAGTATGGTAAGCCAATATCGTTAACCCCATCCCATCCAACATGATGGGGTACAGATCGAGAGTATAACCGGCCTGGGCCAGGATATCCATCCGGCGCGTTTCTTCGTTGGCCAACAAAACGCCGCAATGAGCCGCGCCAAATTCATCCACCACGGCCTGGCAGATATGCTGCGCCAGAGAGACGAGATTTTCGCCAGGTGCAAACAGTTTGGTCAGGGCGCGGTATAACAGGCGAGTTTCGGCAACCTGTTTTTGCAGGTTGTCATATAGCCGGGCACTCTCCAAAGCAGTTGCAGCCTGATGGGTAAAGGCCCGCATGATCTCACGCTCAGGCTCAGACCAGAAATGCGGTCGATCGTTAAAGTAGACCCCCACCAAGGCAATCGTCTGGCCTTCATACACAAGCGGCCACATACCCATGGCGCGATAATCTACCACGACGTCGAGATCCTGGCCCTGCTGTTTGACCTGCTGCACATCTGCAATTAAAACAGGCTCTGCCAAAGCGCGCGGGCGGGTTCGCTGCAGGTGGACAGCGGTCAATGGATCAATTTCTGCGGATGCAGCCTCAGCCTGGAGAGAAGAAGCGCTCTGGGGTAGATCACTTTCTGCACCCGGCGTAGTGAGCACTGAGAAAACCGCATCAGTATCTTCAACATTCCAAAAAATGTGAACCCGATCTGCCTGGCATAAAGTTTGAGCGCCCTGACTAATGGCAGCGAGGATTTCATCGGTCGTCAACTGCCGGCTGAAGGACTCGCTGCGCGCTACCAGCAGGGTCAGCAATTGGTTATGGGCTTGAACCTTCTCCTGCTGCTGTAAGCGCTCTGCGGCCGCGCCGAGCTGTTTCCCAATCGAATCTAACAGGGCAATTTCTTCGGCCGACCAGGAACGCGGCGTTGAATCTAAGATCGCAAATCGCCCAATGATCTTTTCGTCGAAATAGACAGGCGTAACCAATAAAGACCGGATCCCCACTTTTTTAAAATCAGGAGAAAAACCTTGCCAGGGAGAACGATTTTCAACCTGCCAGTCTTTTACCGCCAGGAAATGAAGTGAATTAAAGTCGATTTTCTGATCCAAGGCCCGCAGGCAGTTAAGCGCTGTTTCCGACATATTATGAGCGGCGCGATATTCAAAAAGATCCAGGCACCCAAATTCTACTTTGAGGGTGTTCAAAACTTTTTGCAACACCATCTTCAAAAGCTCGTCCAGGTTTTTGCCGGCTGTGGCTCCGGCAATGATCTCATTGAACATCTCCAGGTGAGCCGTGCGGCGCTCCAGGTAAGCCTGGGATTGTTTATAAGGCGTGATGTCTTTTAGAACCAAGACATGACCGGAAACCCGACCCGCACGATCCGCCAGGCGAGAGATAGTGCAATCAAACGAACGCTGTCCCTGGCTGTTGGCCAGGGTTAACTCGAGCTGGCCTTTACCAACGCCTCTGAGGACTTCCCAAATTCTTGGCCATTGCGCCAGCCTCTGATCCGCAGGAACACCTAAGAGGCGAGAAGCAGGCAATTCCAAGATGGCCGAGAGGGCGGGGTTGATTGCCTGAATACGGTGCTGTGCGTCCAGCACGATGACGCCATCGCTCAAACTATCGATAACGGTTGCGCGCGCAATCGGGATCAGGTTAGAAAGCCGGAACCCAAAGATTGCCCACGCCAGGCCCAATCCCGAAAAAGCCAAGGCGAAGGGTGTCAGGTCAATCCCCAGCCAGGGAATCAGGCGCGAGATATAGATCACATTGACTGCCCAGGGCAGCGTAACACTGGTCAGGACAATGATTTTCTGCCCGCGGAAAATCCGCGGCACACTGAAATTCTGCCGGGTAATCAAGACTGCACCGGCCAAAACCAGGAGATAAAAATATGCTATATGGATGTAGAAGCCGGGACCGTATTCCATTGAAAGGTTGGTTATCCAACCCAAATCGGCGATATGCGCCTGCGTACGAAACAAGCGGTGATAATCCGCCGTCCAAACCTGCACCAGAGTCAGCAAGGGGATGGTAAGAAGTAAGGCTCGCCGCCAACCTGAGGACCAGTGTCTTAAGTTGGCATAATCCAAGGAAAATAACAACCAGGCGGGCGGCACTGCGACAATTCCCACAAACACCAGCGCATTGCTCAACAGCCTGGCAGGCAAAGTAATGGCAGCAACCTCGGAAGCATAAAACACGGTCCACCAGACGACAACGGTCATGAAGATAGCAAAAGAAACAGCGCCCCTGGTCGGGCGTTGTTTCCAGGCAAAGATGGCAATCCCCAAAGATAACAGCCCCGTAATAAGCAAAACAGGGATCAAATGGGTGTAATGCCACTGCATAAGATCACCACAACCTAATCATCGCGGTTTATCCATCGTTCGACGCCAGCCGGAGGCCGGTAGTTCTCGAGGTGATCCAACAAAACTGACGGGGTCTCCTCACACACCAAAAACTCTATGTGTTCTGCATAGATCATACCTTCGGTGCGCGCATGCTGTACCATGGCAACCAACGGGTCGAAATAGCGTCGAGCATTCAACAATCCAATGGGTTTGTTGTGCAAGCCAATCTGCGCCCAGGTAAGAGCCTCGAACAACTCATCAAAAGTGCCAAAGCCGCCAGGCATGGCGATAAAAGCATCGGCCAACTCAATCAGGCGAGCCTTACGTTCGTGCATGCTGCCTACAATCTCAAGTCGCGCCAGCCCGCGATGGGCAAGCTGAGGGAGGTTGAACATTTCAGGTAAGACGCCAATCACTTGGCCGCCGGCGTGGATAACGCCATCTGCTACCGCGCCCATCAGGCCTGTTTTGCCGGCGCCATAAACCAGTTGCAAGCCGCGCTGCGCCAATGTTTCTCCCATTTGATAGGCAGCTTCCCGGTAAGCCGGGTCAATTTTGTCGGATGAGCCACAATACACGCAAATTGTTTTCATGGATCCTTGAATGTGATACAGCAATAAAATCGGCGTTAATAGCACGCCAGTATGTAAAATTATAGCACCGTGAGGCTGTTTTCCAGGTATCCAAATCGTCATTGGGTGTGTTTCAAATAATTGCAAAAGGTGTAAGAAGGGCGCAAATTGAAAGACACCCGAACAGAAACGGAGTGATACTGTATCCTTACGTAAGGAAATTTGATGCAAGTGCAATTTGGCTTTCCAG
>CAZVRZ010000080.1:0-13997 GCA_964629965.1 uncultured Anaerolineaceae bacterium
AAAAACTCGTCGAAAAGTGGTGCTCATGACCACGTTTAAGTGCTGCTATACCCTTGAACGCGCAATCATAATTTATCGTATCAATCACCATTCGCTCCAAAGTTGTAATCCTTGAAAACCATCGGAAGCCAAATGATTGGATTTATCAACTGGATTTCCTGGCAATCCCCGAATGCGGTCCATTTCCCATACCCCAGGAAGACGCCATCCCTGGTCATAAAGCGGATCGTTTCATCACTGGCTGCCGCGGGGGTGGGATTCTGCCCATAGCAGGGCAGCAGGCCAAAGTCGCCGTTCTGATCAACCACAACAGAGCCGCAAACCAACCCTTGATGATTCACAGCCAAAATCTCCGTCCCGGCGCCCAAATTCTGTACCGTGCCATAGAAGTTCACCCACCAGGGTGAAGGTATCCCCCCCTCGGATGGCATCTGCGCAGATCCCGGGTACTCCGGCGCAACAGATGGGTTGCTGGTAGCTGCTGGGTACACCAGCGTGGTTGCTTCACTAACCCTGATCCAATAACCGGCTCCTGGTTTCATCTCCACCAGCGTGTTCATCGCCGGGGGCAGATCCGGATAGTAAGAGAGTGCCCCATCATCGAAGCCCAGTACCGCGGTGTACTCTCCAGCGATACTTTGCAGCGCTTCTGAAACCACCAGGGGTTGTTGTGGCAGGTAACTGACCAGATTCCAGCCCGCCTCCAGATGGATCGGCTGATCCACCGGCACAATTTCACCTACCATCCGAAGGGTTGCTGCTTGTTCTGTTATCTCCCCAATCGGAGTCACCACACTAGCGAAAGTTTTCACCCAGTAGCCATGTTCCGCATCCATCGTCTCCAGCGTATTCATAAGCGGCAGGAAGTAAGGCGAATACTTAAGCAAACTGCCATCATAACCTAAAATCTCGATGTAATCCCCTTGCATCGACAATTCAACGACTTCCACAGCCGGGTTGAAAGGCTGTACATTCGATGACACCAGATTCCAACCTCTCGTGAGGCGGATATCATCTACAACCAGTATCTGTTCCTTGGTAGAGGGTCGACTGCACAGAGGCAGCGCTTCGATTTGATCGTGCCCATCATTGGGTACCGCTGTGATCTCATACTGACCGGCAAACGCCATATTCCATATGATTCTGGCAAAACCAGTTTCCCCTGGTCCAATGGGGGTTGCCGTTTCTCCTGTCCCGATGTAGTCACCATCCGCGTAGAAACTCACTGGAACTCCTGCACTGACAGCCTCCTCGCCGCCATTGACTATTTCCGCCATCAGCGCAATCGCATCATCGGAGCCACCAGCCGGTTCGCCACGGATTCCCGTCACAGCAAGCTGAGCGGCGCTGCAAGTCACCGCAACCATAAAAGGCCCAAAGGCACTAGAATTCCCTACCAGGTCGGTTGCCACTACCCAGAGCGTGTACTGGCCCGCAAACTGTGGAACCAGCTCATACCACCAAGCCTCGCCATCTTGCATCGTCCGTATGGTTGTAACACTTCCATCCGGTGCGTGCACCTGAATATGGACTGTAGCTGCCGGCCCGCCATCTGTAACAGCGCCGCCCAGAACCCGACCGGTGCTGCCGAGAGCCAGTTCGTTCAAGACGGTATCGATCACCACCTCAGGAGCCACGGAATCCATCAGGAGATCAAAACTTAAAGCCGCGCTGCGGTTCCCTAATGGATCTTGCGCTGCAATGCGGACGGTTTGTGTAACGTAGTCGAGCTCATCGCCGCCAGGATTATTGAAAGACCAGATAGCTGTTTGA
Organism: uncultured Anaerolineaceae bacterium; assembly: GCA_964629965.1. Classification (GTDB taxonomy): domain Bacteria; phylum Chloroflexota; class Anaerolineae; order Anaerolineales; family UBA4823; genus CAZVRZ01. Next base: position 1,774 of record CAZVRZ010000080.1, read on the forward strand.
GGGGCAATCTCTCGTGGGTTTAGTATCAACTGGCTGGATAGATATGCGCCATTGCCCGTACTTGGTTCGACATCGCAGATTGCCAGAGTCCAGGTCCCCGCGCTGCTTTCACCCTGGAAAACACGCCCAGGTTCGCCAGGCCGCCCCCAATGCTCGAAGCGCTGCCCGGCGGGATCGTGATCTCCACTGAAATCCGCAAAGCCCAGTGTAGCAGCATCGTTCAACAGCAGATCAAAATTCTTGTAATTCGTCCCGGTCCGCTCATCGTCAAATAGCATCGAAACCGATGTTCCGCTCGGAGAAGTTAGCGTCACCCGCAGATCATCACGCTGTGCATGTTCGGCTACAAATCCCAGGCTCACATCTTTGACAGCGAAGTCTTCAGCCACATTAAAGACACGCAGGATCGGGTTAGAACAAATTGTACTGCTATCGATTGCCAGGGGCTCGGCAGGTATATCCTCATACACCTGGGCCAATTGTCCCTGACCCTGCTGCAAACTGGCCGGGGCGCAAACCCCGTCGATGCAAACATCCACCCGTGCAATTCCAGCTTGATCGACTGCATCTCCAAACAAGTTTAAAGCGTTATCGGTTACCACCCCATCGGTAAAGGTCTGAGTTGATTCGAGATCCAGGGTTAGTGTTGGAGGCGCCGCATCCACAAGGAACTCAAGCGGCGCATCCCAGGCTGCAGACTGCCCAAAGCGATCTGTAGCCTGCATATAGATGGTGACGAAATCGCCATCTTCCCCGACTACATCCAGGTTGCAGTTCCAACTCCCGTTTTGACTCGGGTCGAGCGGGCAGGTAACGCTGCTGACTCCGCCCGGCCCATCAATATTGAGAGCCACGCTGGCAACACCGGATTCATCGTAGGCATAGCCTTGAAGGGTGTTCGCTCCAGCTTTCAGCAGATAGCCCGGTTTCTGGATGCCAAAGAATTCAGGCGGGGTGCGGTCGACTTGATGATAGACCCACATCCATTCCAGGGGTTGACCGCTGTCAGGGTGCATATGATCATAGATTTCGACCTTGATCCCTGCCCAGGCCGCCTCATCCAGGCTGGTATCCACCATACCCGCAAAGGTGATCGTGCCACTTACGCCGGGCCCAATATCTCCCAAGGCGATTTGGGTACTGCCAGGCAATTGCAAAGTGAAAAACGGCGCAAGCTCAGCATAAACCCCGTAAGCCGTATCCTGACCACGGTTCTGGTAACTGATGGTAAATTCGATGACCGAACCATTGCCAACCGGCGCATAATCGCTTCTCAGGAAGTTCAGGTGGGAAGCAATATCTTCCAGCGGGCTGTCGAGCAGTAAATCTTGCAGCCAGAAAAGGTTATCCGCCAGCAGGTTATATTGGATCCCCGCTGGGGCTGCGCTGAGGTTGAGAGCCAGATCGGTATCCAGATAAGCATGGCTGGCATCAGGCTGGTTGCTGCCGTTGGGGCAGATCCCCGCCCCAAGGGAGTCCCAGGAGAAGGCATGAATCAAGCCGAACTCATGAACCGGGGAGACAATCCTGGCAGACCCGATCACCAGGTTGCTGTTGACCGGATTGGCGTTGGGCAGGGTAGCCCACAGACGTAGAGCGCCTTCTTCGGAGGCAAGAGCCAGCAGTTCCAGTTCAGCAACCGCGGGATCGTTGATTCCCAGGAGAGCAAACGGCAGGTACAGATCGGTTTGGCCTGTGTTGAGATTGACAGCAAAGCGATATTGTTCCTCGCTCAGCGAAGAACCAAAACCCCACTGACTGCCATCCCAGGAAAGCAGCAGCGCCGTCTGGTGATCTTGCACCCAGATCAGGAAGTCAGCTTCCAGGCTGGACGGCAGTGCGATCTTTGTGTTCCCGGCAGTCGCGGGGTAGGGATCATAAGCCTCGGTCGCGCCGCCAGCCCGGGTATCCAGGTAAACGAACAGATCACCGTCGCTGCGCCAATCGGCACCACTCCAGGCCAGGCGCAAGGCTTCAGCGCTCCAGGTGGTATACAATTCTTGAGGGACAAGGGTTAACCCGCCACCAGTGGTTTGGCGATAGATACGGCGGTCGACACCCAACAGGGTGCAGCCGCTTTCCATCCAGCCGTGATATACTTCAGTTTCCGCCCCTATCCAAACGTAATCGGGGGTGGTGGGACTGTCTACATAGACTGTACCAAAACGCTGCCACTGCTGTTGTGCATAGATATCCTGGCTGGCCAATTGCAAGGAAACTTTCGTCCCTTCCGGCGCAGTATAGTTTGCACGAAGTTCCGTACTGGCACCAACTGCCTGAGAAACTGCTTCGTGCTCGGTAGCGCTGATTTCGCTGCTCCATTGGATGAGATAATCCGCCAGGTCACTGTGATCGCTGCTGGGGGTCCATGCCAGGGTCAAGTCAGCGCTGCAAGGAGTTGAACCACTGCAGGGGACGGTATCACCCGGCAAGATCGTCTGTCCATCAACCGTCAGGGTCAGGTCCACCTCCTGAGGAGGCAATATATCCACGGTCAGGGCTATCAATTCTTCGCTGGTGTGTCCCACCTGATCGGTAGCCCGGAAAGTGAACAGGAATTCTTCACCATCAGGCAGCAAACCCGATTCGAGCTGCCAGGTGGCCTGCCAATTGCTACTGTCCACCACCGCCGACTGCCACTCGCCATCTGCCAGACGCCACTCTACACTAGCAACACCCACTGTGTCGCTGACCCAACCGGTGATATCGATCCTGCCCGGTTCATAGAACTGGGCGGCGGTGTAGAGCGTGCCATCCGCCCCGATCTGGGGCGCAGCCGTATCGACAATCACGGTACTTTGATCGCTGACGCTGTTGCCGCTCCAATCAGTAACTGTCACCTCGATCGTATGCTGCCCTTCCCCGGTGGGCGTCCAACTGAATGACCAGGGTAGATCGACCACTGCGCCCTGGTCCCAACTTTGCCCATGGATAAGAATACCATTTACCCGCAGGCTTAAAATTTTCAGTGAGGAGTTCCCACCCGCAGCCTGGCCATTGATCAAAAAGGGTTGATCGCTATCCAGGATCTCGGGCAAACTGGAGATTGCCACCCAGGTGGCGGATTCCGCTTCTGCTTGAACGAGCAGCGGATCGGCCCTGAGGTCAATCGCCGGCAGCGTTACTACAGGTGCGGCAACCGTGGTGCAATTCCCACTGCTGTCGCAAGCCGTAGCCCCATTAGAAACCCAGAGCGGATTCAAAACTCTCAGGCCCGTGTCGTGGTCAGCCACAAAAACCAGCGAATCCATTGCTGCCACTTGCCGGGCGGTTCCAGGAGTGTTGGCGAGCACGATAAAGAACGGCTGACTGGGATCGGAAATATTGAGAACGTGCAGCCCGGAGGCGCCGTCAGCGATGTAAGCAAAGTTGCCCTGGATATCTACACCGCGCACTTCGCCGAGGGTATCGTAGTTGCTCAGCGGGATCGGCGAACTCGGTAGAGAGATATCGAAGACCCACAACCCGGCCGCGCCATCGGCAACGAAAGCGTAATTGTCCAAGACAGCTACATCGTAGGCCATCCCTGGTGTGTCATACGCCCCAACACCGACAGGCAAATCCGGGTTGCTGGCATCCACGATGCGCAGGCCGCTCTCGCCATCGGCAATCAAAACCAACTCTTCGGTGACAGCGACACCATAAGCCGTGCCAGGTGTATCGTAGTTGCCCAGCGTAACAGGGCTGCCAGGGTCGCTCACATCGATGATGATCAGGCCGGCGCTGCCTGCGACAAGATAGGCAAATTTTCCACCGGGTTGATCGACAACTGTGACCGCCATTGCTTCACCCAGGGTACTTACCACCTTTTCCAGGGTCGGATTTTCTGGATCGGAAACATCCACGATTTGCATTCCGGCTTCTTCCTGAGCCACAAAGGCAAAGCGATCCGTACCCGGCTGTGGTGTGGGGGTAGGCGTCGGTGTGGGTACCGGTACACCTACATACACCATGAGGGCGCTGCTCACATTATTGTTTTCATTGCTTTCCGCAATACTACAATGCTGATCCACAAGCGCCACCACCGGATGCTCTCCTGCTGTGTTGAAACCATCCGTATCGATGGCAAATTCCTGGCTGGCTCCTACGGCCAGCGGCGGTACCTGCACAGAGGCATCTGCGGTCATGCCGCAGGCGGCAGTTGTATAGCCTTCGAAGATCCCCAGCGAAGAGATGTCTGTGCTGGCGATTTGTCCCTGGTTCTTAACGCGGACGATATAGCGCAATGCTTGATTCGTGTTCGGGCTGACCGGGACAGCGATCAGGCTATTCACCACCAGATCGGGCAGCGGCAGGTCCTGTACCTGGAAGCGGACAGAGCCGTAGCTGTTATTGATCTCTGAATCTTCTATGATCTGGCAATCGGTATCGACGCGGGCGTAGAGGTAATGGTAGCCTGAAACCGAGATCCCATCCGGATCCACCAGGGTCAGTTGATAGCTGGCGCCAGCAGCCAGAGGCGGCACCTGTCCCCAGGTATCGGGCTCAATACCACAACCACCGATCATATCCAGGTAGATCCCAGCGCTTATCACCTCAGTCGAAGTCAGGGTGCCGATGTTACGAATTGTGAGGGTATAGGTGACCGGCTGATTGCCAATCAGTTGCGCTGGTTCAATCGTGACGCCTTCGATCGTGAGATCAGGCTGGGGGGCCGGGTTGATGAAAATCCAGGTTCTTGGATAGGTATTATTGGCTTCATTGCTTTCAAAAACCTGGCAACGATCATCCACCTGGCCGGTAATGTAATGATCCCATTGCGTGGTAAAACCGGTATAAGCGAAGCGGAGGGTGATTACCTCGCCTCCATCCAAGGATGAAATTTCTTGGGAAAGGTTTGCACTGCCTCCACAACCTACGGGGTCTGAATCGATATAGATACCGACCGAGGCGGCTCCATCCGTAGGCGCAGCTCCCTGGTTACGGACTCGCACCACAAAGTTGACCAGATCACCGGTGGTAGGGATTTCAGGTTCGATGGTGATTTCTTCAATCACCAGATCGGGATTAGGAGAAACTCCCAGGTGGAGCGACTTTTGCAGCGTATTGTTGCTCTCGGTGCTTTCCGTTACCTGGCAATTGTAATCAACCATGGCGTACGCCTGGTGTGCATTGGCATCCACAAGCCCAGTATGGTCAATCGTCACGATGGTAGCCTCGCCGGCAGCCAGTGCGGGCACGCTGACAGTATCGTACCCGGCAGTATCCCCACAACCCACAGGCTGATGATCCATATAAAGGCTGAGTTCGCTGCCCGCACTGCTTACGGCTCCCAGGTTGCGGACCTGCAATTTGATTTGGAAGGGGGTGTTGATCACCAACGAGGCGGGAACCGTACTCATCCCTTCTACGATGAGATCTGGTCGCAGCGTTTCAGTGATATTGAAATCAATTGGGCCCCGCTGGTTATTGACCTCGTTGCTCTCATCCACCAGGCAACCGTAATCCAGGAACACGTATGCTGAATGTGAACCCGTAGTGGTGAAAGGCGCTGTGAAGGTAAACTGGCGGGTTTCACCCACCGCCATCGGCGCCAGCGAATAGCTCTGGTCGCCAGCGTCGATAGCTCCGCCACAACCCATCGGGACGCGATCCAGGTAGAGTCCAGCCGAGGTGGTCACGCTGATAACCTCTGTGCCGCGGTTCTTTACAGTCACGGTATACTGCACGGTTTCCCCGGCAGCGGGTTCTTCTGGATACACCATGACATTATCCACCACCAGATCCGGCTGCGGATCCGTGGTCACAGCGACAGAGAGATCATACAGGTTATTCGTTTTGTCGCTCTCCGCCAACCAGCAGTATACATCAAGGTACACGTAAGCTGAATGCAATGTCCCTGCACTGAAGGGTGCAGTGAACGTGGCTGTTACGACACTTCCGATGCCGAGCGGCGGTACCATGAAATGATCATAGCTAAAATCGACCTCATCGCCACATTCTGCCGGGACTCGGTCCAGGTACAGGTCGGCTCTGGTGTAGATGTGGGCTGCTGCGGAACCCTGGTTGCGAATATACACCGTATATTCGACGGACTGCCCGATCATGGGGACCTCAGGGGATATGCTGACGCTCTCTACCACCAGATCGGGCAGCAAAGAGGAGACCACATTCAGTTCCATTTCCTGCGCGTTATTGTCCTCTTGAAGTTCGGTGATCAGGCAATTGTAATCCGCGACAAGGATGACAGCGTGCGAGCCAGTCGTTTCGAAGGGGATAGCCTGCACGGTCAACTCGGCGCTTTCCCCGATGCCCAGAGCGGGCACCGGACCGACATTCATCCAGGTGTCATCTCCACAGGCAGGCGGTGAAGCCGGATCGTGATAAATCGCCAGACCGGACTGTTGGCTCACTGCGTTGCCCTGGTTTTTCACCACCACCTTGTACTTGAAAAATTGATCGACAGCCGGGGTGATCGGCAGCGTGGTGACGCTCTCAATCACCAAATCTGGCCGGCGAAACGCGGCGACCTCGATACTCAAATCAACCTGGTTGTTAATTTCGTCGCTCTCTGTGATGTTACAGTTGAAGTCAACCACTGCCCGAGCGGTATGCATATCTGCAGTGATAAACCCCGTTGGCGTCGGGATGGTGAGTGTGATGGCTTCGCCGATGCCCAAAGCCGGCACCAGACCGGTATTCACCCAGGTTGTATCCCCACATTGGTAGTCAGGGAGTACCGGGTCGTGGTAAATGGCCAGCCCTGTGCTGCTACTGGCCTGGGTTCCCTGGTTGCGAACCCGCACCAAGTATTCGGGCACTTCTCCGATGGCAAGGTTTTCGGGTGAGACAGTCAGATATTCCACTACCAGGTCAGGACGCCGCGGTGGCAGAACTTCGATGGACAAATCCATCTGGTTGTTCGTCTCGTTTCCTTCAGAAATAGAACAGGCAAAATCTACCACTGCCCGGACCATGTGTACACCATCAGTGATAAAACCCGCCGACATCGTGACGGTGAGTGTGACAGCCTCTCCAAAGCCCAAGCCCGGTATCTGCTTCGTATTCACCCAGGTCGCATCACCACACTGGTAGTCTTTGAGCACTGGGTCATGATAAATTGCTAGTAGAACGCTGGTGCTACTCTGTGTTCCTTGATTGCGCACTCGCACGGTATACTCAAGCGGTTCTTCGACAGCAGGAATTTCAGGTGAGACAGCCAGATATTCCACCACCAGATCGGGCCGCAGCGACGGCAGAACTTGAACGGGGAGATCGAGCAGGTTGTTATCTTCATCGCTTTCTGTTATGGAACAACCAAAATCTACCACTGCCCGGGCTATATTGGCGCCACTGGTGGTGAAACCTTCCGTTGTAATGGTCAGCGTGATCGCTTCTCCGATTTCCAATGCTGGTGCCGAGCCAACATTCATCCAGGTCGTATCACCGCATGGATGAACACTTGAGGCTGGATTATGGTAGATGGCGACGCTCGTGCCCTCGCTGACCTGGGTACCCTGATTGCGCACTCGTACGGTGTAGGTGAGTGGCTGCTCCTCGGCACGGGGACTTACAGGAGACACCCTCAGATTTTCGACTACCAGATCAGGCCGTAGCGGCGGCAAAATTGTGACTGACTGGCTCAGCAGGTTGTTGATTTCATCGCTTTCGGTTTCTATACAATTGAAATCCGCGAGGAAATACACATCCCTGGTGCCAGATGTGGCGAGACCGTCCCAATAGAGCACCGAAACGTTGGCAACTTCGCCAGGCTCCAGCGGCGGGATTTGAGCGGTCTTTCCCAAAGATGGGTCTCCGCACCCGGAGGGTGGGGCATCATAGTAAATGGCTAAAAGGGTGTTGCCAGTGCTGCGGTCGCCCTGGTTGCGAATTTGCACTGTAAACGTAAACGTCTCTTCTGCACGGACAGTTTCGGGCAGCACGCTGACGCTTTCGATCACCAGGTCAGGTCGCCTGGATGGCAGCACAGTGATGGCAACCGGCCCCGCCCGATTGTTAGATTCGTCGTTTTCGATCACTTCACATCCGTAATCGGCGAAGGCAAAGGTCTGGTGAACGTCTTCAGTCGTGAAGGAGGCTTGTAGCGTGAAGGTATAACTCTCTCCTACGGCAATGGCTGGCACCCGGACCCCGTAATCGCCAATATCGGGATCACCCCCTGTGCACCCCAGGGGGACGCGATCGAGATAGAGGCCGGCACTGGAAGGACTGGCCAGGGCATCCCCCTGGTTGGTGATCCGAATCGTGTAGGTGACCGGGTCTTCCGCCGGAATTTCTAGCGGTTCGGCGCTGAACGCAGTAATCACCAGGTCGGGTTGGGGCGCTGGCTCAACGATAAAGTATTCAGGCCCGAAAGTGTTGTTGTTCTCCACCGTTTCGAGCACCTGGCAGGTAAAGTCTGTCGCGGCGAAGATGTAGTACTGCCTGAAATCGTAAAGCATGGTTGTCAGTGTCAGCGTATACCTCTCGCTGGGCTGCAAAGGGGGCACCACACCAAAACCATCCACGGAATCACTGCAACTGCCGGTCGGCTCACGGTCGATGTAGATCCCGGTTAAAGCGGATTGGCTGCTGGCAGTCGTACCGTGGTTTTGCACCACCAGGGTGAAGGTGATCGTCTCCATTTCCTTCGGGCTGGCCGGATCTAGGGTGAGTGAATCCACCTGCAAATCCGGACCAGCGGCAGAGATGCTGAGAGGGCCAAAGTAGTTATTGTTCTCGTCGGTTTCCGTGTGCGAGCAATAATGATCCACCATAGCATAGACATTGTGCGTCCCAGGGATGGTAAAACCTACATCCGTAACGGTGACGGTGACCACCTCGCCAATCGCCAGACCGGGCACAGTAGTGCTGAGGTCGGGAAGATCGCCACAATGCGGGAAGTAATCGAGATAAATGCCTGCAAAGGTACTCGGACCGTAGGCAGTACCCTGATTGCTGATACGCAGCGTGTACGAAATCGGCTGGCCTAAAAACGCAATACTGGGTTCAGCAGACACATTCTCGATCACGTAATCTGGTTGCAGACTCGATGTTACGGTGATCACCTGAGTATAGATGTTGTTGCTCTCGTTGGTTTCTTCCACCTCACAAAGATAATCAGTAAAAACCGCGGCGAAATGCTGGCCTTGAGGGGAAAGACCCGTAGAGGCCACCGTGAGCTCGACACTCTCCCCTATCCCCAAAGCAGGAACCCGGGCGGTGTTCGTCCAACTGATATCGTCACAATCCAGGGGGACGTAATCCTGGTACAGCGCCAGGTAGGAGATCGGGCTGGCAGTCTCACCCTGGTTGCTGACCTGCACGGTGTAGGTGAACGGATAGGTCGCAGCTGGTTCGAGTGGATTTGGCGTGATGCTATCCACCACCAGGTCGGCGTACCTTTGGACCACATTGAAGCTCACCGGGCCGAAGCCGTTGTTGGCCTCGCTGATCTCGGCGATACTGCATTGGTAGTCCGTATAGGCGCGGACGGTATGCACCCCGGCGGTGGCAATCCCAGATTCTAAGGCCAGGGTCAGGGTGTAAGATGCCCCAACTGCCAGCCCGGGTATCGCCTGGTTTCTGTCGCCGGGGCTGCCGCAGCCCGTGAAGTCCCGGTCGACGTAAATACCCGACCAGGCCGCCAAGGGGGATTGGTAGGTGCCGGCGTTGCGGATCACGGTGGTGAAATACACCGGCTCGTTGGGCATCGGCTGGGCCGGGCTGACCGTCAGGCTGTCGATCACCAGGTCATACTGGACCACGTCAAAGTTGACTGGACCAAACCCGTTGTTGGTTTCGTCCTTTTCAGCCACCACTTGATTCTTATCGGCCAGGGCATACACATAGTGATGGCCGACAGGGAAGGTATAGGCGTATGGGCTGCTGTAGACCGTGATTGAAGACCCAGCGCCTAAAGATGGTACGCTCAGCACCATAAAGGCTGCATCGCTGTATCCCGCCGGCACCGGGTCAGTCTTGGCATAGATCCCGACATAGGCGCTGGAAGACGAGGCGTTACCCTGGTTCCTGACAGTGACAGATACCTGCACCAGGGCGCCACTGTTGGGCAGCATCGCGGTGGGGTTAAACGTCAAACCGGTGACCACCAGGTCGGGCGCGGGGACGGCCGTGTTCGTGGGCGTAGAGGTTGGTGTGGATGTATTGGTGGGTGTCGGTGTTATCGTGGGTGTTGGCGTATGGGTCGCCGTGTTCGTCGGCGTGAGTGTGCTGGTGGGGGTGGGCGTATTGGTCGGCGTGGACGTGGGAGTGCCCGTTTGGGTCGGAGTAGGGGTGATCGTGGGCGTGGGGGTTGCTCCGCTGATGCTGATATGCAGCAGGCTCTCGTTATTGGTTTCATCCACTTCTTCATACCATGTTGGCTCGTACGGATCTACCTTAGCATACAGATCATGCTCGCCGCTTAACAATCCTGGATGCGCAAATATGAGGATATCTGCCTCACCAGGCAGCAAACCATCATCCCCATAAGAGAAACCGGAATCATTCCAGCAGACCTGCCCGTAAGGGCATTCACCAATATAAACAGGGATGGCGCCATCTGGGCCGCCAACCGTCAGGTTGCCCTGGTTCTTTATTTGGACGGTCGTTGTGAACGGTTCCCCAGCAACCGGGGCCGCGGGATCTATCGTCAGGCTGGTGATGATCAGGTCCGCTCCAGTCCACGGGACCGCAATCACCTCGACCGGACCACCCACGTTATTGGTCTCATCCTCCTCAGTTTGTTGGCAATTTTGATCCACCTGAGCATAAATCTGGTGCGTGCCGGTAATGGCGTATGCCAGGTGAACAAATGTATACGACCCCGATTCGCCCGGGTTAAGCCACCAACTATCCTCATCGTGGATGTCCCACAAGCCTAATAGATCACCGCAACCCGTGGGTACATGATCTTCGTAAACGGCGATGCTGTAGGGAACATCAAGTATACTTAAGCCCTGGTTGCTGAATTTCACGGTCACTTCGAAGGACTGACCCAATCCAGGGTTGATGATCGGAAGCTGGATCTCATCCACCACTAAGTCGGGATAAGCGGGTAGCCCGGAAACGGTAAAACTGATCGGACCGGTGAGGTTGTTCGTCTCCACCGTTTCGGTGATCATGTTCCAAGTATCTATCTGCGCAGAAACGGTATGGACGCCCTCCTCGGCGAAACTCCCAAAGGTCACCGTAAAGGTTTCGGTGTCGCCAGCAGCGATCGGATTTCCCAGGTGGTCCCACCGCCAAGAATCATCATCGACAAAAAGAGCCGAATAGGGGTATTCCAACATATCTTCGCTGCCCTGGTTCTTGAGTGTCACTGCAAATGCTACGGGTTGATTGGGGCGCGGGTTGGGTGGGATGATTTCAATATTTGACACGATCAGATCAATATCGCTTGATTGCGTAGCCTGGATTGGCAGCGGATAATCTGCTTGAGGGTAGCTGGACACAGCCACATCTTTAGCCGCGGCATCGCTGTCAATCTGCCCAACGATCACCGGCACACTGGGATTCGAGACATCCACGATTTGTAAGCCGCCCTCCCCGTCGGCCACGTAAACCAGATTGTCCGCGGTAGCCACCCCTTGGGCTAACCCTGCCGTATCCACCGCGCCGACTTCATTCTGCATGGCATAGGCCGAAACCTCACATTCAGCGGTGATCTCGTAGAGTCGTTCTACCCCACCGGCATAGGGCTGGTACCAGGGGGCATTAAAAGTGCTGTAATCACTGACCACACCAGCCCCACAGGGCGAATTGAAACCGGTTTCGGTCAGGTTGAAATCCTGAGCCAGTGTAGTGTAGCGGTAAGTAGTGTCATCCACCACCGTGCTGGTGACTGTCAGTCGCGGACCGGTGGTGTCGACTTCACCCAACCAGACTCCAGTGTTGGTGGCTTGTGAATTGTGTCCGGCCAGATCCCAACCACGCAAATCCATGCGGTAGGCGCCCTCCAGACCAGCAGGTGGGTTCGTATTCCAGGTTGTGGAGGCTACTCCAGCGCCGTTTTGGAGGGGAGCCACGATCTGCCAACCGCCATTCGCCAACCCCAAGATTTCCTCAGGCATCAAGGCTCGGGCGTAGATGCGTATATCGTCGATCTGCCCGGTGAAATAACGCGCCGAAAGCGGGTTGAGCGTGGTCGTCCAGGAAACTCCCACTGATCTTCCGCCTGTGCTGAAAATTTCCGCCGCACTACCTGGGTCCGTTGCAACAGACATTGTTCCCATCGACATTTTTACCAGGCCTGCCGAGCCCAGTTGATAGTAGTACACTTC
>CAZVRZ010000080.1:14007-25006 GCA_964629965.1 uncultured Anaerolineaceae bacterium
AGGCTCGCAGAAATCAAATGGGCCGGGGATCACCGTGACTGCATCGCTGGCGCCCTGTCCTTGCCAGGCAGTCGCGCCATTGATCGTCAGCACATATCCATAGGGATTCCAGGTGATCGGCGTGAAATACAATTGTGGAATGCGGGCGCAAGCTGTGCTGCTGTCATCGGCCCCGCGCCCGATATCGAATTGATCGCTGATTGAGGGTGCCTGCCCAGCCAGGGCAGTTGTGCTATATTGCTCGATACCATCAACGTAAATGATGTAGCTACTGCCGTCAAAGGTTGCGGCTACATGATTCCAGGCATTGGCCGTTAAAATATCGCCGGTGGTGAAACTCTGCTGGTTGCTGCCATCTCCAAACCCAGCCCAAATTTGGGTCTGGTTGACAATCTCCAAGAAGGGGTATGCATATTGCTCGGGCGCGTAAGCATCGCTGCTGATCAGGGCATAAGCGCGGTCATCTGCCAGGGCAGGATAAACCCAGAGCGCCTGGGTAAACTGACCTTCGTTCAGGCGTAGATCGTTATCTGTCGAGACTGCGACATAATCATCCTGTCCATCTAGTGCCAGGGATTGCAGTTCTACGCGCCCAATGGCGGCCTTGCCAGCCTTGTCGAGTGTGCCGGTCTTGAGTACGCTCACATGACCATGACCAGATTGATCCGCCAGTCTGGTGTTGCTTGCCAAGGGTGTATCCTCGAAGGATAGCACCATCAGCGGCCCGGAACCCTGGAAGAGAGTCTGTACTTCAGCCGTAGAAAGGGCGCGGTTGAAGATACGGAAATCACTCAACCAACCGCGCAAGGGTTTGTAGAGGCCATCCAGATTAAGGGCACGGTTTGACCCCAACCAGAGAGGGGTTCCCGAATCGATCTGGGTAAGATCCGCATCACTAAAGCCATATCCGGACTCCGCGCCATCGATAAAAATGGTGAAGAAACCACTCAGATCGCGCACTACCACCAGGTGATGCCAGGCATCCGGTTTGATCTGTCCACCATCTGCAACCGCTTGTAGTGAGACGCCATCGATACGCGTTTGAACCGTGAGATGGTGGTTGACATCCAATTGCAGGGAGAAATCGTCGCCGCTGGCGTTGCTCCAGTGCAGCAGATCTCGATAAGCGTTGTTACCGTTGAGTTTAATCCACAAGCTCAAGGCGAAAGGTCCGCTGCCGAAATCGAAATCGGGCGAATCAGGGATCATCACGCTATCATTCACACCATCCAGACCGATTGAACTACGGTAGGGGCCGGGCTGCCCGGTGGAGGGGCATTGAAGTCCTTCACAAGAGCCGTTATGTCCGTTTCCAGAAAGATCTCGGAAGGTCAGAATATCATTGGATGTAGCGGAATCGTCCAGCGGTAGAACAGCTACCTCACCAGCGGTAACATCATTGAAGTACGGTGATCCCGGCAGGACAGAAATAAAGCCAACTTCCAGGTAATCCACCCCTAAGACAGTGGGGTCATCCCCACAAGAATCTGACTGCGCATAAAATGGGATGCTGGTTGAATCAACATATCCGGAATTCCATTCTGCCACCCGCCCACCACAAACCGAAATTTGACCACTGACACCCTCTCCCTGGATATCAAGCTGACAGGCTGTATTACGGTGGGTATATTTATTCCAGGTATAAGTTTTAGCCTCTGCAGCGAAGGTCCCCGCTGGGAAATCAGCCAGGGTGGTATTATTGCAGCGTAATTTGATCGCTACTTGATCACCGCCCTCAGAAGGGGTGTTCCAGGTGATGCTAAGCGGCACGGGTTTCTCACTGATGCGGCCTGACAGAGTTGTCGAGAGGTTGAGTGTAGCATTCAATGGGATACTTTTATCCAACTGCACCAAAGGTGCAGTGGCATCAATTTCGATCTGAATCTCGCGGACAGAGGTATGACGATCGTACTGGTCTTCAGACAATCCCGGTAAGAGTGTGATATTGTCGCTGGCCTCCACCCTCAAGATGTAGGCTCCACTGGATTGGTTATCGGTGAGGAGATAATCCAGCGACCACTGGTTACCACTGACGACCGCGGTCTGCTGTCCTCCGCCTACGCTGCCCCCCTCTGGGGTCAGCAGGGTGACGTACACGCTCTGTGGGTCTACTCCGCTACCCGTAGATCCATCCGCTAAACCCGGATCCCTGACGGTACCGCTGAGATGCACTGCCCAGGCATTGGATTGGCTGGGATGAGGGAAAGCGGATAACAAGGCGCCATCCGAAATACTGAATCCTAAGATAGGCGCTTGATCATCTACATAAACAACCAGGCTAGCATTGGTTTGGGATGGGTTGCCGACCCGGTCGGTGGCGCTCGCCTCAAGGATGTGGCGTCCATCAGACGCCGGTTCGAAGAGTGGACACCAGGCCCCATCCCCCTGGCTATCCTCGCAGAGGTGCACCGGATCTTCAATTACTGGGGAACAGGCGCCAGTCGATTGACAGCTGCCAAAGCTGACCTGAGCCACTCCCGAGGTTTCATCCGCAGCCATGGCGATTAATTGGACACCGGCCTTTGGTAAATAGGTCGCCGGGGTGTGCAAACTCACTGTGGGATTATCGTCATCAACTACAATGTTGGTGTGCTGGCGCTCTTGCACCCAGCCGGATTGATACTGGTAGATGGCGTAGACCTCGGCATCTGAAAGCGGGCGGCTGTACAGAGTGACTTCATCCAACTTTCCAGCAAAACCATGCCCCCAGATGGCATTGTATTCGTTCAGACCGCCGATTTGGAGTGTGTAATCAGGTTCTCCCACTTGGCAGGGTTGGACAATGTCGAAATCTTCACTTTCCCAAACCGCTTGTTCGGAGCCGTTCAGGTAAAGACGCAGGAATTTGCCGTCGAAAGTTGCCATCAGATGATTCCAGTGATCTTTGATCAGACTGACTTCACTGGTGGCTTTGGCAAATTGGTTGCTGCAGAACTGATCAAATTCCACACTGGGAATCAGGCTATCGGCTTCGATAAATAGACGATAGTTGGTGAACAGGGGTTGGGCCGAGGTTGCCGGGGCCCAAAGCCCTTGCATGATGAGGTCCTGATCGTTGAGGCGCCTCCCGGTGGGGTAAACCCAGGCGCCCACGCTGAAACGATCTTGCAGCAAAGCAGAGTCATTCTCGACCACGACGACATCATTTAAACTGTCGAACTGTGCGGCAAAATCGAGCTGCCCTTCAATAGCATCTCCGGTATCCGGACAGGTGTAGGCAGTGCATTGACCGTGGTTAGCGCTGTTGGCCGAATCTGGAAATTGAGTTGCGCCGTAGGACTCGTCGAATTTCATCTGAAAGACCGGAGCGCGCTGGAAGATATTTTCGATTTCGGCATCAGAAAGCGCCTGGCTGAATATGTACACATCATCGATCTGGCCAGCGAAATAGTCGCTGGAAAAGGATGAAGAACTGCCTACGGCAGCGTTCCCCGTACATTGTTGCATCTCTCCGGGAGCATCTACGGAAGCGATCAATTCTCCGTTTTGATAGAGCAGCACCTGGGCGCCATCATAAACACCAGTCAGGTGCGCCCATTGATCGGCAGGGAGGCTGGCATCAGCCAGCGCTAATTGCCAGGTAGCCTCGCCATCCTTCAGCACGTTCACTGCGAACTGGGGATAGTACAGGGTATCGCTGAGCACCAGGGAAAGCTGGAAACCGCAATCCTCGGATTCTTTGTATGACATAATCCCTTGATTCTCCCCGGTAGCACTCCTCCAGTTGACCCAGGCTGAAACGGTCGTCTGGTCGAAGCTGCCGAAATCACTCAACTCGATGCGGTCGCTCTCAGCGGCTTCGAATCCTGCCGCTCGATTGATGCGCCCCGAAAGTCCGGTGGTCGGGCAGCCGTTCCCCGCAGTTTCCATACAAGTGCCATCCTGCTCCGCGGGGGATGAATCGCTAAACAGGGTTTCGCCGGGCGGCTGGTCGAGTTCCAGGTGCAAGGCGGTGCTCATGCCCCAATACATATTCTCGATAGCGGCAGCATCGAGCACATTACGAAAAATCTGCACTTCATCGATCTGCCCATTGAAAGGACGCGAATCATGCTGATATTTGTAGGAGAAGTACCCACCGACCTCCCCGCTGAAGGTGTGGCAGGAGGTGAAATCGCCCCAGTCCGGGCCATAAATACAGGGTTCAGAGGGAATCCAGCCTGTGCTGGGATCGGTGATGCTGGTCGTCCAACCTTCGATGGCTTGATCCCCATCGTTGGCGCTGGAACCGCAGGTGGTACCCTCGTCATCTTCCCAAATATGTAGCCAACCGACATCCTCAAAATCTGTGCTTACTCCGATAGGATACATATTATCTTCTTTGATTTGCCGATCGAAGATACTGCTGCTATCGAAGGCCATGCAAAATTCGTTATCGCCACCGCCCTGGTCGTAACCGGTATGGTTAAGGTAAACATCGCCAAATTCGATCTCACCAGTGTGGCTGGAACGGCCGATCTCGAAATATTTCGTATCGGTCGGGGTTTTCCCGGCAAAAATCCCGGCATCTTGATCGACCAGTTCGCCGTTGATATAAAGCTTAAGCATGCCATTGGCAAACGTGAGCACCACGAAATTCCACTGGTTGTCGGGCAGGATGCCTGGCGGGCTGTTGTAGTAATCCACCCAGCCGCTATCGTCGGCGAAGCCAAAGCGCAGGCGGTTGGAATAATCACGTGCATCCGGGTCATAAACCAACTGGCGCTGCAAGCTGGGGTAAGCATCCGCACTGCCGCTGTTCCAACCCAGAATACCCTCGGGGAGGAACTGGTCGCACAACACGCCCCCAGTGACATCCCGCCAGAGGATGCAGTTTTCCGACTCATAGGCGGATGCAGGGTTGGGGTTCACCCAGGTAGCGATGGTGAAGTAACCAGCGCTTAAATCCAGGCTAGCATCCTCCTCCATGTAGATAAATTTATTCTTCCCCTCAAAAGCTGCCGCCGAACCAAGGATACCACCGCTGGAATGCGTCGGGCAATACCCGGCATCACAAGCGCCATCATTCTCGAAGGCCGAACTATCGGGCCAGCCAGTGGTTCCATTGAAGGTCATGTAAAAGACAGGTTGATTAAAGAGGCTGCGAGCCTGCGAAGCGCTCAGAAATTCATCATAAACGCGCACATCATCAACCAAGCCAGTGAAATTGGCTTGGCCCGTTTTGGCGCTGTGCCCGATATAAACCCGCGCGCTGCGAGCTTGGGCGGCGCGGGCATCCGAGCCGGCAGCAATGATGAGGCCATCCACATAGAGCACCTGCCCTGGGCTGCCGTTGCGGGCGTTTGGGCCGAAGGTGTGTACCACGTGATGCCATTCTTTGTCATTGTAGCTGCTACCTACGCCACTACATTTTATCTCTGGTACGTTATCATAATACACCTCGGCGCAAACCCATCCGTTCTGGAGATAGACCTGGGTTCCGGTATTGTGCGCGACTGAGAAGAGAGTGCCGTTGGGCTGGTCCGTGTTGAACCACAGGGAAACGGCATACCCGGTTTCGGGGGGATCGGCGGGAGAAGAGATATAGCTGCTCCCGTTAAGTGAGAGGGCGTTGCCAAAGCGCCCGCTGACGGAGGTGCAATCACCGGTGCACACGCCATCGTGGGCGTTGCCGGAACGGTCGCTGGTAATCGGATCTTCGAAGGGCAGCCACAGAAGGGCACTACGGGCCAGGCTGGTCCAGTCGATTATGGATGCTCCCACTACCTGAGTCAGGCTGTAGACCCCACGAGCATCCGCGGCTACCACCACTTCACCCGTCAGAGTAGCCGTTTCCTTGGGCTGCAGGATAAATGCTTCAGGGAATATACCCGTCTCTAACCCGGCTGGAAAATCATAGCTATGCAAACCCTGGGCGTAACGGTTAAGCAACTCGTTTTTGAGGTCAGCCTGGTATTGGAGTGTATCTGATGGGCTGACATAACCATCACTGGCGATATATGCTCCATCGGCGGACCTTTCATTGACCGAGGCTTGCATGGTCAATACCTTATCGGCGCTGGGCAAGTTCGGGTTGAAACCATAACGAAATTCGTCAGCGTCGGTCAGTTCGTCGCCATCGCCGTCGATTTCGAGCGGGTCGGAGGTGACCCAGGTGGTCAATGGAGTGCTATCCGGCAGTACCGTATAGACAAATTTCCAGCCGCCGAGCCACTCGTTGTAATCACCGTCATTGTCCTGGTCAAATTGATCCTGGTGCAGGACTTCCTGGCCATCCCACAGTCCATCGCCATCCGTGTCTTTGCGGAAGGGGTGGCTGCCAATTTGCACTTCCTGGTAATCGCTCAGGCCGTCGGCGTCACTATCGCGGCTGTCTGGGTTGCTGCCAATGGATGCTTCAAAGGCATCCGAAAGCCCATCGGCGTCGCTGTCCCAGAGCAGGTCGTTGCTATCTGCCCCGAAGGGGATCGTATCGCCGTCGGCGTCTTTAAGGCGCGGGAAGCTGGGAGTCGAATCGCCGTAGTCATACTGCCCCCAGGCCAGGGCGTAGCCATCGGCAAAGGATTGCAAGCTGTAGAACTCATCCAGGGTGGCAGGGAAAACGTCAAACTGGAGCATATCGCCGAGTGGGAAATGATTGGTATCGCTCTCGGTACGGACGTAGCAAACCCCGACGGCGCATTCCTGCATGGGGACCG
Source organism: uncultured Anaerolineaceae bacterium (assembly GCA_964629965.1). GTDB lineage: Bacteria > Chloroflexota > Anaerolineae > Anaerolineales > UBA4823 > CAZVRZ01. The sequence goes on from CAZVRZ010000080.1 coordinate 20,646, forward strand.
CATATCCCTCAGAGAGGATCACCGACAGGGAGCGATTGATCCCGGCTTCTGTGAATTCGAAGCGAGTGGGACCAGCCTCCCAGGATATGGAGACTGGGCCGTAGCCCTGCCATTCATCTGCCATCTCATTACGACCAATATCATCGTGCAGCGAATCTTCACTATCCTGCAGTTCGTAAACGAATGTGGAGCTGCGCAGGTTTTCTAAATCATACTGGTACCAGTAGGCTTTGCCGACATTCTCGGGCAGATCCACCAGATCAATCGTGTTGGTGCCTGACAGACTGACATTGACCTGGTTACCAACTGCCAGTCCCCTCTCAGGGTAAACCAGTTCGTTGCTATCCAGCTCGCCGAATTGGAGGCGGAAGGTCTCCCCTTCTTCAAGTTCGCTGTTTTGCAAATCGACCATGATCGTCCCGGCGTAAAAAACCCAGGAAAGTAAGGCGGAAACCAGGCCCTCGATGCCGCCACAGAGCCAGTCGCCAGCATCGTTGTAGGGATCGGTATCGCCTTCTTCCTCCTCATCCCAGCCAAATACCGCACAAATGGTGCTGATCAAGCCGTCGATCAGGTAGATCACTGCCGTGATGATTGCACCCACAATGGGAATGGCGTCGATAATGAACATGATAATCATCACAATGGTGTCCGCTACGGTTTGGGCGATCATCGTGCCCAACTCAATGTGGGTCAAATTGGTAAGCGCCACTGTCAAGATAAAGACAGCCCAGGTTGTCATCAAACCAATGACCAGCCCAAGAACGGCTAATTTTTTAGAGAAGTTCTTACCCCATTCGGCGGCAGTCTTGATCATTTTTGCGGTAGTGGTCAGACCGGTTTTGATCGCTTTTTGGATGGCGCTCAGCATCCCCTGGAGGTAGACCACCGCGTTGAGCATATTAAACACATAGACGGAAATTGAAAGGCCACTTTCAGCCTGGGTGGCTGCGATGATGGTAAAGATCAATGATGCCGCCGCAACCCCCATCATGACTCCGATGCCGACTTTTCCAAAGGTCCCAATCTGCCCGAAGGTGTTTTTCGGATTGAAGGCTTCGCATATACTGCCAATCACCCCCTTAAAGCCTCCGGCTATGCCCACCAGGAAAGATTTGCTTGCGTTGCCAAAGTCGACTCTAAAACTAGATGAATACGGAAGGATCGCCTCGATAAACGCTTTTCCAAAACCATCCACAAAATCATTGACAAATCCGGATAACGCCCAATAAGAAGGAACGGCTACCCCCAGAATCTCTACTGCTAAATCGTATAGGTAGGTATCAGAATCGCCACCTGCTTCGCCACTTTCCCAGGGGGTTTGCCAGGTTGGCGTATCTCCAACCGACACCAGCCCGGTTTGACCCATGTAATAGGCCACATAGATACTTCGGGCAATCAGCATTTGACCAATAACCGCTTCTGCGGAGTCGACATAGGGGTTTACATTTTCCGGCAGGCTCCCCAAGCCATCTTTGTAATCCACTTCCATCTTGTCCCAGTATTCCTGCATGGGGTAGGCTTCCCAGCCAATCATGTGCCCATCGGGTCCGATTTCACTGTTATAGCGGTAAGGCACCCAGTTGATCGACGCCATGGTAGTGAGTTGGGTAGCATCGAGATCCAGTTCGAGAGCATTGTCAATCTTGCTACTGGCAATTTCCAAATTAACGCCGCGGAAGGTTTCTTCTCGGGCGAAGAGCAGCGTGGGTGTGGCGGTATTGCGGTACGAGTCAAATTCCCGATCGAGGAGGGCGGCGGTTTCCTGCATCGATATAAAGGCCAGATAATCCTGGTGATCATAGCTAAAATCTTCAACCCGAAGCTTGTCGATGGGGATGCCCCAACGCTGTTCGTCCCCATCCGGGACACTGCCATCTTGATTGAAGCGGTCTTTCAAAGAGGTGTTACCCCCGTTTCGTCCGGTGACGGACAAATCACGCAGCCCGTCTTCATGACAAATCTGCTCATCCCCATCATCGACATAATCCGGGTTATTCGTGTCATCCCCATCCATACAATCGCGACCGGTGACGAAGGTTGCACTTAAGCCACGCGCCAGGTGCCACAGGGAATCATCGGCCTGTAAATCGCTATCGTTTTGTGGATCTTCCCACAGGATGGCCATATCCAGACCATGATCTTCGCGCACAGCCAGTCCGGTGAGATACCAGGATTCGGAATAGGTGTGGACGATTTGCGGCTGATCCATAGTGCGGTGTGTTAGACACCACTGGGCGCGCTCGTTGGTGTAGGTATCGGCATCCTCCTGAGCTGCGGCGGAGGGTTCGAACCCAGTTATATCGCAGCCATCGGTCAGTACCTGTACCATCCAGATCACGCGCAAATTCTGGGTTTGCTGCCAGGTGGCATTCTCAGTGGGCCAGTAAAGCATGCGAGTGGCGAAAGCCGCCCGTCCATCACCGATAGAATCAATGACCATGCTGAGAGGCGCGTACGCTTTTAAGGTTCCGTCAGTATCCTGTTCGCGCACCGAGACACCGTAGGGCTGCAATGGTTTCAGGTCAATCATCTGATTTTCATAGGGTCCGTTGATGATATTTCTGAGTGGAGCGCAGCGTTTGGTGCCTCCACTGGCAATGGTGAGAACATGGTTGCCATCTGCCAAACCGGTCAGGCGGGGATATTCGGGGGAGTCGAGGGTAATCAAGGCACCATCGTTTACAGTATCACTGTAAAGCGGGCTGCCCTGTGCGGGGCAGGTCCCATCATACAGCTCGATTTGATAATCGCCAGGATTGGCGAAATCAAAAGTCAGGCGAGTCTGGGCATCATCATCTGCCAAATCGATATGTTCCAGGCTGATGGTTGCCCAATCACTTTGATCGACCTGGACAACGACAGTCGTGGTAGGGGTAGTGAGCGGCAGGGGAACTTGATCGCCCATGCTGGCAGGGAATTCGATCTCCAACATGGGGATCAGACGCATATCGCCATAACTGAGTTGGGGATCGAGGGGCTGGTTGGGATCACGAACGGCAGGATTATCGCTGGTGGCGTAGGTAGTATTTTTCCCGCGCTGCACCTGGCCTTCATCGTCACCGGAAGGCCAGTCGAGTACATTGAGGGCGTAGTTCAGGTGGAAGGGATTGACTGGGCGGAGTTGGATATCGACCAGCACTGGGTAACCAGGCTCGAGGTTGCTGACTTTGAGTGAGAAGGGGGTTTCATCGTCAAAGCCCAGTGGATTGTCGGGATCGTAGTAGCTTCCATCGGCAGCCATACTGGAACCAGGGGAGACATCAACGCTGTCGGGCACGAGGTCATTGTCATCATCACTGTCGAAGGGATCGGGCAACAGGTCGCCATCAATATCGCAGTTCAGGTTGTAATTAGCGGGGAGGGAAGTCTTCTCCTGCAGATAGGGACATTCGTAGCCATCGATTTGCAGATCACTATTGGTATCGGGGTTGTTGGGATTAAGATACCAGGTTTTACCGGCATAAGTAAAGCCCTGTACCTCAATGTTGTCATAGATGCCGTCACCGTCGCTATCCTTACTCTTGGGATTTGTACCCAGGCGCAGGACTTCGATCCCATCATCCAAGCCGTCGTCATCCATATCGGGATTATTGGGATCAGTGCCGAGCTCGTTTTCGTGCGCGTCGGTGATACCATCACTATCGCTGTCGGTCAAATCCTGGGATTCTTCAGCGATCATGTTGGGCATTGCTGGGAGAGGTGAGGAAGTTTCAGCAGTGAGTTGGGTGGCTGGTTCTGGAACAAACAGCGGATCCAATTGTGGGTCCCAGGGTTCACCCTCCAATTCGGCCATCAGCCGAGCCTCTTCTTCCTGCGCAAGTTGTTTTTCAACCAGGGAGGCTTGCTGATCTTCCTGGCGGTCAGCGAAGGCGGCCGCCTGCTGGCTTTCGAGCAAGGGTGTGAAAAGCATGGAGATAACAATAGCAACGGTAAACGCCCTTCTGAGGTTGGGGGAGCGCCGAAATTTATATACCATCAATAAAACCAGGGCTGCGACACTCCATAACGCGACATCGGCAGTAAATTGGGAATCGTCAAGCGATGCCTGCAATTTCTGCACAGGAGTACGCATCATTCCTAATGCATTCGTTTGATTTGCGAAGAGAAAATCGACGGTAATTTGCGCCTCGACCCGCTCGCCGTTGGACTGTTCGGGATAACTCAACTGAATGCTAAGGTGTAAAGGCAACCCAGTTCCATCAATCCAGACTTCGCCCTGTCCCTGCATTTCACGGTATTGACGGGAGGTATCCAGGGTCATATTAAGGGGTAATTCACCTTTTTGTCTCAGGTAATCTTCCAAGGTACCACCCCACTTAAGCGTGGAGTGAGGTAGCTCTTTACAAAAATAAGGGTTC
>CAZVRZ010000081.1:0-24728 GCA_964629965.1 uncultured Anaerolineaceae bacterium
CTGGTGCGGCGTATGCTTGCCGCGGGGTTCCCCGTATTGGCCGAAAAAGGCTATGACGACTACGACTATAACGGCAAGCTCGGTTGGATGGGGCACTATCAATTCATCACCGGTTACGATGACGCGAGCGGTATGTTCCTTGTCCAGGATACCTACAACGATGGGCCGAATCACCAGGTGCTTTATGCTGATTTCATCACCGGCTGGCGGGATTTTAATTACATTTTCATGATCGTTTATCCGTTGGCACGCCAGGAAGAAGTTTTGGCCTTATTGGGCCCCTGGGCCGATCCTGCTTGGGCCAACCAGCATGCCCTTGAGACCGCCCGTGATGAAACCGAGATGTTGGCAGGCGTCGATCTATTCTTTGCCTGGTTCAATGTGGGCAGTAATCATGTGAACTTACAACAGTATGTGGATGCCGCCAGTGCCTATGATTATGCCTTTCAGCTTTACGCGGGCCTGGCGAAGAACGATGAGGTGCGGCCTTATCGCATGTTGTGGTACCAGACCGGTCCTTACTGGGCATATTATTACAGCGGGCGTTACCAGGACCTGATCAGCCTGGCAGATACTACCCTCAACGATACTATTAGCGAACCGGTGCTGGAGGAAAGCCTGTATTGGCGGGGTCTGGGTCGCCTGGCGATCGGTGATCGCCAAGGTGCCATCCAGGATTTTCGGGATAGCCTGCAGTGGCATCCCGGTTTTGAGCCCAGCCTGGCGCAGCTAGAACAGCTTGGGGTGGCGCCATAATGATAAGCTCGATCGAGGAGTAAAAGATGTCTCACAAAAAACTTGCTTGGTCGTCCCTTTTCTCGCGCCCGCTCTTGGTGCTGGCAATTTTTTGCCTGGCTGCCTGCCAGTCAGTTGTTACTCCTGCCGATGTTTCCCCAACACCAGTCGCCACGCTGGCGCCACCCGTAACTGCTGTTCCCACCTTTACTCTCGCTCCGATCTCTACCCCAGCCGTAACCGCTGCTCCCACATTTACTCTTGCTCCGATCTCTACCCCAGCCGAAGACTCCGTTGGGGCCCTCTACCTCGATCCTGCTCAATCGGTGGAAAGCCGGGTGGAGGATTTATTGGCCAGGATGACGCTGGACGAAAAGATTGGCCAGATGGCGCAGGTGGAGAAGAACGCGGCTTTGCAGAACATGGCTGATATCTCTCGTTATTACCTCGGCTCGGTGCTGAGCGGAGGTGGGGGCTATCCAGCCAGAGATAACACCGTTGCAGGTTGGGTGGAAATGGTCGATTCTTTTCAGGCGCAGGCGCTTCAAACGCGCCTGGGGATCCCCCTGATTTATGGCGTAGATGCCGTACACGGCCACAACAACCTGTATGGTGCCACGATCTTTCCCCAGCAGATTGGCCTGGGTGCAACGCGTGACCTGCAATTGGTACAACGCATTGGCCGGGCGACTGCCGAGGAGATGGTAGCCACGGGTGTCCGTTGGAATTTCGCTCCGGTCGTGGCAGTTGTCCAGGATATCCGCTGGGGGCGCACCTACGAGGCCTATGGCGAGAATACCCAATTGGTGAGTGACATGGGCCTCGCCTACCTGCAAGGGCTGCAGAATATGCCGGCATCGCTTGGCCAGGTGGATCCGTCCGGTCTGATCAATCCGTTGGCCGTGTTAGCTACCCCCAAGCATTACCTGGGTGATGGGGGCACATCCTATGGCACTCCCACCACGCAATCTTTTGGCAAACGCTATTTGCTGGATACCGGCGATACCCAGGTGGACGAGGCCACACTGCGCCAGCTTTACCTTCCGCCTTACCAGCAGGCAGTCGAAAGCGGCGCAATGAGCATCATGGTATCGTTCAGCAGTTGGAATGGCGTCAAGATGCATGCCAATCATTATCTGCTGACCAATGTGCTCAAGGAAGAATTAGGATTTCAGGGTTTTATCGTTTCAGATTGGGGAGGAATTGATCACATTTCTCCCGTTTACCACACTGCCCTGGTGTCGGCTGTCAATGCCGGCGTGGATATGGCCATGATCCCCACAGATTACCTGCGCTTTATAACTACCTTAAAGCAGGCGGTCGAGGCTGGAGAAGTGCCCATGGAGCGGATCGATGACGCTGTCCGGCGTATCCTGCGTGTCAAGTTTGCCATGGGGCTGTTCGAGCAGCCGTTTGCCGACCCGCATTACAAGGAACGGGTTGGCTCAGCAGAACACCGTGAGTTAGCTCGGGAAGCGGTGCGTAAATCGCTGGTTCTCTTGAAGAATGAAGCTGCCTTGCCCCTTGCCAAGGATGCCTCGCTGATCTTTGTGGCCGGGCGGGGAGCGGATAACATCGGTATGATGTGCGGTGGTTGGACCATTGAATGGCAGGGTAAGATGGGTAACATTCAACCGGGCGCCACCATCCTGCAGGCCATCCAGAACACCGTCTCCGCCTCTACGCAGGTCGAATATGAACAGGCGGGTGAGTTTGTTGATTTAACCTATGCCAATGGACAGCCGCTCGTGGCAGATGTTGCCATTGTGGTGGTGGGCGAAGATCCATACGCAGAAGGAGTCGGCGACCGTTCTGACTTGCAGCTTTTATCAATTGATTTGGCCGTACTCGAACGGGTACGACCGCAGGCCAAGACTCTGGTGGTGATCTTGCTCTCCGGCAGGCCCTTGGTGATCACCGAACAGATTGACCAGTGGGATGCACTGGTTGCCGCCTGGCTGCCCGGCACCGAGGGGCAGGGCGTGGCCGACGTGCTATTTGGTGATTATCCCTTCAGCGGAAAGCTTTCCTTTACCTGGCCGCGCAATAATGCGCAATTACCTTTTGATTTTGCGAACTTGCCTGTCGAAGGCCAAGGCGCACCACTATTCCCGTATGGTTTTGGTCTGGAAATACCCTAGCGATAGCCGGTGTTGTGTGCGCTAGAGTCTTTTTGCCTTTATTAGCTGCTTGCGCTTGGATTGTAATCGCGTACAATTGTTATCATGATCCACCTACTGCATTTTGCTGATGCCCATATCGATATGGCCAACTATGGCCGTCATGACGCGCAGTCTGGCCTGCCGCTGCGCGTCATGGATTTTTTGAAATCGCTCGATACGATCGTTGATACGGCGATTTCCGAACGCGTTGACCTGGTTTTGTTCGCTGGCGATGCTTATCGTGATCGCAGTCCGGCGCCAACCTTTCAGCGAGAATGGGGCCGGCGCATCATGCGCCTGTCGCAGGCGGGCATCCCGACGCTTTTGCTGGTTGGCAACCATGATATTTCTCCTGCAGTAGGGCGCGCTCATGCCATTGAAGAGTTCCACACGCTCCAGGTCCCGCACATCCATGTCCTGGATAAGCCGGCCTTCCTCGGCCCGGAACAGTTGGAAGGATTACCGCTGCAGGTCATGGCGCTGCCCTGGATCTCGCGTTCAGGCTTGATGGCTCACCTGGGCTTGAACGGCAGCGAGCCTGGTTCGGTCTACGAGCAGCTCGAAATGCGTTTACAAGAATTGGTTCAGGTCTGGCTTGACGAGGCCGATCCATCCTTGCCGGTCGTGCTGACTGCCCATGCCTCGGTACAGGGCGCCAGGTTCGGCAACGAACGCACCGTCATGCTGGGCGGCGACCTGGTGCTTTCTGGATCGTTGGTGCGCAATTCTCTCCTGGATTACGTGGCCTTGGGCCATATTCACAAGCCGCAGAACCTGAATGAAAATGCCCATCCTCCTGTTGTTTATCCTGGCTCGATCGAGCGCGTCGATTTCGGTGAGGCTGAAGACAGTAAATTCTTTGTCATTGCCCATGTTCAGCGTGGCAAAACCCAGGTGGAGTGGCGCCCCCTGGCTGGTATTCGGCCCTTCATCGACCGTTTCCTGCGTTTAGAGCTTGCCGATGGCGCCGATTTTGTCAACCAGCGCATTCTGGCTGTGCTGCCAGATAAGAAACAAATGCGAGATGCCATCCTGCGCCTGACCCTCGATTACCCGCGAGAGTGGGATACCTTGATCGATGAGCCTCGCCTGCGGGCCGAAACGACCGGCGCGTTTGAATTCCACCTGGTCAAACGCCCGCAGATGGAAACCCGCCTGCGTATTCCAGAAGACCAGCCCCTCGGCAGCCTGACGCCGCTTGCATTGCTCGATCTATATTGGCGCGCCAATCATACCGACGAAGCAGAAAGCCAGGCTTTACGCCAGATGGCTGCCGAAATTATGGCAGCCGAAACTGTCGACACGCAAGAATCCACCTGGGAGATAGACCTGGGTGCACGCGCAGATGAAACCACATGAATCCCGTGACCGGGATAACCCGGATCATAAATTTCTTGGGCACTACAGCGCTGAGAAGATCCAGCATCGCCTGGATCTGGATCAAACTGTAGAGCTCTCATCCGATCTGGAATGGCTGCTGCCGAACCCCACCGTTGGACCGCCCCAGGTTATTAATGCTTTAGTTTACGAGTATTATGCGGATCTGTACTGGTTCGCGTTACACTTGTTGGATAATCCCGTGCGAGCCAAGCAGGCAGTCTATAAGATTTTGGCGCGGGCTGCCTTGAACAGGTTTTCGTACCAGGGAGATACGCCGCTGCATATCTGGCTGTATCGCCAGGCAGTTCCTTTGCTAAAACATGAAATAATAAAACTGCGCCTGGATCGTTCTCTGCGCAGCCTGGCATTGCTCCGTTCAAGCCAGGCTTCTGCCCCTTCGGCTGCGGATGGCGTTTCCTTGCCGCGCGATGCCAGCCAGGCGGCTTTGTGGTTGGCGATCGACAGCCTTCCGCCGGAACTGATGCTGATCTCCTGCCTGTGTTTCTCAGCCGGCTGGAGCTGTTCCGATGCCGCCTTGGCACTTGGCCTGGCCCCCGATCGTTTAGAACAAAGCCTGCAGCGCAGCCGCCGGCTCATGCAGCGCAGCTTGCACCAGGATAGTTCCTGGCAGCCAATCCCAGGCAGTGACGATATACCCCATCGTGACGAGTTTGACAGGGTTTTGATCCAGGCGCTCCAAGAGCGCTGGCCGCGCCTGGAATTTACCCCCGACCGGCTCAACAAGATTGCCCAGGCAGTGTTGCCGGCCTACCAGCGTCTTGCGCGCCGCCAGGGGGCAGCGATCTTGCTGAAACGCGGCTGGCTGGCTGCCCCGACGTTGGCGCTGCTCTTATTGGTGATCGTTTGGGCGGCGGGCCGGTTCAACCGTGATGTGGAAGATGATCTCGCTCGTGATGCCAATGGAATTCCAACGCCGCTTAGTGTGCCAGATTACGACTTCTATTATCGGATGCAGGTGGATGATACGCTCGAAAGCGTTGCTGCTAAATTTGGCCTGACGGTTGAAGCCCTGTCTGCGGCCAACGATCCTCAGCTTGGTCGCAGCCTCTTTCCTTATTATCACTTGCGTATCCCCTACCCTGTGCGTCCCCTGCAAGGCGTTTCTCCCACCCCCATCCCGCCGCAGTCTCGTTCCATGCGCTCTTTGAACGCACATTCCACCATCGCAGAAATCCAAGAACGCGCCCAGATGAATCCGCCTGCCTGGCATACCGCCTGGATAGATTTTCAAGGTTGGTATTATGGCTCGCCCGGCTATATTGGGCCAGCGAGGCGTTTCCATTATCAAAATTGGGCTACCGAGGATGGCAATGCTTTGCGGATCACTGCCGTCTATAACAATGCCTGGTGGCAGTACACCATTCTGAAGACCGCCGGTCTTGTTTTTTCTTACCGCGGAAATAGTGGTGGAGTGGATTTGGAAGTGGATCCTTCTCCGGGAGACACCTCCTTGATCTTCGATGTGTTCAGTTCAAATGTCGCCCAAGAATCCTATGTGGTTACGGGGACGGATTGGGTTGCTGGGCGCCCGGCAGTCATCCTCGAACAACAAATTTCGGATGCAGAAACCTGGAATGGCAGCCGTGTGCTTACCCGCCTGTGGGTTGATGCAGTGTATGGCGTGGTGCTGAAGATTCAGTATATTTTGCAGGACGAACACCCCACCTTGTTAGTGGAATTGGCTGCTACTCAGGTTGCTTTTAACGTTGATTTCCCTGTCGGATTGTTTGACCCCCAGCAAGCCGGGCGGCGCCGGTTTGCCAGGGACTATTGGGGCGAGCCGGTTCCCAACCAGGCTCTTCTGTTTGCCAGTGATCTGCCTCGCCCTGGTTACGAACGAATGGAGCGCCAGTTGCCGCCGGCGAGTTATGACCCCCGCCAGGCCATACTGCGCTTCCAGTTTCCTGTGGATGAAGATCCATTCAAAAAGCCCATCGTCGAACTGTTCGCCGATGCATATTACCTGGGCAACCTGCCCCACTTCGATCCCTGGAATAGTTCTTGCGCCCGTTCTTCAGATGGCCGCTGGGTGATCCTGACGGGACCATCTTATAGTGATTCTTCTGCTGATGATGAAAACCTGGGCTTTGGATGGTTTGAAGTGATCCAATCGCCGACCCTCTATGTATTGGATAACGAAGCCGATATTACTCAAGTTGCCTTTGCGCCAGACGATCGCCGCGCAGCATTGGCGGGAAGCGTATCGGGACTAAGCGGTGTTTATATCCTGGATGTCGCCAATGGCAGGCTCACGCGCCTCTTCACGATCGATGGTGAAGTTCAACGCCTGCAATGGAGTCCTGATGGAATATCCCTGGCGCTGGTGCTGCAAACCAATGCAAACAATTGGAGCGCCATGATCGTGGATGTGGCCAGCGGTCAGGCCGTTTACACCGATGTGGCCAGCGGTCAGGCCGTTTACACCGTAGAGATCAAAGAAGAAGAATTCTGGAATACCAGCCTGCGTTCTCCCGATTGGCCTGCAGCCGGGTGGCCTGGTCATGCCTGGCAATCACCAGATGGTTCGGCTTATCCTTTTTCGCAAGCAAGCTTGGGGCTTTCGGATTGCGTTTGGCCATAAGGCCGTGATGTTTGCTGCTGCGCAGAGGCTAATCTGCATGCAATGCTTTGGAGCGCGGCATGGACTTGAGACGCGTGATGATCTGATCGAGCAGCAATCCAGCTCGCCAAAAGGCCAGTGCAGCCATCCCGTGCGCCAGCACGGCGAACAAGGGGGGCGTTTGGTATGTGTAATACGTCCAGCATTCGCGGGTTGTGCCCCATACTTCCAGGAAATAACCCAGCCCGCTTCCTGCGGCAAAGTTGAGCAATGCCAATCGCGAGCGTTGTCCTTCGTCGCCCCGCTGTATTTCAGCGCCCCGCTGTTCTTGAGCGCCTGGCGTCAAGATCAGAAAAACACACAAAAGCAGTGCCATCCAGGTCAGCGGCTTATCGAAAGTGGGTGCCACGAATGGGATCATGATTGCCAGAAAGGCGGCAAATACCAGCCAATAGATCCACCGGAGCCAGCCCGCATTCACCTTGCGCAGCAGTCGCTCCAGCAAGCGCGTCAGGCGGTCGATCGATAAGCTGGCAATTGGCCAGGCCGGAATGATCCACAGCGGCGGGCGTTCGGCGGTGTAATAGAACCATAAGTTGGTCTGTGTTCCCCAAGACTCGATCACCAGCCCGCCGCACAGCCCCACGAACACGATTTTAGCGTCTCGGCGCAGGTCGGCTTTGGTCATAATGGAGAGCGACATGAACAAGAAGATGCCGATCAGCAGCCAATCCATGTATTGCCACCATGCGCCCTGCCAATCGATGTAAGACAGGTATTCTTCTGCTAGCGGCCACCAGATATAACCGATCAAGAACAGGGTCAGAAAAAATACGCTGATCATCACATAACTGGCGCGCGTCAGTCCCAGCTTGGTGGAAAGGTTTTGTCGTTGGGGTGCAGTTTCTTCTGTTGCCATGCTGCGATTGTACTATAGAACACGGCTAGAAGAACCTTGCGGCGAGGAAAGTATGCCGCTTGCAGTATAATAACATCAGGTTCCGATCTTATGATCCCGATCAAACTTATCCTCTCTGGCTTTCTTTCCTACCGCGAGCGGGTCGAGCTCGATTTCACCGGTTTTGACCTGGCCTGTATATCTGGCCCCAATGGCGCCGGCAAAAGCTCGCTGCTGGATGCTATTACCTGGGCTCTCTTTGGACAGGCGCGCAAGCGTGACGATTCGATCATTCACAGCCACCCCTCGGTCAAGGCTGCTGAGGTTGAGTTGATCTTTGATTATGAAAACGATCGCTATCGCATCTTGCGCACCAGCCCGCGCGGCAAAACCGGCCTGTTGGAGTTTTACATATTGCAGCAGGATAGCGATGGAGAACAATGGCGCACGCTCAGCGAGCATAGCAATCGCGAAACGCAGGCGCGCATCGAGCGTACCTTGCGCCTGGATTACGAAACGTTCGTCAACGCCTCTTTCTTTTTACAGGGCAAGGCTGACCAGTTCACCCAACAACGTCCTGGCGACCGTAAGCGCATCCTGAGCAGCATCCTTGGCCTGGAGGCCTGGGATGTCTATCGCCAGCGTGCGGGAGAGCGTCGTAAACGCAGCGAAGATCAGATCACTGCCATTGAGGGTCGCCTGCATGAGATCAACGCCGAGCTGGGAGAAGAAACGCAGCGCGTTGCTCGTTTGAAGACGCTCAAAGACGAATTGGAGCGCATCAGCCGGGTGCGTTCGGTGCAAGAAGAAGCGCTGGAGGAAATTCGTAAGGTTGCCGCTACGCTTCAAGAGCAGCAGCGCCTGGTTGCTACGCTCGGTCGCCAGGCTGAAGCCTCTACGCGCCAGCTTGAAATGTTGTCGGTGCGCCTGGCTTCTCGCCAGGATGAATGCAATTCTTATATGCAATTGCTGGCGCGCGCCGCAGAGATTCAGGCCTCTTACCAGGCCTGGCAGCAAGCCCGCCAGGAGCTGGAGCGTTGGGAACAGACTGCGGGCCGCTTCCGCGAGCAAGAAAAACTCCGCCAGGCTCCCTTGGATGAGATCAATGCCGAACGTGCTCGCCTGGAACAAGAAGCGCTCAGCCTGGAGGCTGTCCAGCGTTCTCTCCAGGCGCAGGTAGACGAACAGGCTGGTTTGCAAACCTTACTGAACGAGCGCCAGTCTGTTATTGCTCAGACCGAGGCTCAGCTAGCGCAGCGCGAAGCCTTGGAAAACGAGCTCAGCCAGGCTCGCCAGCGATTGGCGGATGCCCGGGCAGAGAACCCACGCTTGAAAAGCGAGATGGATGAATTAAAAGTACGCATCGAGCAGATCAAAACGCTGGTAGATGCTTCCTGCCCATTCTGCGGGCAGTCCCTGAGCCCAGAACATCGCCTGCAATTGATCGATGAACTGACTGCCCAGGGCAAAGAGAAGGGCGATCGTTTTCGCGCCAACAAGACGCTGCTCGACCAGGCCGATGACCTTGTCTCCAGCTTGCAAACCCGCCTGTCCGACCTGGCCCGCCTGGATGCTGATCTGCGCGCCGGTCTGCGCGCTGCAGAAGGGATGATGGCCCGGCTGGGGCAGATCGAGGCTTCGCAAAATGTCTGGCAAGAAACCGGGCTGCCTCGCCTGCTGGCGATCCGCGCCTCCCTGGAGGTAGGGCTTTTTTCCCAACCGGCGCGTTCCCGCCTAGCTGTGATCGATGCCCAGTTGAAAGCGACCGGCTATGATGCTGCCGCTCACGACGCGGTGCGCCAGGCTGAGCTGCAGGGTCGCGCTTCGGAAAATGAACTGCGTGAACTGGAAAAGGCCCAGGCTGCGCTGGCCTCGCTTGACCGCGAGATCGGCGAATTGAGCACCCAGCATGCTGCTTTACAGGCAGAACAGGCTCACCAGCAAGCTGATTACCAACAGGCCGCCGCGGCTTTCCAGCAGGCCGAATCTCAAGCTCCGGATCAGTACCAGGCGGAACGTGACCTGTTCGACTTGATCGAACAGGAGAACCGCCTGCGCATGGAAGTGGGCGCTGCGCAGCAAGCCGTGCTTGTCTTAGATGATCTTAAAACTCGGCGCTCCAGCCTGCAAACGGACCGTGACCAATTGGCCCTGCAGGTGGGTCGTTTCAAGCAGCTCGAGCGTTCTTTTGGTAAAGATGGCGTACCGGCCTTGTTGATCGAGCAAGCGCTGCCGCAGATCGAAGAACGCGCCAACCGCATTCTTGACCGGTTGAGCGGCGGAATGTCGGTTCGCTTTGTCACCCAGGCGACGTATAAAGATAAACGCCGGGATGACCGGCGCGAGACCCTGGATATCTTGATCAGCGACAGCAATGGAACTCGCGACTACGAAATGTATTCCGGCGGCGAGGCTTTTCGCGTCAATTTCGCCGTTCGCCTGGCGCTCTCCGAAGTGCTGGCGCAGCGCGCCGGGGCCCGCTTGCAAACCCTGGTGATCGATGAGGGCTTTGGCAGCCAGGATACCCTGGGACGCCAGCGGCTGGTCGAGGCGATCAACCTCATCCAACAAGATTTCGCTAAGATCATCATCATTACCCATATCGACGAGTTGAAGGATGCCTTTCCCAATCGGATCGAAGTCGAGAAAAGTGAACGCGGCAGCATGGTCCGGGTGATCTAGGCGCAGTGGAGCGGACACTGCTCCTAGCCGGTGAATGTGCCACACCTGACTTTTTAGAAAACAACAAAACTTACTGGATATGTTAGAATTAGATTGGTCATGGGTTTACCTGGATAATTGCAAACCGCTATGTTGGCTGGAAAGTTGTTCGAAATACTTTTAGTGGTTTGCTTACTGGAAAGCGAATGGAGAAAGTAACTTCATGAAACTTCCTCTCTTTGTGGGTATCGTTGCTCTGCTGGTTGTGATCGGTGTTGGAATGTATGTGACCGATTTCACTGCTTACCTGGGCAACAACCCTTCTACCTGCAATAATTGTCATGTGATGGATGCGGTTTATGAAAACTGGTATCATGGCGGGCATAAGCTGTGGGCTGCCTGCGGTGACTGCCACACGCCGCATGCCCTGATCCCCAAATATTTTGTCAAGGCTGAATCCGGTTACCATCATGTCACTGCTTTTTTCTTCGGCGATATCCCCGCTGCCATCCGCCCACGCCCATCATCGCTGAAAATAATCCAGGATAACTGTGTCTATTGCCATGAAGAGACCGTCGCCAACCTCATTGAAGGCCCGATGGCTTTCGACCGTTACTGTTTCGACTGCCATCGCGACGTTGCCCATGGTGAGCGCGGTATCTCATTATTACCCTACCAACATAAGGAGGAAGACAAATGAAACGTTCGCCTGTACCTCTGATCCTGACTGGCATCATTCTCGTTCTGGCAGTGGCGTTGGTGGCGGCGTTGCTCTATATCAAGAGCCAGCCTGCTCCCCAGCGCGGCATCCAACCCTTGGTCGAGATTGCTGCCCTGGAGCCGGATTCATCCAAGTGGGGACTCAATTTTCCTAACCAATA
This sequence comes from uncultured Anaerolineaceae bacterium, assembly GCA_964629965.1. GTDB lineage: Bacteria > Chloroflexota > Anaerolineae > Anaerolineales > UBA4823 > CAZVRZ01. The sequence continues at coordinate 11,299 of CAZVRZ010000081.1, forward strand.
TGCCTCGCTGCTTAAAACCAAAGAAAACAACACCCGCACAGTATTCGGCGGCTCAGAGCCATTCTCCAAGCTAGACGCCGATCCTCGCCTGGTGAAGCTCTTTGCCGGCTACTCTTTTAGCATTGAATACAACGAAGAACGCGGCCACATGAACAGCGTGACGGATGTGCGCGCGACGAAGCGGATCAATGAACAAACACCTGGCACTTGCTACTCCTGCAAGAGCTCCGCCAATCCGCAGCTCTGGAAGGACATGGGCATGGCCGAGTACGATAAGACCCCCTTTAGCGAGCTGGGTCAGCACATCAATACCCCCATCGGCTGCGCCAACTGTCACCAGGCGGGCACGATGAAGCTGGCGGTCACCAATCCTGCCCTCGAAGAGGCGCTTGAAGCCCAGGGGAAAGATTGGACCACTTTCACCCGCCAGGAAATGCGCACGGTGGTATGCGCCAACTGCCACGTGGAATATTATTTTTCCGGCGAGGACAAATACCTGACCTTCCCGTGGGAAAATGGCACGCGCATCGAGGACATCTCTGCCTATTACGCCGATATCCAATTCACAGATTGGGAATATCCGGAAACAGGCACGCCCATGATCAAGATGCAGCATCCCGATTATGAGCTCTTCACTGCCTCCAGCACGCACTATCAGGCCGGTGTGGCTTGCGCCGATTGCCACATGCCCTATACCCGTGACGGAGCGGCCAAGTATTCCACCCACAATGTGATGAGCCCGCTCTTGAACGCCGAAGCGGCCTGCGGTGCCTGTCACGAGGATGTTGAGTACGTTACCGGCCGGGTCGAGACCATCCAACAACAGGTCAACTAAACCATGCTGGCCAGCGAAGATGCTATCCTGGCAGCCGTTGAGACCATCAAAGCTGCCGCCGCGCTGCCCGGCGTAGATAAGAAGCTGCTTGACCAGGCGCGCACAATGCACCGCGAAGCCCAATTGCGTTGGGATTTCATCGCTGCCGAGAACAGCATGGGTTTCCATAACCCCGAAGAAGCGCTGCGCATCCTGGCCGCGGCCACCGACTTGGCTCGCCAGGCGCAGCTCAAAGCTATCCAGGCCGCCGGAACGGCAACGGTTCTGCCTTAGGAAACAGCCCCAATACGCCCTTCTCTTGCCGGCTTGACACAGCCGGTATTTCTGGTTAAACTCCCACTGTTTTGTTATACCAAGATAAGTATACACCTAGGAGAAGACCATGAAAAACTATCGCCCCTTGACCCTCATCGTGCTCGGATTTGTGCTCCTCCTGGCAGCCTGCCAGGCTGTCGCCACAGCCGAGCCAACCCTTGCACCGGCTGCGCCGGCTCCTATGCCCACTGCCACCGTCCCGCCGCCCACGGCTGTCCCCAGCGTTCCCGCACTGCAATTGGTGGGTGCGGATGGCAGTATCCAAAGCCTGACGATGGAACAACTCCAGGCTCTGCCGGTCACGGAAGGCATGGCAGGCATCAAGAGCAGCACTGGCGCCATCACCCTGCCGGAAAAATACCGCGGCGTGGCGCTCAAGGAGCTGTTGTCAATGGTTGGCGGGATTGATGAAAACATGGGCATCAGCCTGGTTGCTGAAGATGGGTATGCCATGACCTTTTCGTATGACCAGCTTATGAACGGTAATTTCATCTCCTACGATCCGGCCACCGGCGATGAGTTAAAAGATCCGCCTGCGCTGCTCCCTATCTTGAGTTATGAGCGCGCCGGGCAGCCCCTGGATAAGAAGGCCGACGGGCAGTTACGCCTAGTCATCATCAGCGCTGAAGGTAACCAGGTCACCGATGGACACTGGTCAGTCAAATGGGTGGCCGGCATCGAGGTCAAGTCGCTGGTGCAAGATTGGAACCTGGCATTGAACGGCACTCTGAACGAAGTGATCGATCGCTCCACCTTTGAATCCTGCGTCAACTGCCACCGGGCTACCTGGACCGATTCGAAGGCCCAGGAATGGGTAGGGGTACCGTTATGGCGCCTGGCAGGCTATGTGGATGATGCCGTAAAACACGAAGGGCCTGCTTTTAATGATGCCCTGGCCCAAGCCCCCTACACGCTGGAAGTGATTGCGGCGGATGGATACAGCGCCGGCTTTGACAGCAGCGCCATCGCCCGCAACGAAGAGCTGATCGTAGCCCTGAGCGTGAACGGTAACCCTCTGGAAGAAAAGCATTTCCCGCTGCGCCTGGTTGGTAATGGGATCGAGAAAGGCCAGATGGTCGGCCAGATCGTAGAGGTCAAGCTTGGCCTGGAAGGGGTCGACACTTCTGCAGCTCAGCCCACTGCAGAGGCCACAGTCGAACCTGCTGCGGAGGCTGCGCCCGGCGGCCAGGCTGTCTTGAGCGTGACCGGCCTGGTGGATAAGGAATTGTTCTTGAGCGATGCCGATCTACAGGCCATGGAAGTGGTGCAGCTTTCTCTCGAACATCCCAAAAAGGGCGCTCAGAATTACGAAGGTGTGCGCCTGAGCGAGCTGCTTACCGCGGCTGGAGTGCAGGCTGGAGCGGTCAAGGTTGTGTTCACTGCCAGCGATGGGTACAGTGCTGAAATGGATCTGGCCTCTATCCAGGCCTGCGCCGACTGCCTGATTGTTAGCGACGCACCCGGTATATATAACCTGGCCATGCCAGGCTTTGAAAGTGGCCTGTGGTTGAAAGAAGTTGTTAAGATCGAATTCAAATAACAACAAATGAATAAGACGATGCAGCAAAGATCGTTCCTGCTACCTCTTGTGCGTCAGCTATCTTTTTTGCTCGTCATCTGGATGGCGGCCTGTACGCCGCTCGGCTCTGTACCGCCGCCATCCAGTCCTGTTCCGGCGATGCCAGTCTCAGCCGCGCAACTAACGGCTGTTCAGCCTGCCGAACGAACCCCATTGGTGGTTTTTGCTGCCGGCAGCTTGATCATCCCCTTTGCATCTCTTGAAAAGGCTTTTGAGGCGCGCTACCCACAGATCGATGTGCAGGCTGAATATCATGGCAGTATCCAGGTTATCCGGCATGCCACCGAGCTGCATGAGTCGATTGATATCGTCGCTACGGCAGATGCTGCCTTGATCCCGCTGTTGATGTATGCTGGCACCGACCCGCAGACCGGGCGGCCATACGCCAACTGGTATATCCGTTTTGCCAGCAATCGCCTGGCGTTGGCCTATCAACCCCAAAGCCTGTATGCGCTTGAAATCAATGCCCAGAACTGGGCCGAGCTGCTGGCCCGTTCGGATGTAAAAGTGGGTTTGGCCGACCCGCGCTTCGATGCGGTGGGTTATCGCGCTCTGATGGCCTATGCGCTGGCAGAACGTGCCCGGGAACAATACACCCTGTTTGGCTCCATGTTCAACGATCAATTTCGTCTGCCGGTAACTATTTTTCGCGATGATCACCTGACCACTATTACCGTTCCCGAAGTGTTAGAGACACGTTCCGGCGCTCACCTGCTGTTGCGCGGGGCCAGCGTCCAATTGATCGCCTTATTGGAAGCGGGCGAGCTGGATTACGCCTTCGAGTATGAATCGGTTATTCAACAGCACGGATTGAACATGCTGGCGCTGCCTGGCATGATCAACCTGGGTGCATCTGAATACGATGATTTTTACCGGCAAGCGCAGGTGAAGCTGGATTTCCAACGCTTTGCCAGCGTGAAGCCGGTGTTCGCAGGCGAAACCATTGCCTATGGCATTACCATTCCCAGCAGCGCGCCACAGCCAGCCGCCGCGGCGCAATTCATCGCCTTCCTGTTAAGCCCGGAGGGAAAAGCCGTTATGGAACAAAATTACCATCCTGTGCTGGCACAGTCCACTGCCGATGGCTTTGAGAACTTGCCTGCTGGCTTACAGCCGCTGTGCCAACTGGAGAAAATACCGTGAGCCGCCAGTGGTCCGGTTTCGACCTGGCGTTCAGCCTGGCAGGCAGCCTGTTACTCTTGTTTATCTTGGTACCCCTGCTCAGCGCCATATTCTCCAGCGCACCTGCCACGCTCTGGCAAACGCTGCACGATGGAGAGGTGTTGGCTTCGATCCGCCTGACGTTCCTGGCTGGAATGCTGTCGGTGGTTTTGGGCATACTCACCGGAACACCGCTGGCTTATTTGTTGGCGCGGCGGCACTTCCGCGGGCGCGAATTGGTGCAGGCGCTGGTCAACCTGCCGGTGCTCATCCCCCACACGGCAGCCGGCATAGCGCTGCTGCTGGTGTTCGGGCGGCGCGGCGCGTTGGGGCAATGGCTGGCGCCATTGGGGATCACTTTTACCGATAACCTGGCAGGGATTGTGGTCGGTATGACTTTTGTCAGCTTGCCGCTTCTGGTGAGCGCCTGCCGGGAAGCGTTTTCTTTGATCGAAGAGGAATATGAACTCTCGGCACTGGCCGATGGCGCCAGCCAATGGCAGGCTTTCTGGTATGTCACTCTGCCGCAGGCCTGGCGGGGAATTGCCTCCGGCGCGGTGCTAATGTGGGCGCGCGGCGTGAGCGAATTTGGAGCAGTAGTGATCCTTGCTTACCATCCCAAAACCGTGCCGGTGCTGGTATATGAACGCTTCCAGGGTTTCGGTTTGGAAGCTGCCCAGTCCACGGCGGTGCTGCTTATCCTGGCAGCCTTGGTCGCTTTTGTTGCGCTAAACGTTATGCTGCGCCCGCGCCGCTCGGACTGATCTGCGTTTATCCCAACAATACCCGCTGACTGCCTTGCTCGATTTCCCAGGGATACACAATATGGGCATCGGTTGTGGCGGCGTAATAGTCTGGGCGCAGGTTGCCGAACAGGCTGCGATAAGGGTTGAAGTGCAGCACGCAGGTAAATGAAATCCCACCTGCCGCAGATATACGGTTTTTCACTGATGTGATCGTGCGCCCCGAGCCCCAAACATCATCTACCACCAGGCAGCGCCGGCCAACGATTTGGTTATCTTCGGGGAACTGGATGTACCTCGGCCAGGCGAATAACCGCGTGCGCTCGCGTTCCATCTCCGTAGGAAAATCTACCGCTGCCGTCAGGATGTGAGTGATATTCATCGCCTCTGCCAGCATACCGCCGGGGATGATTCCGCCGCGGGTGATCATCACCATGGCCTCAAATTCGCCCTCGAACTGCGGCAGCAGGTGTTGGATCAGAGCATCCACGTCTTCCCAGGTCAAGCGCTCTCGCCGCTCAGGCATGGCGACCTCCGTCTTATTGTAATACGGTTGCCAGGGGAGCCGGGGCCTGTACTTCAGAACCGCTCTGGCCAGCCTGGCGCGCCTTTTCGACATCCCGTGCCCACAGGTACAGGCAGGTATGGTAGGCAGTGGCAGTGTAAGATGTGAGCACGGTGGCCACTAGGATAAAGAACCCGGCGATCAGCACACCCAGTGAAATACCACTCACCCAGCCCCAGGTTGCCTGGCCGGAAAGGGAAACCAATCCGATAGACACGCCCAATCCCAATCCGATGCCGGTTGCTCCCAACAGGAAACCGATCAAACCGGTGACCAACTTCACTCCAACCGTGCTGACACCGATCAGCAATAAGTTACTCTTGGCGATCTGTCCCACTCGTTTCAACCCATCCTTCAGATTGACATCTTCGATCACCATCACCGGCAGCACCAGGAAAGCTGTCTCAGTCCACAGCGTTTCCAACAAACTTGCCAGCATGCCGGTAAGCCGGTTCTTTTGTTTCTGCAAGAAGCCCTTGATCAAATTGACCAAAGTGGAGGCCGCGGCCAGGCTGAGAATATCCAGCCAATCGCGCCGCACAACAGCCCAGGCCTTGTCCATCCGCCCGTCGCCCTCCGATAGGTATCCGTAGATCAGGTAGATCGTCATGGCGGAGAAAATGTAGCTCACCGTAAACTGAACAAAGACCAGCAGCGTGCCGAAGATAAAATATAGCACCTGCCCAATGCGGCTGTCGCCAAAGGTCAGCCCGGTAAGTATCAGCGGGATCGAGAAAATGAGTGTGATCACAATGCCGGCGATCAGGGAAATGATCGACGGCTTGAGCAGATCCCGGTCAGCCAGGGCCATTTTCCAGGATTGCTTCAGAAAATCAAAACCTCTTTTAAAGCTTTCCATAATTGCCTCCTTGAATGATTATTGGTTAGTGTTCTTCATTACCGTGTAAACGTAGCTAGGCCACGATCCCAGTGAATGATCGGACCGGATATCCACCACATTTCCCCCTTGTTCCTCAATCAGCTTCACCACTTTCTCTTTCAGGATCCCGTGCAGTTCCATCACAGGCACAAAGGAAGATTTCCCTGCCTGTTCGCTGCTCTGCGCCTGGGCAGGTACAGACTGTTTAGCGCCGCTGACCACCACAGGAATGAGGGTAGTCCGCGAACCCTTATCCTTAAACCATGCATACACCTCTTGCACCAGATCTAGCTCCAGGATATAGAACCCCGGTCGCAATGGTGCCAGGATCTCTAGCTCTAATTCCACTTGCTCGCCTGGGCCCAAAGATCCTGGAATTTCAATCCGCCCATCGTCCTGCAAGATTAGCTTTCCAGTTAAGCTCCGCCAGTGGTTTCCCAGCCGGAGTGGGAATCTGCTTTTGTTCATATCCGGCCAGCTCACTGAGCTGACATTCTTTACCCGTACTGCCAGTCGATTTGACCTTCCGGCTCCGATTCTAAGCACTTTCGGCTCGATGGAGATCTTTGCCCGGAAAGCCTCTCTGGGGAGGGCCTCGCCGCCCTCAGGCTTGCCTTGTTCGCTGGGTAGCTGGAAAACAGCCACGCCCTCTGGCTTTAGAATCCGCATAAACTCTTTGACATAAGCTGCGCTGTACTCGGGCTTCATGTGTTGCAGAACAATGTTCGAATAAATAAAGTCAAAAAAGTTATCCTGGAACAGGCTCAGGTCATCCTTTGGATTCATCTGATAAATGCATCGTTCGCCAAAGCGGTTGAATTGTTTGCCTCGTTCGATCATAGATGATGAGATGTCTATCCCATACGCCTCATCGAAATGCTGGCACAAAGCTTGGGTTAATCTTCCTACACCGCACCCAAAATCCAGCGCTCGGCCGTGTCCTACCGCAATATTTTTGGCAGCTAAATATTCAACGACTGCTGCAATTTCACGTTCGCCCGTAGCAAAAAACTCGACCGGATCCCATTTGCCATCCCGTTTGCTTGGGTCGGTTAGAATAGCCCATAGGGGATCTTGTTCCCCAAAAGCATCCCAGTTTTTCTTGAGATCAGAAATATTCACTTAGCTTATCCTTAAGAGAGGATGATGTTGCGTGCCTGATTGGGCACCACCAACATACCAATTTGCCATCTTTCACGGCAAACCAGGCGATCGGTCTTCAGAGTTGTTTTCTCTCATTCCGATTATAACAGTATTTCATTGACCAGATGCTGCTACAACAGCGATACCGGGTCCACCTCTACCCGCCAGTTATCCAGGTTGCGCCCGCTCAGCAGATTGACTGGGTCTGGGCCGCGCAAGATGATCTGCCAGCGATACATACCGCCGAAGCGGGCAAAAAAACTTGGCGCCGGGCCGATCATTTCGGTGGCGTCATAAGCTTCATCTTGCAGCCACTGGCGAATCTGCGCAGCCATTTTTTGACAGGTTTCTTCGGCGCGCCGGGCATCGCTATGGCGGTATTCCAACCTTACCAGGCGAGTGTAGGGCGGATAGCCAATTGCCTTTCGCTGCGCCATCTCATGTTGGTAAAAGGCCAGGTAATCATGGTGGGAGGCATCTTGGAGAGCATACTGTTCGGGTTGAAAGGTTTGCAAGATTACTTCGCCTCCCAATGGGCTGCGTCCTGCCCGGCCGGATACCTGGGTAACGAGTTGAAAGGTGCGCTCGGCGGCTCTATAATCCGGCAGGTTCAATCCCACATCCGCCAGCACAATGCCCACCAGGGTTACCCAGGGCAAATCCAGGCCCTTGGCTACCATTTGGGTACCGATCAGGATATCGGCATGGTGGTTGCTAAAATGACTCAAGATCAACTCGTGTGCGCCTTTCTGGCGGGTGGTCTCATAGTCCCAGCGCAGCGTGTTCGCCTTTGGAAAGAGCTTTTGCACCTCGTTTTCGACGCTTTCTGTGCCCGCGCCAAAATGGCGGATCCGTGTGCTGCTACACTGCGGGCAGTGTAGTGGGAATTTTCGTTGATAGTTGCAGCGATGACAGAGCAGGATCTGCCCTGGAGCGGCCATCCCGATGGCTTCTGTATGATATGTGAGCGGTATATCACAGCGTGGGCATTTGAGCACCAGGCCGCATTCCCGGCAAAAGACATAGGTAGCCGCGCCGCGCCGGTTCAAGAATAAGATGGCTTGCTGGCCCTGCTGTAAGACGCGTCCCAGGCTGGTTTGCAGCGCCCGGCTGAAGATCGATGTATTGCCGGCCTTCAATTCCTGGCGCATATCTACCATTTGTACAGCAGGCAGTTCAGTGGTTTCGGCCTCTTCTTCTAAGACCTGGTAATGGGATACCAACCCGCCCGGCGAGACTTCGAGCTTGCTTTGCGCCAGGCGGTTCATTTGTGCCTGGATAGACTGCTTGTGAGCCAGGATGCGGGCCGGCAGGCTGAGGTAGTTCCAGTGGCCCTGTTGAGCCTGGTAAAAACTGTCGATATCTGGCGTGGCAGAACCCATCAGGCACACTGCTTTCACCAGCCGGGTGTATTCCACAGCGACCTGGCGCGCATGGTAAAAAGGCAAGATATCATCCTGGTAATAAGAATCATCGTGGCTTTCATCTACCACCACCAGGCCCAGGTTGGCAAAGGGAGTAAATAGGGCGCTGCGCGGGCCGATGATAATATCCAGCAGTCCTTGCCGGGCGCGCCTCCAGGTATCGTATCGTTCTCCTTGAGAAAGGCGTGAATGTGCCAGCCCCACGCGACCTGGAAAACGCGCCACGAAACGCCGTACTGTTTGCGGCGTCATGGCTATCTCGGGTACCAGAACAATTGCCTGCCGTCCCAGGCGCAGTGTTTCTGCCACGGCATAAAGGTAGATCTCTGTTTTACCAGAACCGGTCACCCCGTGCAGTAAAAACGGATCTGCCGCCTGTCCCTGCGCGGCATTTTGTAAGGCTGCCTGTATCTTGTTCCAGGCGGCTTGTTGGGCCTGGGTGAGTGCCAACGGCTCTGAAGGAACGAAATCCAATTCTGCCAGCGGGTCGCGCCAGGTTTCGCTTTCGCTCAAGACGACTAGGCCCTGTTCGGCCAAAAAACGCAGATCCGGCAGTGAGCCGCCGCTTTCGGCGTACACCCAGGCGGCTTCTACCGGGCCGGGCTCGCGCAGTAGAAAACGCAGGATGGCTTGCCTGCGCTGCAAGGCTGGCGAACCCGCTCGTCCCAGGCTTTCCATATTCTCTTGTGCCATCTCTGGAGAGCAGGCTAATTGGACGGTTCGCACATACTTCGGTTGGATGGTGGGAGGCGGCAATACCGGTCGGGTTGCAATGATTCCCCCGCGCTGCAAAGAACGCGCTGCTGCACTCCAATCCTGGTGTCGGAAGGACTGGTCGATCTGCCGCCCGCGCAGTGCGCCGCGTTTTCTCAGGATTTCGATCAGGCGCTGCTGCAAAACACTCAATTTACCGCTTGTGCCGCCTTTACCCTGGGGTGCATGTTCATTAAGCCAGTAGAGCGTGTCGGTTTGTTTTCCCAGGCCGCTGGGAATCATCAGATGTACACAGGCAGCCAGCGGAGCCAGCGTATCGTGCGCCAGCTTACGGGCCAGTTCGATTTGAGCCAGGGTCAGGACGGTGTCGGGGTCAATCAGGTTACTTACCGGGCGAGTCTCTGGGATCGCAGGCTGCTCGACCCTGCCTAAGACAACGCCCTGGGCTAATTGTTGCCCAAAGGGTACTTCCACCAGGTGCCCCACCTGCACCAGGTCTTCTAGCTCGGGCGGTAGATGGTAATGGAAAACGCCGCTGACCTGCGGAACATTGACCGCGATTTCCAGGTAAACGGGCATAAATGCCTCAAGCCTTGGCGGATTGCGGCAGTGGCTTTAAGGATACTTCAGAAATGCGCAAACCATCCATTTTCATCACCTGCACGCGCACGCCATCTTTTTCGATCACATCTCCAGGGTGTGGAATGCGTCCCAACTGCCCCAAAACGAAACCTGCAATGGTATCGTAATTGGGATCGTCCAGCTTTAAACCCAGGTGTTCGTTGACTTCTTCGATCAGGGTCATTCCATCGATCACTGCCGAACCGTCTGGCAGGCGCTGGATCTCTGGCGAGACTTTATCAAATGGATCGCTGACTTCTCCCACGATCTCTTCCAGTAAATCTTCGAGCGTTACCAAACCGGCCGTTCCGCCATACTCATCTAGAACAATTGCAATGTGTTGGCGGTTGGCTCGAAATTGCTGTAACAGTGTGTTTACCGGGATATTTTCCGGTACATAGATTGCATCCCGCACCAGCGTGCGCGCCGTACAATCCTGGCATTCTGGGGTGCGCATGGTGCGCAGTAGATCTTTCACGTGCATGATGCCAATGATCTGGTCCAGGTCATCTTCATAAACTGGCAGCTTGGTAAAGGTGGTCTGCGTAACGATCTGGATCAAGTCTTCCAGATGTGTGTCTGCTTCAACAGCCAGGATCTCGGTGCGGGGAATCATCACCTGGCGCACCACCATCTCGCCCAGGTCAAAGACCGCATGCAGCATGTCACTCTCGTCTTGTTCTACTGCGCCTCCCTCGGTGCTGGCTGTGACCAACATCCGCAGCTCTGCCACTGAGTGAACCAACTCGTGCCCGCTGGCAGGGTGGATACCTACCATGCGCAGCAGGGCGTTGCCTGCGCCGTTTAGCGCCCAGATCGCCGGGGCGAACACGCGCTCGGTGAAAAGCGTTGGACCGGCAACCATCAGAGAGGTTTTCTCCGGATTCTGCAGGGCAATGGATTTTGGCGCCAATTCGCCAACCACCACATGTAAAAAGGTGATGATGGTGAATGCCAGCACGGCAGTTATACTGTGAGATACGCTGTCTTGCCATCCTACCGGAAAAAATGCCACCACTGGATAGATAAAATGCCCCAGGGCCGGTTCACCCAGCCAGCCCAATCCCAGGCTGGAAATGGTGATGCCTAGCTGGGTGGCGGCAATCACCCGGTCTGGTTTAGAGATTGCCTCTTCCACCGCACTGGCCCCGGCAACGCCATGGGCTGCCAGCTCTGCGATCCGGGTGCGGCGCACGCTGACAAGCGAGAATTCCGCCGACACAAAGAAGCCGTTTGCCAAAACCAATAAAACAACTGCCCCCAAGCTAAGTAAATCTGAAATCAAGGTTGTTTGCATCAAGTTTCACATTCTCGTAATCACTGCAGCCGCGTACCCAACGACCTGGCTGAAATCTCCCGTCACATCTCCCGATGTGGCGTGCCGCACCACTTTTGCACGGGTCGCTCCCAGTTCCTGAGCAGCCCACAAAACTGCTGCCAGGGCGCCGCGGCCGCAGGCAAATCCTTTGCCTTCATCTTCCACTCGCAAAACCCCTGGCGGATCGAAGGCCTCTACCCTGCGCAGGACTTCTTGATCCAGCAGCTCTGCCATGTGCTGCGGGTAAAAGTGCGAAAGATCCGTGCTGGCAACCAATAGCGCCGAGCGGCCGCCTAATACCTGCGCCAGGGCTATGCCCAGGGCTTGGGTCACCCGCTGGCTTTGATCTCGCACCATAACCGGCAATAGCTTAAAACCAGCCGGCAGGGCGCGCTGCAAGAACGGCAGCTCAATCTCCAGCGAATGTTCGGGATCATTGCGCACATATGTTAGCCCAAAGCCCAATGCCTTGCGTAAGATCGCGTCCAACTCCTGAATAATTTGCCGATCCACAGGTATGTTACCGAGCGGGGTATGGTAAGCCTCATGAGCGGTGGTTAATAACGCGTTAGGGTATGGATGATGCATGGGGGAAACCACAACGACCAATTCCGGCGTCAGGCCTTGCACTGCCGCAAAAGCATGACCGGCGACCGCACCAGAGTATATATGCCCGGCGTGGGGTGTCATAATGGCAATCACCTGGCCTTCGTACTCCGGCAGGCTGGCATTTTGGATGAACTTATCCACCGAAGCTGCCAATTGTACCGGATCCGCTGCATACCATTGCCCGGCGATGGGCGATGGGCGCACATCTTGTGCTGTTTCCATAACACGTGTACTCCTTGCGGATTGAAATTTATCGAAACATTTCTTTGGCCTTCTCGCATCCGCCGCTGAAGGCTTATTTTGATTGTAGCACAACCTGGCCTGTTTTAGACCATCGCCTGAAAGCTGTGTTATACTATTTCCCCGAAATAAGCTCTTCATTTCACTTGGAGTCATTATGTTACTTAAAATCGAGATGGTCTACTGCGCGGTTTGACATTACACCGATCGAGCTGTCAGTTTGATGGCTGATTTATTGAAACAATTTGAACCGGAGATCGAAACGATTACCCTGGTTCCATCCGATAGTGGGCGCTTTGAAGTAACCGTGAATGGCAAGTTGATCTATTCTAAATTGAAGCTTGGCCGCCATGCCAATCCTGGCGAAGTGGCGGGATTGTTGGAACAAATGCTTCGGGAGAATCTATGACAGAAAAAGCTGTTGCATCACCCAAAAAGGGACGTGTTTTTTCCGGCGCCAGGCCGACTGGCCGGCAGCACCTGGGTAATTACCTTGGCGCAGTTCGCAATTACGTGGCGTTGCAAGATGAATATGAGTGCGTCTATTGCATCGTTGATCTGCATGCCCTGACAACGGTCGAGGATACGGCCAACCTGCGCCAGAATGTCTATGAGATGGCCTTGGATTGGTTGGCAGCCGGCATCCGGCCTGACGAATCGATCATGTTTGTGCAATCTCACGTGCCCCAGGTGGCGGAGCTGCATCTGTTCCTTTCGATGGTAACCCCATTGGGAAAATTGACCGATCTGCCCACCTTTAAAGAAAAAGTTCGCCAGCAGCCGCAAAATGTTAATTATGGCCTGGTAGGGTATCCGGTCTTGATGAGCGCTGACATCTTGCTCTACAAGGCCTCGGTGGTGCCGGTAGGTATTGACCAGGCGCCGCACATAGAATTTGCCCGTGAAGCCGTGCGTTCGTTCAACTTCCGTTACAACACGAATGTCTTGATCGAGCCGCAAATGAAAAACACGGTCATTCCAAAAGTGATGGGGATCGATGGCCAGGAAAAGATGAGCAAGAGCCTGAACAACCACATTGAGCTGGCTGCCACCGAGGAAGAAACCCGCTTGCGCGTCATGCAGATGGTTACTGATCCTCAGCGCATGCGCCGCTCTGACCCTGGCAACCCGGATATCTGCAATGTCTTCTCGATGCATAAGATGTTTTCCACGCCGGAAGAAATAGCCCATATCGACCCATCTTGCCGCCAGGCAAGCATCGGCTGTGTAGACTGCAAGAAACTCCTGGCAAAGAACATGAATGCTTACCTGGAGCCTTTCCG
>CAZVRZ010000082.1:0-3585 GCA_964629965.1 uncultured Anaerolineaceae bacterium
GGCTTCGTGAGCAAAAGCATTGGCGCCGACGATGGCCTTATTGGGCTGAACGGAGATACCGGTGTAATTGCTGACCTGTTTACTGACCCGCGTGATCTGGCTGGTATCGATGCCGGTCTGCAAGTTAAATACCGTTGGGCGCGTGCGCAGCGACATGACAACTTCTTCCAGCGAGGTATTTCCGGCGCGCTCGCCGATGCCGTTGATGGTCACTTCGGCCTGCCGCGCTCCTGCCAGGATGCCTGCCAGTGTGTTGGCCGTTGCCAACCCCAGGTCGTTGTGGCAGTGTACTGACACCACGCAGTTCTCGATCCCCGGTGTATGTTGGATGATGCCGGCGATCAATGCCCCGAATTCTGCCGGCGTGGTGTAGCCGACCGTGTCGGGAATATTGAGTGTGGTTGCGCCAGCCTTGATCGCTTCACCCAGCACCAGGTAAAGGAATTCTGGATCGCTGCGCCCGGCATCCTCCGGGCTGAATTCCACATCCGGGCACAGGCTGGCAGCATAGCTGACCATCTCGACCGTCCGGTTGATCACTTCCTCGCGATCCATTTTGAGTTTGTACTTCATATGGATCTCGGAAGTTGCAATGAACGTGTGGATGCGCGGCCGGGCGGCGTGCTGCACGGCTTCCCAGGCTTTGTCGATATCGTTGCGGGTGGTGCGGGCCAGTCCGCAAATGATGGGTACGGGGTTTTTTACGGTGTTGTTTGCCGTCGCCGTGGGGGTCGATCCGGCGCTGGCATTGCCAACCTCGATGGCGATCCGCCGGACAGCTTCCAGGTCGTCCGGCGAGGCAGCCGGGAAGCCGGCCTCGATCACATCTACTCCCAACTTTGCCAGAGAACGCGCCAATTCCAATTTTTCATTGGATGTCATTGTTGCCCCGGGAGACTGCTCGCCATCCCGCAAGGTTGTATCGAAGATCTGGACGTAATTATCCATGGCGTTTACTCTTTTTTCCAGTTTTCAGGTCGCAGGGAGCGGACGGCTGCGCCTGCCTGCCACATTTCACTCTCGCGCATTTCCTTCAGCTCTGCATCCAGTTTCACTTTATAGTCAGGTGCAGAATTCGCTTTTAGAACAACGCGGGTTTCTTCGCCGTCTATCACGGATTGGTACAGGCGAGCGAACACCGGCTCCACAGCCTGGCGGAATTCGTGCCGCCAATCCAGCGCGCCGCGTTGGGCCGTCGTGCTGCAGTTGGCATACATCCAATCCATGCCGTTTTGACCAACCAGGCGGATCAGGCTCTGCGTCAGCTCTTCGACGGTCTCGTTGAAGGCCTCGCTTGGGCTGTGCCCGTGGCTGCGCAGGATAGCGTATTGGGCTTCCATAACGCCTGCCAGAGCGCCCATCAATACGCCGCGTTCGCCGGTCAAGTCGCTGTGTACCTCTTTTTTGAAGGTGGTTGGAAACAAGAAGCCCGAGCCAATGGCGATGCCAATTGCCAGCGTGCGTTCTGTGGCTCGCCCGGTGTAATCTTGATCGATGGCAAAGCTGGAGTTGATGCCACTGCCCGCCAGGAAATTTGCTCGGACGCTCGTGCCAGAGCCTTTGGGGGCCACCAGGATCACATCGACAAAGTCGGGCGGCACTACGCCGGTTTGATCGGCGTACACGATCGAGAAACCGTGAGAGAAATAGAGAGCGTCGCCTTTCTTCAGGTTTGCTTTTACTTTGTTCCATAAGAGCATCTGGGCTGCATCCGAGACCAGGTATTGGATGATCGTGCCTTTCTGGACTGCCTCTTCGATGGGGAAGAGTGTCTCGCCGGGCACCCAGCCATCGGCGACGGCTTTGTCCCAATAGAACTTATCTTCGGGCGCCTGGCCCACGATCACCTTGATGCCGTTTTCCTTCATGTTGAGAGCCTGGGCGGGTCCTTGAACGCCGTAACCCAGAACTGCCACTGTTTCCTTGCTCAAAACATTTTGCGCCTTCTCGAGAGGAAATTCTTCTCGGGTGACAACCTCTTCCACTTCTCCACCAAAATTGATCTTTGCCATATGCTTCCTTATAATCCCTTTCTATTCTAAAAAATGATTATTAAGAGTTGTTCTCAACTCAGTGTTCTTTACCGTCAATGACCGTTTCCGTTGCTGTGGCTGTGACCATTGCCATTTCCGTTTCCATTGCCATTATTGCGAATTTCTTCCAGCACAGAGGAACCGCCGCCTCGTGCCATTGCTACCATACCGGTGCGCACCATTTCCAGAATGCCGAAGGGGCGCAGTACTTCCACCAGGCTGTTGATCTTTTCTTCGTCGCCGGTGGTTTCAATGATCAAAGATTCATTGGTAACATCTACAATCCGAGCACGGTAGACTTCCACCAGTTGCATGATTTCGCTGCGCCGCTCGGGCAGGGCAGCCACTTTGATCAGGCCAAGGTCTCGACTGACGACGGGCGTCTCGTACAAGTCGGCCACATGGATCACGTTCACCAGCTTGTATAAGTTGGCGATCACCCGCTCGGCATTAGAGTAGTTGCTGTCCATGACGATTGTCATGCGCGAGACGCCTTCTTGCTCGGTTTGGCCGACAGTTAGCGATTCGATGTTAAAGGCGCGCCGCCGGAACAGCGATGCTACTCGGTTCAACACGCCGGGTTTATCTTCTACAAGGGCTACGAGTGTATGTTGCATGGGTTATCTCCTTCGCTTGGACCCGCGGCGATTGGACCGCAAGTCTCCTCCTTCGCTCAATTGTCTTCTGCCGTTTCCACGATTGCACTGCGTGCGTTGTAATCCTCTGCTTTGGGACGGCGGATCATCTGGGATAGATCAGCTCCCGCCGGTACCATCGGGTAGACCGAGTCTTCTTGCTCGACCTTGAACTCGACGACCACCGTGCCCTCGCTGGCTTCTGCCTCGCGGATTGCGGCTTCCACGTCCGAACGTTTGGTCACACGCAAGCCTTTCAGCCCGTGGGCTTCGGCTAGCTTGACGAAGTCGGGCGATTTCATCGGCGTGGCCGAATAGTTTTTGTCATAAAAAAATTCTTGCCATTGGCGTACCATGCCCAGGTAGCCGTTGTTCAAAATGGCAACATTGACCTTGATGTTCTCCTGGGCGGCAGTGGTCAATTCGGAGGCGGTCATCTGGAAGCCTCCGTCACCGGCGACTGCCCACACGTTGGCATCGGGGCAGGCGAACTTGGCCCCTATCGAGGCCGGTAAAGCAAAGCCCATGGTGCCCAGGCCGCCGGAGGTGATCAAATGGAAGGGTTTATTGACTTTGTAATACTGTGCCGTCCACATCTGGTTTTGCCCTACATCCGTCACTACCAGGGCTTCCCCGTGCGTGTAACGCCATAGATCGTTGACCACATGCGCCGCATACAGGTGCCCGGTATCGGGCAGGTTTTGGATGTCGCGCACCGCACTGTCACCGCGTTCCTGGTCGATCTGCTCGATCCAGTCGTTATGATCGGCCGGTGCCACGTGCGGCAGCAGTTGCGACAGCGTCTCTTGTAGATTGCCGATCAAGGCCAGGTCTATCTTGACATTCTTGTTGATCTCAGAGGTGTCTATCTCGAAGTGGATCTTCTTGGCATTGGATGCGTAATTCTTCAGGTTGCC
>CAZVRZ010000082.1:3595-24256 GCA_964629965.1 uncultured Anaerolineaceae bacterium
ACGCGGTCGTCGAAGCGCATGCCCATCGCCAGGATTAAATCCGATTCCTGGATGGCATTGTTGACCCAGGATTCGCCGTGCATGCCCATCATGCCCAGGTTCAGTGGGTGACTGGCGGGCAGGCAGCCGATTCCCAGCAGCGTGACCGCCACGGGAGTGCGCGTCTTTTCGGCGAATTCTCGTAATTCGTTCATCGCTCCAGCCATCAGCACGCCGCGCCCCGCCAGGATGATCGGGCGCTTGGCATTCTGGATCATCTCGGCTGCCTGCTGCATATCTTTGCCGAGCGGGCGCCGGTCGGGACGGTAGCCTGGCAGTTTGATCGGGCTGTCGTCATATTCCCACTCGATCGCCGCCTGCTGGGCATCCTTGGCAATATCGACCAGCACAGGGCCGGGGCGCCCAGTGCGAGCAATGTAAAAGGCTTCTCGGATGACCTGGTTGATATCGTTAACATCTGTGACGAGATAATTGTGCTTGGTGATCGGCAGGGTAACGCCGGTTACGTCGATCTCTTGAAAGGCATCGTAGCCAATCAGCTTGCTTCCCACCTGCCCGGTGATTGCCACCATTGGGGATGAATCCATGTATGCTGTGGCGATGCCGGTGACCAGGTTGGTGGCGCCTGGGCCGGAGGTTGCCATTGCCACGCCAACATTGCCGCCTGCGCGCGCATATGCGTCGGCTGCGTGAGCGGCGCACTGCTCGTGGCGAACGAGCACGTGATGGATCGAATATTCGGGCAAGGCATCATAGATGGGCAGGTTTGCTCCGCCCGGATACCCAAAAACAACTTTTACCCCTTCGTGCAGCAAACATTCCCATACAATTTGAGCGCCAGTTTTCTTCATTGCCTCTCCTCTACGGTGTTTTTGATCGTCGTCCGTTTTACTCAACGTGCGGTGTACTCAACGTGCGGTGTACTCAACGCACTTCAGCCAATACCGCGCCGGTATCCGCACTGGTGACAAAATGCGAGTAGCGGCGCAGCCATTTGCTTTGCACGCGCGGCTCAAAGGGCGGCAGCGCAGCCAGGCGCTTCTGCAGCTCTTCGGGCGACAAGTGCACGTTCAACTGCCGGTTATCCAGGTCGATCTCGATCATATCGCCGGCTTGTAAGGCAGCGATCGGCCCGCCCGCCGCGGCTTCAGGGGAAACATGCCCGATGCATGCGCCGCGCGTCCCACCCGAAAAGCGCCCGTCGGTGATCAAAGCCACCTGCTCGCCCAAGCCCATGCCCATGATGGCACTGGTGGGGCTGAGCATCTCCATCATTCCGGGGCCGCCACGCGGCCCTTCGTAGCGGATGACCACCACTTCGCCAGGCTTGACCTCGCCTGCCATGATGCCCGCCATTGCCAGTTCTTGCGAGTCGTAGATGCGAGCCGGGCCGCTGAACTTCCTCATCGCTGGGCTGACCCCGCCAGCCTTGATGACTGCCCCTTTGGGAGCCAGGTTGCCGAACAAGATCGACAGTCCGCCGCGCGCCGAGTGAGCATTTTCCAGGCGGCGGATCACTTCATCGTCTTTGATCTCGGCCTTTTCAACTGCCGCGGCCAGCGTTTCACCACTGACGGTCATGCGGTCGAGGTGTAGCACACCCTCCAGGCGCGAGACCTCCTTCAGGATGGCAGGAATGCCGCCGGCGCGATGTACGTCTTCCATGCGCCAATGGCCGGAAGGGCTCACCTTGCATAAGTAAGCCACTTTATCTGCCACCTGGTTGATGCGTTCCAGCGGATACTTGATATTGCCTTCGTTTGCTATCGCCAGCGCGTGCAGCACGGTGTTGGTTGATCCTCCCATCGCCATATCCAATGCAAAGGCATCATCCAATGCTTCGACTGTCACAATTTGGCGCGGAGTGATGTTCTTTGCCACTAGTTCGATGATCAATGCTCCCGCCCGGCGGGCTAATTCCTCGCGCTCGGGCGTCTTGGCCAAAGCCGAACCGTTGTAAGGCAGCGCCAATCCCAGCACTTCCAGCAAGCAGTTCATACTGTTCGCTGTGAACATACCCGCGCACGAGCCGCAGCCTGGGCAGGCGTTTTCTTCTAGCATTTTCAGCCGGGCATCGTCGATCTTGCCGCTCTTGTGGGCGCCTACGCCCTCGAAGACGGAGATCAGATCGATAACCTCGCCTTCGGGCGTTCTGCCGGCTGCCATCGGCCCGCCCGAAACGAAGATGGTGGGAACGTTGGTGCGCATGGCGGCCATTGCCATGCCCGGCACGATCTTGTCGCAGTTGGTAATACACACCATACCGTCGAAGCAGTGCGCCTCCAGCATGGTCTCCACGCTGTCGGCGATCAATTCGCGCGATGGCAGCGAATATTTCATCCCGATGTGGCCCATGGCGATCCCGTCGTCCACACCGATGGTGTTGAACTCAAAAGGCACGCCGCCAGCCTGGCGAACGGCTTCTTTTACCAGGCGGCCAAATTCCTGTAAATGCACATGGCCTGGAATAATATCAATATACGAATTAGCGATAGCAATAAAGGGCTTGTCCATATCGGCGTTGGTGACGCCGGTGGCTCTGAGCAGTGCCCGGTGGGGGGCTCGTTCGGTGCCGGTCTTGATCTGGTGTGAGCGCATGATCCTCCTTGAGCAGTGTTTCGCTGCTTGGTTGTCTAGACAAAAGAAAAGAGCCGCTCTGTGGTTGAGCGGCTCTTTTTACTTCTATCCCAGGGTTTTTAGTTCTTCCGTTTTACCCTGACCTGAACCGGCTCAACCTCAATCGGGTTCGCAATAAGGATGAGAACCAAGGCAAGGAGGCTAATCAGGAGAAAGAAAACGGAAGGTGTGTTCATGACATTTTGTCAATTATACACATATTACCCGGCCCGAACATTAAAATAAAATGAGAAAAATAAGCCAAAAAATTCTCGCCATGTTTGTCTTTTTCGCGTATAATCGATTGGAGTTGTGGGTATGTTGAAAAGATTATCGGGTTTGCACCGTTTTTTCTTGAGCCAATCACTTTATCCATTGATACTGGCGAGTTTTCTTTCGATGGTGTTGTTTATCCTGCGCGTGCTTTACAGCCACGTCTGGCATTATGCCAACTTACCCTGGAACCTTTTCCTGGCCTGGCTGCCGTACGTTTTTAGTTTCTTAGCGGCATCCTGGCAGCGTTGGTTCCCTAAAGGTTGGCTGATGCTGCCTTTCCTGGCTATATTATGGCTGATATTTTTCCCCAACGCCCCCTACATTGTGACCGATTTTTACCACCTCGTTTACCGTCCGCCGGTTCCCCTGTGGTTTGACATTGGCCTGATCGCCTGTTTTGCCTTTGCCGGTTGTTTCCTGGCGGTGACTTCGCTGCGTACCATGCAGGAACTGGTCGAAATGTACCTGGGACGTTGGATCGGCTGGCTGTTTGTGTTGATCTCCCTGGTGTTGAGCGGCTTTGGTATTTACCTGGGGCGCTTTGTGCGTTTTAATAGCTGGGATCTGTTCTCCAATCCCAGGTCTGTTCTTCGGGAAGTGGCGGTGCGCCTGGCTAATCCTCAAGATCACTTGCGCTTCGTGGGTTTTACGCTCATGTTCACCGCTATTCTGCTAGTTTTTTACCTGACTTTCGTCTCGATGAGCCATCGCACTATGAGCAAACCGTTGAAAGAATTCATTCCTGATAAGGAGAAGTATCCATGACAGATGCCAATGTACCCGTGTTTCGCGCCTTGACGCTGGGGGAAATATTCGATCAAGCCATTCGTCTCTATCGCCGGAATTTTCTAACATTCGTTGGAATCATTGCAATCATGCAGATTCCTCTGTCTCTGGCTGCCCTGGTGATTGCGCTCGTCACCATGAGAGACCCCTTGATGCTGGCCTCTGTCGGCGATTTCTCCAATATGTCGGACATTCTTACGCCGCAGTATTTTTTGGGGATGGGTTCGGGATTAATCCTCGCAGTCCTGAACTTCTTTTTGGTTCAGGGCGTTGCAACGGCGGCTTTCGTGCGCGCCGTAGCAGACAGCCGCCTGGGGCGCCCTGTGAGCATCATCCAGGCTTATCGGAGTATTGCTTCTTCCTGGCAGCGGCTGTTGTTGGCTTTATTCTTGTTCGGATTTGTGGTGATTGCGGCGTTTATTTGGACGATGATCCCTTGTGTTGGTTGGCTCAGCGGTTTGGGAATCCTTGTTTTTGCTGTGACCGTGATCGGCCCATTGATCCCGCCGGTGGTCATGCTGGAACGTCACAGCGCCAGCACATCCGTTCGGCGGGCCTGGGAGCTTGCCCGCCGGCGTTTCTGGTGGATGCTCGGTTTTGCTTTTATCCTCTATCTGTTCAATTTGCTTATTGCCAGCGGTCCGGCGCTCATCTTGAATTATGTGATGCAGTATCTACTGCTGAGCGCGGATAACCTCGCTACAACCTACACAATCAGTCAAACCATCCAATCCCTGGTAACCCTGTTCATGAGCTTGTTGTATCTCCCCCTACAATTGACGGCCTTTACCCTGGTGTACTTTGACCTGCGGGTGCGCAGCGAGGGCTTTGACTTGCAAGTGATGGCGCATGGAGATTTAGCGGGCGACCTATTCGCGGGCACCGAAGGCCAAGACCCGATCCGCCCGGAGCCCGGCATTGCTTCTCGGGAGTCTAGTTCTGACATTCAACAGGCCGACATCCGCGATCTGACTGCTAATGTTCCGCAACCCAGCGGCCCCTTGGTCACCAGTACAGAAGTGGGTTATTTCGCCGTTATGACGATCGGCCTGGGAGTGCTTTATGTCGCTTTCACTGGTATCTTGATGACTTTGATGACAGCTATGTTTGCCTCGTTGGGGAGCGGCTATTGATCGCACGCCTGCTTTGCCAGCGGCGTCACCTACCGTATGGGCGTTGGCTGGTTTGCCTGTGTGCGTTTTTCTTCGTATGCGTGCTTTTTATTTCGGCCGTGATCGTGGAGGCTGCCGGTACCAGCACGGCTCTTGCCTCGCAGTCTGAAACGCTCACCTGGGATCAATACTGGCGGCTCGTCGATATAACCCAGCGCATCTTAACCGATCTGGCGCAGCCTGACCCGGGCGATCTCGGGCCGGCGTTGGATGTGCTGGCGGAAGAATGGCAAGCCGTTAAGCTCGTTGTGTTTCCCGATGGGCGTTCCGTCGCCCTCGACACCGGGCCGGTTGTTTCTCAACTGCGTGCCAACCCGCCCGCTCTCGAGCTTTTGCAGGCCGAGTTGGTTTCCTGGCAGGAGTTTTCGCAGTCGCGGGTAGAAGCGGATCGCTCGAAATTCGCGGCCGCAGATCTCCAACCGCTCAAGGAGATCTTGGAGCAGAAAGAATTCCAATGGGCTGTAGAAAAGCCTTCCTTCCTGGAGGAGTGGTGGCTCAAGCTGCAGCAGCGCTTCTGGGAATGGTTCTCGCGTTCATTCCCGGAGAACGCCGGTGCTGCTGCCGGCGCTTCCTCGCTGTGGACCTGGCTGCTGGCAGCCGGCGGCGGGTTGTTGATCTTGCTGGCGTTGGTTTATGTTTTTCGCGGCCTGTTCGCTGATTTTGTCACCGAGAGTGCCCTGGAAACGGGCGTCGGGGATGGCGATGAGCGTTTATCCGCCGCCGGCGCCTTGCGGCGCGCCGATCTTTTTTCTGGTGAGGGTGACTATCGCTCGGCTGTGCGCTACCTGTACCTCTCGACCTTGCTGCTGTTGGAAGAGCGCGCCCTGCTGCGCTACGATCGATCTAAGACCAACCGCGAATACCTGCGCAGCATTGCCTCCCAACCAGGCCTGGCAAGCTTGTTGGGTGATGTGATCGATATTTTCGATCGGGTCTGGTACGGTTTCCAACCTATCAGCTCGCAAGATTACCATGAATATGCCCGGCGGGTGCAAGACTTGCAGAGGCATGAAAAATGAACCGGCGCAGCCCCTCCTGGTCGATCGGGGAGAACCGCTTGGCCCTGGGCATTTTGGTAGTCCTGGTGCTGGTGACGATCGTCTCGGCCATCTGGCAGGCGCGCCAGCAAACCGATTATCCGCCGTTGGCAACTTTTTCTAACCAGCCGGACGGCGGCAGGGCGTTAAGATTGTGGCTGGAAGCCCTGGATTACACAGTGGTCGAGCAGGCCGGCGAGATGTTTGAGCCGCCCCAGCAGGCCGGCATTGGGTTTGTGCTCGAACCCGAGCTGCAAATATCGGCTCAAGAGTGGAAAAAACTGGATCGCTGGGTAGAAGCCGGCGGCTTGTTGCTGGTAGCTGGGGAACGCCTGGGCGCTTTACTGGCCTTCGAGCATTTTGGCTTTGAGCTGCATTATAGCTCCGCAACTGAAACTCAAGAGACTGGGCTGCTTCCGGCGGCTCCGTTCTTTCATAGCCCGCCTCTCCTAACCCCTGTTCAGGCCAGGGCGAGTGGCGTGCTGTTATCGACTGATCAGGAATTCATCCCATTATTGTCGATCGATGAAGGCCCGCTGATCGTCCGTTTTTCCAGGGGGCAAGGGCAGGTGATCTTGTGTGCTGCCGCGTATCCCCTCACCAACCTGGGCCTGAAGCAGCCCGGCAGCCCTGAGTTGGCTCTCAACCTGCTTTCCTTTGCGCCGCTCAGCCGGCGCGTCTGGTTCGACGAATGGCACCATGGGCTGCAGAGCCAGCGTGCCATCCGTGGGCCGGAGCAGTGGCTGCGGTACACGCCTGTCGGGCGCTCGCTGCTGCTGAGCGCGGCTGTGATCTTTCTGGCTCTGGTGTTGAGCGGCCGCAGCTTTGGCCGCGCCCACGAATATGCCCGCAGCCTGGCGCAGCGGCGCGCCCCTCTGGAGCACGTGACCGCGATTGCCAATTTGAACCGCCGGGCAGGGCATCGCCGGGCCGTATTGGCCTACCATCACGAGGCCCTGAAACGCCACCTGGGAAAACGCTACCGGGTCAATCCCCAGTTAGAAGATGACAATTTTGTACTAGAATTAAGCCGTTACGATCCCCGCCTGGATGCACCGGCGCTGCTAGATCTGTTGGCTCGCTTGCGACAGGCTCACATCACGGAGAATGAGATGGTGCACCTGGCAGCCGAAACGGCTGGCTGGATCGAAGGTAGTTCTATGGAGAGAGAATAAAATGTGGCAGAAGATCGGTATGATTGTCCTCATGATCGGTTTGGTATTTTCTCTGGCTGCTCCGGTCTTGGCACAGCAGGCCAGCGGCGCAAACATCCAGGTCATCTTCAATAAAGCCCGGCTAACCTTTCCCGAGTCGGTCACTTTTACTTTGCAGGCCGAATCGCAAAGCGAGATCAGCGAAGTGTATCTGCGTTACGGAACCAACGGGCGTTCGTGTACCCAGGGCGCAGCCCGCCAAAAAGTCGAATTGACAACTGGAACTTCTATCGATGTGGAGTGGACCTGGGATTTTCGCAAGAGCCGCAATTTGCCCTCCGGCGCCCAGGTCTGGTGGCAGTGGGAGATCACTGATAAATCAGGCGACACCCTGCAGACCGAACAACAGGTGCTGATCATCGAAGACCCGAATTTCACCTGGAAATCAGTCACTGCGCACAACGTTTCTGTGTTTTGGGCAAAAGGCAGCCAGCAATTTGGCGAAAACATGCTTGCCCTGGCAGTGCAAAGCTTGAAAAACCTGGAAGAGCAGGCCGGCATCCGCCCTCAGGGAGCCGTGCGCCTGACCCTTTACCCCACCTTTGAGGATGTGCGCAACGCCGTCCTGTTCACTCCCGATTGGATGGGCGGCGTGGCGTATTCCGATTTTAGCGTGATCCTGATCGGCCTGCCGGACGATGATGAAGATTGGGCGCGAGAAGTGATCCCCCATGAATTGGCTCACCTGGTGACCGGAGAGCGCGTTTTCAACTGCCTGGGTGTGACCTTACCCACCTGGTTGGAAGAAGGCCTGGCAGTCTATTCGGAGGGGCCCACCTCCAGCCCCGATTACGACTCGCTGCAAGATGCGCTGGAAGACGGTACGCTGCCCAGCCTGCGTACGCTGGCGGCCGGATTTGCTGCCAGTTCAACCAAGGCAAACCAAGCCTATGCGTATAGTGGTCAAGTGCTGCATTTTATGATCGCCGAATACGGCCCTGAAAAAATGGCTGATTTGCTTGCCACCATGCAAAGCGGAAAAACGATCGACGCGGCATTGAGTGAAGTATATGGCTTCGATACCGATGGACTGGATGCTGCCTTTCGCACCTTCCGTGGGGTGGAGACCACTGCGCCCGCTCTTTCGGACGTTACGGCAACGCCGGCCCCCACCGCAGTGCCTACCATGGCTTTGTGGACGGCTTCTTTTGGTTTTACGCCCACGACCACGCCGACGTTGTCCGCAACGCCTGCCCCAACGGAAACGGTCGCGGCGACGGATGTCCCACCACCTAGTTCCACCTACACCGCGCCGCCTGAGACGCCAGTCGCTGCCGAAACGCTGGCTGCCTCTACTCAGAAAACCCCCACTGCTTCTTCCGGGGGCGCTGGTTCGCCGCTGCGCTGCCTGGGAGGCGCAGGCCTGACGGGCGGGGTATTTACCTTGATGCGGTTTTTACGCCGTACAAGG
Organism: uncultured Anaerolineaceae bacterium; assembly: GCA_964629965.1. GTDB lineage: Bacteria > Chloroflexota > Anaerolineae > Anaerolineales > UBA4823 > CAZVRZ01. The sequence goes on from CAZVRZ010000082.1 coordinate 12,108, forward strand.
TGAGTGGCCGAAAGGTATTTCACGAAATGGATGCGAAAAATCGGCCAATCATCTTTGGCTCAACCATCATTACAGGAGGATCATTGCAATGAAACCGTTCAACCGTTCGAATATGCTCTCAAGGAGATCGCGTTTGTATCCCTGGCAGTCACTGGCGAGCATTCTGCTCATTCTGAGCGTGCTGTTGGGTTGCCAGACGGGCCTGCCATCTGCGTCGGGTACGGCGCCTGCACCGACCTCCCCCCCGGCAGATACTTCCACCCCCTCGGCGACTGTTACCCATACACCTACGCTGACGGCCACCAGCACCTCGACCCACACGCCAACCAACACGGCGACCATCACCCCAATCCCTTCCAATACGCCCACGCCCACGAATACGCCGACTCCCAAGGGTTTCTACATGAGTGCCGACGGTGGTTACTCGGTGATTGTGCCGCAGAGCTGGAAGAAAGAGCAAGAAGACAGCGGCCAGGTGATGTTCGCAGATTCGTCTGGTCTTTTGTATTTCTGGGTGATGTCCAATGCCGAGTCTGAGGCTTCTGATATCGCTGACCTGGGCGAGGAGATCAAATCTGAGCTAACAGATGTCCAGGTTACCGTATCAGAGCCATATGAGGTCATCTTGGGTGAAAACCTGCGCGCCGGTACGGTTGATCTAAATGTCGAAGCAGATTATCCCTATGTCTGGCGGATCTCTTATTACCACCAGGAGAGCCGCGGTTATATTATTATTGTGATCGATTTTACCAACGAACTCGATTCGCGATCTGTAATGCTGGAGAAAGTGTATGCCAGTATGGAGTTCTTCACTCCCCAGCCGCGCGGCTACGATAAAGCCGAAACGCTCACCCTGTACGGCGGCGATCCTGATCCAGATGATCTGGATCCAGCGCTGACTACCGGGGCTGCTGCCGGGTACCCGGGCCTGTTGTTCAGTGGCCTGGTGCGCCTGAGTCCCCACATGCAGATCGAACCCGACCTGGCAGAGAGTTGGACGGTCAGCTCGGCCGGTACGGTTTATACCTTTATCCTGCGGGAAAGTGCCCGCTTCGCCTCTGGCAAACCGATCACTGCGCAGGATGTTAAAGATAGCTGGGAGCGCGCCGCCGATCCCGAAACCGAATCGTCCACCGCCGCTACTTACCTGGGCGATATCCTGGGTTTAAAAGATAAGCTGGCTGGCAAGGCGGACGAGATCGAAGGCGTCCAGGTGATCGACGAGCGCACCCTGCAGGTAACACTGGACGGTCCCAAGCCTTATTTCCTTGCCAAGCTCACCTATCCATCTGGTTTTGTCATGGATATTGAGGATTTTGAAGCACTGGGTGAAGATTGGGTTTGGGAGCCAAACGCCAGCGGCCCTTACACGCTCAAGGAATACACCAAGGACGACTCGATCGTCTTTGAGCGCAACGATGCCTATTATGTGCCCCCCGCAATTCGTTACGTTTTGTATCTGTTCCATCCTGGCGGCTCTCTGATCAGCCTGTATGAAGAAGGCACCCTGGATCTTACTTACCTGGACTCGGATACTTCTCTCAGGGTGCGCAAACCGGATGATCCGCTGCACGACCAGTGGCAATCGACTACCTCCATGTGCACGGGCATGGTGCAGATGAACAATTCCATGCCTCCTTTCGACGATGTGAAAGTGCGCCGCGCCTTTGCCCTGGCAATCGATAAAGCAGCGATGAACGAACGCCTGTACAGCGGCATCAACCTGGAGTCTAAGACCATTCTGCCCCCCGGCATGCCGGGTTTCTCGGCGGAATTGTCTTCCCCCATCTTCGATGGCGGCGCCGCCAGGCTGGCCCTGTCCGAGTCAAAATATGCCGGCGATTTGCCAACCGTGATCCTTTCCGCCAGCGGTTACGGCGACACCGGGCGCGATGATGTGGCGGCCCTGGTCGAGATGTGGGAAACGAACCTGGGCGTGGAAGTGCAGGTAGAATATCTCGATCCAGAAAAGCTGACCGAGACTGCCCGCGACCAGCATAGACAGATGGTGCTGTATGGTTGGTGCGCCGATTATCCCGATCCTGAAAATTTCCTGGATATTCTCTATCATTCGCAAAGCGAATTCAACGTTGCCGGCTATGCCAACCCCCAAGTGGACGCTCTTCTGGAGCAGGCTCGCACAGAATTGGATGGCGCCAAACGCCTGGCCTTGTATAAGCAGGCTGAGAGCCTGCTGCTGGATGACGTTGCCCTGATCCCCTTGTTCAATTATGTGGATGATGTGCTGGTGAACCCGCGCATCCAGGGCTTTGTGATGGCGCCGATGAATGCAGCCTATATCCATTTGTTGTCAATCAAGGATGATGAACCATAGAGGTGATCAATGAATCCAGCAGATCTTAGAATCTTGTTCCAGAACCTGCGCCGGGAAGCCGATAAGGTTTTGGTGGGGCTTGAAACGCCTTTCGAGCTCTTGGTGACTGCCCTGTTCTCGGGCGGGCATGTGCTGTTAGAAGGCGTGCCTGGCACTGCCAAGACGCTGATGGCCAAAACCCTGGCTCACCTGGTGCAAGCCAATTTTAGTCGCATCCAGTTCACTCCCGACCTGATGCCTTCCGATATCCTGGGTACCAGTGTCTTTGATATTACCAGCAGCAAGTTCTACCTGAAAAAAGGCCCGATCTTCACTCAGATGCTGCTGGCTGACGAGATCAACCGCGCCCCCGCCAAAACCCAATCTGCTCTGTTGGAGGCTATGGAGGAGCGCCAGATCAACCTGGAGGGCAAGCGTTACGCGCTGGAGCAGCCCTTCATGGTCATTGCCACGCAGAATCCGATTGAATACGAGGGCACTTACCCGCTGCCCGAGGCGCAGCTTGACCGCTTTATGTTCAAGGTGCTGGTAACGTATTCTCCGTTGGCGGTTGATGTGGAAGTGCTCCGCCGCTATCACCAGGGTTTTGATGCCCACGACCTGGCCGGCGCCGGTTTGCAGACCATCTTGCCTGCCGAGGTCTTCCCGGAGGTGCGCAAGGCCATTACCCAGGTGATCGTGGAGGATGGGATTCTGACGTACATCGCCCACATTGCCGAGGCCAGCCGTCGTTCGCCGGACATTGTCCTGGGCGCCAGCCCGCGCGCTTCGACCCATGTATTGCTGGCTGCGAAAACCTACGCTGCGCTGCAGGGCCGTGATTACGTCACGCCAGACGATGTCAAATTCGTGACGCCACCAGTTTATCGCCATCGCTTACTGCTCAAACCGGAGGCCGAGATCGAGGGCCTGGATGCCGACGCAGTCGTCGGGCGCTTGTTGGGACAGGTTGAGGTGCCGCGCTAAGCATGCTCACTTTCCGGGCTGTGCTGCTTCTCTTGCTAGCCGCCCCCATCTTGGCTTTGGGCGCCTGGCTTGCGCCCCTGGAATGGGCCGGTTGGGGATATTTGCTGCTGGCCCTGGCTTTGTTGGCCCTGGATGCGCGTTGGGCCGGGTCGCTCAAGCGCTTTCAGGTCCAGCGCCAGCACGATAGCAAGCTCAACCTGGGCGTTTACAACTCGATCCTGGTCAAGGTTTATAATCGCGGCCGGCGCCCGGCTGCTCTCTGGCTGCGCGACGAGGCCCCGCCCGGCTTCGAAGTCGAGTGTGATAATGAGTGCTGCGCGCCGGTGCTGCAAGGCGAAGCCCCACCCCTGGGAGAATGGATCGCAGAGTATCGGGTGCGCCCACTGCGGCGTGGCGATCACCGCTTCGGCGATTTGAACCTGCGCTGGCGCGGCCCGTTGGGATTGGTCGTGCGCCAGGGAAGGCTGCCGGCAGCCGGGCCGGTCAAGGTATATCCCAATATGCTCGATATTCGCCGCTACGATTTACTGCTGCGCCGCAACCGCCTTCAGGAAATCGGTTTGCGCCACACCCGCATGTTTGGCGAAGGTACTGAATATGAACGCCTGCGCGAATACTTGCCCGACGATGATTTCCGCCGCATCGATTGGAAGGCCACCGCGCGTCGTAACCGTCCGGTGACGGTTGAATACCAAACCGAGCGCAGTCAGAACATTATCTTGGCCTTGGATACTGGCCGCATGATGCAGTCGCCGGTGGGCGCTCGCTCCTGGCAAGATCAACCCGGCGGCAGAAAAGAACAGATCATCAGCATGGCCAAGCTGGATTACGTGGTCAATGCCGCCCTCTTTCTGGCTTACGTTGCCACGGGCAAGGGCGACCGGGTGGGCATGCTGTCTTTCGCCGACCAGGTTTCGCATTTCCTCAGCCCCGAACAGGGTCGCGGCCAGTTCTATCGCATGCTGGAACTGCTGTACGGCATCCAATCTCAGCCTGTCGAGCCGGATTATGGCAAGGCGCTCAGTTACCTGGCTCTCAAACAGCGCAAACGTGCTTTGATCGTGATCTTCACCGACCTGAGCGCCGGTTACAGCATGCAGTCGCTGGTCGGGCAGGTGGCTTTGCTGGCGCGCAGCAGCCTGCCGCTGGTGGTAACCATCAGCGAGCCCGATATCAGCGCAGCCGCTCGCCAGGTTCCCAGCGACTCGCTGGAAGCTTACCGGCGCGTCACCGCTGGGCAGCTTCTCGAGCAGCGCCAGGCGGCCCTCGACAGCCTGCGTCGCCAGGGTGTGTTGACGCTGGACGTGCCCGCCAACCAGCTTTCTACCGCCGTCATCAATCGTTACCTGGAGTTGAAGGGCGCAACCAGGTTGTGATAGTATAATTGGGTTAACTTTTCTATCTGCAGGAGCTTGTTTATGAGCCAGAACCTCTTTCGACAACGCCTGGAAAATGGCGATATCTTGATCGCTGATGGCGCCACCGGCACCAATTTGTTGAGCCGCGGCCTGCCGCGCGGCGCCACGCCGGAGACCTGGGTGCTTGAAAATCCGGAGGAGATCGTCGCCCTGCATCGCCAGTTCATTGCGGCCGGTTCGGATATTATTCTCACCAGCACCTTTGGCGGATCGTCGCTGCGCCTGGCAGATGGGAAGCTGGCCGGGCGGGCTGCCGAGATCAATCAGCGGGCGGTCGAATTGGCTCGCCAGGCCGCCGCGCTGGAGGGCAAGCCGGTGCTGGTGGCCGGCTCGATTGGGCCTGCCGGCAAGCTGATGAAGCCCTACGGCCCGCTTTCGCCAGAAGAAGCCCAGGCCTCCTTTGGCGAGCAAGCGCTCCTGCTGGCCGAGGCCGGGGTAGATTTGCTGGTGGTCGAAACCCATTTTGATATCGGCGAGGCTTCTGCGGCTGTCCAGGCTGCCCATTCTGTCTCTACGCTGCCGGTGGTATGTTCGTTCAGTTACGATCGCGGCGTGCGTACTATGATGGGCGTCAAGGCTGCCCAGATGGCTGACCAGATCGCCCGGCTGGAAGTGGATGCGTTGGGCATCAACTGCGGGCGCAGCCTGGATGAGAATGAGGCCGTGCTCAAGGAACTGCACCAGGCGATCGAGCTGCAGGCGACCGGGCTGCCGGTTTGGTTCAAGCCCAATGCAGGCATGCCGCAGGTCGATGAACTGGGCAACACCACCTATCGTGTTACGCCCGAAGAGATGGGCGCTCGCGTCAAGGGCTGGCTGGAGGCCGGGGCGCGCATCGTGGGCGGCTGCTGCGGTACAACACCGCAGCACCTGGAAGTCATTGCCCAATCTGCCAGGAGTTCTGTGTGACCAACATCCTTGAATTGTGGGAAGTGCCCCAGGCAGAAGAGATCTACATGATCGCCGGCTGGCGCCAGTGGGCCGATGCCGGTTCGACCTCCTCCGGGCTGCTGGCGTATTTGATCCAGCACACCAAGGCAAACCCGATCGGTAGGATCTACCCGGACGGCTTCTATTTGTTCCAGATCACCGGCGCTCACGACCTGGTGCGCCCGATGGTGAAGTTCAACCAGGGATACCCGGAGGCCTTGCATACGCCCTCGAATGAGTTCTATTACGCCGGCAGTGAGTCCCAGGGCGTGGTCTACTTCTTGGGCAGCGAGCCGCACATGAACATCGACCGTTACATAGCCTCCGTCTTGGCTGCGGCCAAGAGGCTGAAGGTGAAGCGTATCATTGGCCTGGGCGGTGTTTATGGCGAGATTCCTTACCAGAAGGAACGCGCCATCACCAGCACTTACAGCTTGCTGCGTTTGAAGGAAGAAGTGCAAAACCTATCCGTCGCGTTGTCCGATTACCAGGGCGGGGCCAGCATCGGTTCTTACTTGTGCCGCCGGGCAGGCGAGCAGGGCGTGGAGTACGTCTCCTTTTACGCTGTGGTGCCCATGTATGACTTTTCCACATTGAGCGAATTTAACAACAGCATTCGGATCGAAAATGATTTCACGGCCTGGCTGGGCATCATGCGGCGTATCAACCACATGCTCAAGACCAATGCGCAATCCTTCACTGCTTATGACCTGGCCGACCTGGAGAAGCGCAGTAAAAGGCTGGTCGAGGTGATCGACGCCAAGATCGCTGAACTCGACCAGGCCCAGCCAAGTCCCGGTATACGCGCCTACATCGACCGCCTGGCAGAATCCTTCGAAGAGCAGACTTTCGATCCGCTGGATGCTATCTGGGAGCAAAAACTGGGCCCGCTGATGGATCGCTTTGATTCCGGCGCCGCGCCCAAAGCCCCCGAAGATTGAGACTGATCTTCGGACCGGCAGTGATCGTAGAGCGGTCGAATGGTGGCGGTGTCTATGATCAGAACAAATCGTTATAGTTTACGCGTGGGAATTCTTCCAGGCTGCCGCCTACGGTGGCATTGAATATTTGCACCCCCAGCGACTCGCAGACCAGCCTGGTTTCGTGATAATGAAAGATCATGCGCGCCACGTGCGGCTCGTGGAATTTTTTACCCTGGCCAAAGTAGCGGGGATCGAAGTGGTTGGGGTCATCGTCTCCCGTTGCCACCAATCGTTCCTGGTTGCCTGCTTCCACCTGCACCGAAGCTGCCTTGGCGTAGGATGTGTCGCAGCCGATCAGGTAGATGGGATTGAACCCCAAATAAACTGCCATTTGCAGCGCAGCCACGGTCACGGTGAAAGCCGCGTACACCCGTCGAGCGGCGTCCGTGCTAAAGGTTCCTGCCGGCAGGCGGGCCATGTTGATGTTGATCGGTTTTTCATCGAACCAATACACGTTGGGATGCGAATTTAAAATACCTCTTGCCCGGAATTCGACCGGGTAGAAGAACTTGGTGGCGGTTAATTCGCCCGGCAAAGCATTGATCTGCTCGCGGTTGTCCGGCACCACGAGTTTATCGATGGCAATGTAAAACTTTGGTCTCCAGGCAATGCGGTCGAACAGCAGGTAACAGCGATTGCTGCCCCAGACCGCCTCCTGGCCAAGCAGGCTCAAGTCCATTTTGTTCAGGCTGGGCCCGTTTCCCATGATGAAACCGCGTTGTCCCTGGTATGCGCCTTTGAGCTGCCTGAGCCGGCTTGCCCGGGTGCGCACGGTGGCATCGTTGAACAGGGCCCAGACTTTTAGCTGCGAGCTTATGAGATACAGTCGATCCAGGAGGGGGGAGGGTAGCGAAGTTTTCATAGACCTGCATCCAGGCTCATCATGATTCAAGGTGCTCTTTCAGCCCGGGTACTTCTCCGGCGCCCTCGATCACCTGCAGACTGGAGTTGGCGAAATCATCTCCGATCGGCTCATAGCGCCCTTCTAACTGCCGCGCCAGGAATGCCTCGGCGGTGGCGAAGAAGGACAGGTTGTTCTCGGGCCGGGCGAATCCATGCCCCTCGTCCGGGTAGAGCAGGTAGGTGACCGGAATGTTCTTCGCTTTCATGGCCGCCACGATCTGGTCGGACTCGGACTGCTTGACGCGTGGATCGTTGGCGCCTTGCCCGATCAGCAAGGGTTTGCGGATGCGCTCCACGTAGGTCAGCGGGGAATGCTCCGTCAGCAGCCGGCGGCCTTCCTCGGTGCGGTGATCGCCTATCCGGCTGGTCAGCATTTCCAGCATCGGTTTCCAGTATGGTGGTATGGTCTCCAGCAGCGTGATCAGGTTGGAGGGTCCCACCAGGTCAACCCCGCAGGCATAGACATCAGGATAGAAGGTGAGCCCGGCCAGTGTAGAATACCCGCCGAAACTGCCGCCCAGGATGGCAATTTGCTGTGCATCGGCAATGCCCTGGGTGATGGCCCACTGGCAGGCATCGAACTGGTCGGCGATGATCCGGCCGCCCCATTGGCGATCGCCTGCATTGGTGAAGGCTTTGCCGAAACCGGTCGAAGAGCGGAAATTAACGCACATCACTGCATATCCCCGGTTCGCCAGCCACTGGTGCAAGGGATCGTATCCCCAGTAATCTCGCCCCCAGGGCCCGCCGTGCGGCACCAAGACCATCGGCAGGGGGTGGTCTGGAATGCCGTCCTGGTTCGAGTCGCTGTCCAATGGCAGCGAATAATAGGTTACCAGCGGCAGGCCGTCTTGCGCCTGGATCACAGTGGAGTGCATTTTGACCAGGGGTTGCTTTTCCAGCTCCTTCCGGTTGGAGAACAAATAAGTCGCATTGCGCTGCGACCGGTCATACAGGTAATAACACACCGGGCTGTTATCGACCACGTAGAGGGCGATCCAGTAGGCATCATCCAGGCTGCGGCTGGCGATCTCTAGCTCGCCATCAGCGATTGTTTGCAGGTATGCCAGGTCTGGCTCGATGGCCGCATCCAGTATCTGCCAGCGTTTGCGCTCGTACACGAAAGAAACGGCCTGGATGTTCTTTTCGGTTGGATGGATAAGCACGTCCTCGGCGTCGGCGAGCGGGTCTTCTGCCAGCAGGATGGCTGCCTTGCTGGCCAGGTCGCAGGTCTTCAATGCAGCCGTGTCGCGGCCGCGGCTGTCTTTTAGGTACAATACCTGTCCAGCCTTGTCAAAACCAAACGGGTTGGTGGTCAACTCATCTCCCTGGGGGATGTGATCCCATTTTTCCCAATGCAGGCCATTGGGCCCCGTATTTTCATAATTGGCAATCCAGATATCTTGCCCGCCATCCGGCAGCGGCTGGAAAGCCAGCCGCGCCTGGTAATCATCATCCACCAGGTAACCCACGAAGCGCTCGTTCTCCTCTATCAGCGTCAGGTTGCCGGTAACCAGGTTGGCCCGGTACAGATCGTGCCAGGCTGCCTCTCGCTTGTTCAGGCCAATCACCAGCTCTTGCGGGAATTTCGGGCTGATGCAATTGATCTGCGTTTGGACATTTTCGAAGGGGGTCAGGTCTTTTTCAGCCAGCGAGGCCAGCTCCACGCTGAACAGGCGCCAATTTTCGTCCCCATTCTTGTCCTGGATATACAGGATATGCTGGTTGGTAAAAGCCCAGGCGAAAAAGCGGATGCCTCGCCCGGTATCGTGGGTGACCGGCCGGGCGGAATCTAGAGCCTGGAGCGGCGCCACCCACACATTGAGCACGCCTTCTAACGGCGCCAGGTAGGCCAGGTGTAAGCCATCCGGGCTGATCCGCACAAAGGCTTTGTCCGGGTTGCCAAAGAAGAGTTTGCGGGGGATAAGGGGTATCTCAGACATAGATCAAGCTCCTGTCGAATTTCTCGAGATTCAACTTGTTTGATAGATTATACAATAGTTTGCTTTTTACCAGCTTGTAGTACAATCTTTAATAGCTATGCACAAAACGATGATCGTGTGGTGGAAATTCGGCAAAGAGGATGCCGGCAGCCAGGAAGATCTGCGTATTTTTCCTCCGGAGGTGGTTGCTGCCCAGATCGAAAAGCGCCTGGCGTATTACCGCGCTTTTCCGGAGAGCGATTGGCGTTGGTGGCAGGTGAGCGATACCTTGCTCGTCGAACGACCCGTCGCCAATGGGCGTACCTATACTGAGGATACGCGCATTTACTACCTGATCCCGCGCGGCCTGGTGGTGGTGGAAAGGGCGCATTTTCCGGCGCCCTACGAACGTTTTACCTGGTGCATTCACCTGTCCAAGACATATTTTGACTGGGAACGCCGTTATTGGCTGATGAAAGACCTGTTTTGCGATATTCTTATCGACGAGCGAAACGATTCCACCGAAGTGCTCGATCTCAATGAGCTGGCCCAGGCCTTGGATATTGGTTTGATCGACATTCCCCAGGCCAGCGAGATTCTGCACAGGACCGATGTGACCTTGCGCGCCATCCGGCGGGGCGACTTCCCATTCCCTGAGATACAGCAAGCCCGCTCTGCCTGTTATGAGCTGGGTTGGTAGGGCTTCCCTAGGCCATCCTGCGCACACGCACTTCGATGTTTTTCTCGGCGCGCAGCAGTTCGGTTAGCTCCGCCGTGTTTGTCCGGCCGAAATGGTACGGGTAGAGGATCTGCGGTTGAAAATCCCTGGCTGCCTGGGCGACCATCCCCGGTGTCATGGTGTAGGGCAGGTTCATTGGCAGGAAGGCAATATCGATACCGGTAAGTTCTTTCATCTCCGGGATGTTTTCGGTATCTGCGGCGATGTAAACCCGCTTCTCTCCACAAGTTAGCACATAACCGTTGCCTGCGCCCTTGGGGTGGAAGGGCTGCCCGTTTTCGCGCAGGTGCACCAGGTTATAGGCCGGGACGGCTTCCACCAACATGCCGGCCGCGGTCTGCTGATCGCCGTTGTGCATCACGATCCCGCCCTCGACTTGCTTGCTGCACAGCTCCGTCAAAACGACGGTGGTTTTGGCTGTGCGGATGGCTGCCAGTGCCTTCAAATCCAGGTGGTCGAAATGCTCGTGGGTGATCAACACCAGATCGGCCTTGGGAAGCTTCGCATAGTCAGCGACTTCGCTGAAAGGATCAACGTAGATGATTTTGTCGCCAAACTTTATCAGCAGGCTGCCATGCCCGAGAAAGGTGATCTCCAGGCTGCCTGCTGCGGTGGGGATGATATCGGTTTCGAAAGAGGATAGATCGGTCATACGGCTCCTTTATGTTGTGATATCTAACCTGACTGGTTGGATAGATTATAAAGCAAACCATACCCCCTCGAGTGGGGAATATTGCCGGCATTCCGCTTCCCCCAGGTTGCCCGATCCTTTCTGGATAGGCTCACGATTTCTGCTTACCTCAGGGCAGCTCGCTGAAGGTGAAGTTGTCGAAGCGCATCGCCACGGGCGCCTTGGTCCAAGCCTGGAAGCCCTGCGGGCGTGTTTTGGGGTAAAAAAGAGGAACGAATTTAAAAATATTCCCAAAAAGGCTTGACAAGAGGGGGGGGGTGAGGATTATACTTGTATAGACAAGAACGAAGGCTGGGATGAAAAACCGCCTGTGGTTCTGGCACTTCCTTATTGGTATCTACAAGCGAATTGTTATCGGTGCTGGGGTTGTGGCGCTTTCGTCGTCCGGGTACGTTATCATTGCCATCGGGAGGATTAAATGCACCGTCACACTGTTTCCGTTCGCCAGATCATCCATCTCGACCTGCACGCCCTGGTCATCCTGGCACTGCTGCTGCCCAACCTTGACAAACGGATACCAGTACCGGTATATTCCGTAATGGGAACATGGTGTTGAGGATGGTAGGCAGCGACCAACAAGCGTTGATCTATGACACCGAGAACCGGCTGGTGAGGTGAAAAACCCGCAGTTCACCGATGCTTCGAAATTAGTATGGGGACAGATATTATCAAATGGGAAATTGCCGTAAATGGTGAAGAAGTGGTTAGCCGATTGAATATTCATCCTCTATTCACCCCAGCAGGAACCTGGAATGGGACACCTCTGTTTATGACTATTTGGTATTACGATGTTTTTGGTGGAGCTTAGTAATGATTAATATTAAGCGCTTTATTAAGTGGGTCATGGAAAACAATGTCCGAAAAATATTATTTGCTTGTATCCTATCAATGTTGACTTATATCCTGCTGGAATGGGATGATTTTTTTACTGATCCTATAAAGATTCTTTTACTTGGACTTGCCATTAATATCACTATGGGTTTATTAGCTTACTTGTCTAGGTTGCGCTCAAAGTAGCGGTTAGATTTCTCTGAATACACTGCACTAAATTTGTCGTGTTGTGCGGGTGCGCCAGTGTTGCAAACGGACTACGAATACTTTGACTGGGATGTGACAAATGGGATTGGATGGCTGAAATATATCCAGAGCGGCACGCCTGCCAGCCCCACCTCGCTGCAGGACCTGCGCTATTACAACGCGAGCAATGCACCGGCATATGATGGGGTGGGCAACCTGCTCAACATCTACGACTACAAACACCC
>CAZVRZ010000083.1:0-23807 GCA_964629965.1 uncultured Anaerolineaceae bacterium
GGGATGAATCCTACTTGCTCAAGGTCTTGGCCGTTTGAAATGCGATTACCCTATAGGGCTACGTTTATGCAGCTCTCTGCGCCAGCCATTCATGGATGAGGCGGGCGGTTGCTTCATGGCCAGCCTCCATCATCAAGTTGTGGGCAGCGTTTTTGACCTCTAGGTATTCGGCGTGGTAGAAACGAGCGGAGCGCCGCGCGGCGGGCAGGCTGATGCAGGCGTCTTTTTCGGCGGCGATCCACAGCAGGGGTGTTTTAACCCGCCGGGGTGGAAACCAGAAAGGCGGGGCATGCTGGAAAGTGACCAGCCCTGATTCGGGGCCTAACCGGGCATGCAGTTCGACGGGTGTGATCAATGAATTGGCGCTCAGCAAGATTCTGGCGGCCCGCTCGGGGGTGCTGGTGAGCGGCGTGCCCAAACCCGTTTGCAAGCTTTCCTTAACGGCCTCGGGTACCAGGCGCAAGAACTGCCGCATGCCGTCCAGGAAGGCGTTGTGTGACACCCAGGGTGCAACCAGAACCATGGCCGGCAAGTCGTCGCCTGCGAATTTCAAATACCACTGTCCCAATGCTCCGCCCATGCTATGCCCCATGTAAATGGGCGGGGTGGGCAGGCGCCGGATCTCGGCGCGCACAAAACCCAAATAGTAATCCAGCGTGCAATCGATGATGGGACGCTGTTCAGGCGAACCGGCATGCCCGGGCAGGGAAATAGCCAGGCTCTCCCAACCCCATTCTGCCAACAATTCTTGCCAGGGACGCCAACACCAGGCGCCGTGCCACATGCCGTGCTGCATAAAAATTGGCGTGTCGAAACGGCGCTGGCGGGGGGTATAGAGGATGCGCTCGATGCCATCCTCTATTGTATGCCGGCAAATGTACTGCTCGGCCTCCCGAGTCTCTGAGAAAGTTGAACCTGGCGCGGCCGTGTTGAGGTGCGCGGCCAGTGTGCGGCGCGGGTTGGCGCTGAGCGAGCCCAGCAGCCAGCGCAGCTTGCGCCAGCTAAGGATAGGTTGGGAAGATTGGGCTTTGGTTGTCATCGGTTTTATTCGTTTCTCCTTTGGGTGAGGTGTTGAACTTCGCCGAGGGCAGCCTCGTCGGCAATCATCATCAGGATATCTCCAGCCAGCAGGACCGTATCTCCGCGGGCGATCAACATCTGATCGCTGCGCCGCAGGCTGGCAATGACGGCGTTTTGCGGCCAGGGCAGTTCACGGACGCGTTTGCCGGCACAGGACGAGCCGGCCTCTATGATGACTTCCTGGACCTCCACCCGACCGCGACGGGCTTTCAATCGCTGCGGCAGGGAATCGCCAGGCACGAACCAGAAAGCATCCCCGCCGTTGGTGATGGTGGCATCGATCTCGGCAGATAAGTTTTCATAAACATCATTTGAAATCATGCCGTCCTGGAGCAGTCCCATGAATGCGCTGCGCTGGGCGCGCAAGATTTCCCGGCGGGCGATATCCATCTCTTCTGCTTCCAGAGCCGGCGCCGAGCGCAGCGATTCGCGCACAGCTTCTGCCAGCAAAGAAAGCTGCTCTTGTAGTTTTGGCCGCAGTGTTTCCCAGGTGTGCGTGGAGAGCAGCCCTTCCCGGTAACGGTGCTCCAGGTGATTTTCCGCCGAGCGCAGAGCCGTCAGCCGGGCGTGTCGTTTTTCATACTCGTCTTGCTCCGGGTTGCGCATAATGATTCCCAGGCGCCGGACGAGCGGCCTCATGGTGGTGGCCTGCACCAGCAGGGTGAAAAGTACCACGCCAAAGGCCATGGTGCGTAAAAGTCCCCGGTCTGATCCGAAAGAAGCGGGCAAGCTGAGCGCCAGCGCCAGGCTGAGCGCGCCGCGCAAGCCGCCCCAGCTCAACACGTGCTGCCAGCGCAAGGATACTGGTTCCGCCAGGCGGCGCGCCAGCAGGCTTAGCCCATAGACTACGATCACCCGCGCCAGGATCACTGCCCCGATGGCCCAGGCAATGGGATACCAGGCGGCCAACAGCGCAGGGAGATCCACCTCCAGGCCAATCAACAGGAACACCAGGCTGTTGGCAAGGAAGGCGACATATTCCCAGAAATTGAACAGAATGATGCGCGTGGTGGGGCTCATGCCTTGCGGCCCCAGGTTACCGTTGATCAACCCGGCTGCCACGACTGCCAGGACGCCGCTGAAATGAAGCTGCTCGGCGATCAGGTAGGAGCCAAAGGCCAGCACCGTGGTCAAAGTGGTTTCGATCAGGTAATCATCCACCCGGGCGATCAGTCGCGAGATTGCCCAGCCCAGCACCAGCCCGACCACGATCCCGCCTACGGCGATACGCACAAAGTCGAGCGCGCTCATTGCCAGGTTGAAGCGCCCGGTGGCGACGATCACCAGCATCAGGTTGAATAAAACCAGGGCCGTGCCATCGTTCAGCAGGCTCTCACCTTCCACCAAAGTTGCCAGGCGCTTTGGCACACCCAGGCGGCGAAAAAGGGCAACAACTGCTACCGGGTCGGTTGCGGCGATCAGGGCGCCGAAGGTTAGCGCCACCGGCAAGGCCAGGCCGGCGCCAATCGAGATGATGCCCCCGACGATCAGCATGGTCAGGATCACCCCGGGCACTGCCAGTAATAAGATCGTCCCCGAATTATGGCGCAGCTCGGCAAGGTTGAGATGAAAGGCAGCCTCAAACACCAGGGGCGGGACGAACAACGCCAGGATCAGCTCAGGGGTCAGTTCGAGCCTGATCTGGGATTGAGTGGTGAGGAGCAGGCCCACGAGCACCAGGGCGACCGTGTAAGGCACTTGCAGGCGACGCACTGCAATAGCGACCAGCGAGACGATCAACAAGAGTTCGATAATGAGTGTTTCGGTATTCAGGAATTGTTCCATGGCGTTTCGTTTTCTTCGGATTCTTGGGTATCGAGAACGGAGAAGAGTCCTGGTATTCTCTCGATCAGCACATTGGCCTTGATAATTGCCAGGCCTTTTTCCAGGTCGCCGAACACCAGCAGCTTGTCACCGGTCTCGATGTTGAAATCGCGCCGGGCCTTGGCGGGGATGACGATCTGGCCGCGATCGCTGACCGTGATCGAGCCGTAAAAGCGTTGTCCGTTCGAAGGGGACATAAGGTATCTCCAGATTCTGTGTAGAAATCTCTTGTATACAAGATTAATCTTACCGCAGCGATCCAGGGCTGTCCAGGTCATCGTCCATGGTTTTCCAGGACTTTAACCAGTCGAGCAGCGCTTTTTAAGCAAACCCTAACCCAAAACACTATACAATATATGTACAATATATTATAATAATATTTATAATATATCGTACGTGTCAATCTCGAATAAGCGGGTTTGGCTTGCAGAAATGTGGGCTGGCCCAGACTGGGAAGATCATGGCGAGCAATGTTCCTACTTACAATCTGAAAGCAGTCATTCACGAGACTGGCCTCACCCCGGCTACCTTGCGAGCCTGGGAGCGCCGTTATGGCATCCTCAAGCCGCAGCGTTCGCCCGGTGGCCATCGTCTATACACCCATGAAGAGATCGAAATGCTCAGATGGTTGGTGGCGCGGCAGGCTGAGGGCCTGAGCATCAGCCATGCTTTTGAGCTGTGGAGCAGCCGGCAGGAGGCAGGCGCACCCGGTGGGTACACTGAAACCGCTGCGCTGCCGGTCTTGGATGGCAGCGCAGGAACGTTGGATCACCTGCGGGCAAGCTGGCTGGCTGCTTGTTTGTCCTTCGATGAAACGGCGGCTGAGATGGCCTTATCCCAGGCGCTTGCCATGTCTACGCCCGAGGTGGTCTGCGCCGAGCTGCTACAAAAAGGTCTGGCAGAACTTGGCCAGAGCTGGTATGCGGGAACGGCAAGCGTCCAACAAGAACACTTTGCCTCGGCGCTGGCCATGCGCCGCTTGAATGCCCTGTTTGCGGTGGCACCTGTGCCTGTTCGACCGGAGCGCGTGTTGGCGGCTTGCCCGCCCGGCGAGACCCATGACCTGGCCTTGTTGATTTTATCCTTCATCCTGAGGTGGCGCGGCTGGGATGTGGTCTATCTGGGTGCAGATGTGCCCCTGGCTCACCTGGATGCCACGCTGCGCTCGACCGCGCCCCAGCTCGTACTTTTGGCGGCCCAGACCCTGCCGGGGGCCGCTTCGCTGGCCGAGCTTGCCCAGGTTGTCGCTTCTGTCACCGTCGATGGGCGGGTCATTCCGGTGGCTTATGGCGGCGGTATCTTCAATTCCCTGCCTGCCCTTATCGGGCACATTCCGGGCCATTTCCTTGGCCACGAGATGAGTTCGGTGCCACAGGCGGTTGAAAATTTGCTTGCTGCCCGGCCTGTTTTGCCAAAACCCGCCCCGATCTCTGCTGAGCAGGCCGCCGCCCTGGCCGGTTTTAGGGAAAAGGAAGCCTTGATCGTGACTGCGGTGCAGATGGCATTGCAAAACAGCGGCATCGATCCCCGGTATATGCAAGAAGCCAATATTAATTTCACCCATTCAATTGCTGCTGCGCTGGCATTGGGGAATATCCATTTTCTCGATCACAGCGTTGCCTGGTTGGACGGGATGATGAAAAATTACGGCCTGCCGCCAGAGGCCGCCTGGGGTTATTACGCAGCTTATCGCCAGGCAGTGCAGCAGCACCTTGGCAGCCAGGCTGCTCCCATCCTGGATTGGTTTGGGAATTTATTAAAGATCACTTGATCGAATCAAAAATTAGGAGAGAAGTGTAATGATTCGTAACCAATGGTATGTAGTGTTGGAATCAAACGAAGTCGGCGATCAACCTGTTGGTGTTACCCGGCTGGGTGAGAAGATGGTTTTCTGGCGGGATCAAACCGGCCGGGTCAGTGCGGCCGTGGATCGCTGCCCGCACCGTGGAGTCGCCCTGAGCATTGGGAAAACCCTGGCGGGCAATATCCAGTGCCCATTCCACGGTTTTGAATACGATGCTTCGGGAAAATGTGTTTTGATCCCTGCCAATGGGCGCCAGGGCGTTATTACCAAAGGGATGCGGTTGAATACCTATCCCACTTACGAAGCACATGGCTTCATCTGGATTTGGTGGGGTAGCCCGGCGCCTGCGCTGAGTACAGCGCTTGCCCCGGAGTTCTTCGACGATCTAGATGACGATTTCTATTACGGCTCGGCGCACGATCCTTGGGATGCGCATTATTCGCGAGTGATCGAAAACCAATTGGATGTGGTTCACCTGCCCTTTGTTCACTACAATACTATTGGACGCGGCAACCGCACCCTGATCGATGGGCCGGTGGTGGAGTGGCAAGGCGATAGAATGTTCTATACTTACGTCTATAACCGCATCGATGATGGAACCCCTCCCCGCAAGGCGCGTGAACTGGCGCCTAAACCGGCCGGCAGCGTTCACCTGGAATTCCTGTTCCCAAATTTGTGGCAGAATTTCATCAGTGAAAAAGTGCGCATTGTGGCTGCTTTCGTCCCGGTGGACGATGAGCACACCATCCTTTACCTGCGTTTCTACCAGAAATTCATGCGCCTGCCTGTGCTGGGACAACTGATTGCTCACTTGGCGATGCCGGTCAATGTCTATATTGCTCACCAAGACCGGCGGGTGGTGATTACCCAACAGCCCCAACCAAGCGGGCTCAAGATAGGCGAAGTACTGATCCAGGGTGATCTGCCGGTCATCGAATATCGTAAGAAGCGCGCCGCTTTGCAGAACGCAAGCCAACAGCCACAGGCTGCCTTGGCAAGCGTCGATGGATAGCGTAGAAGGATGAGGGCATGAATTCAGCCATTTGGTGGATCCGGCGTGACCTGCGGTTGAGCGACAACCAGGCTTTGGCGGCTGCCCTGGAAGGGAACAGAACCGTGATTCCGGTGTTCGTTCTCGATCCCAGGCTGCTGGCCTCTCCGTATGCCGGGCAGAAACGCGTGGCCTTTCTATTCGCCGGCTTGCGACACCTGGATGCCAACCTGCGCAGGCGAGGCAGCGCCCTCATCGTGCGGCAGGGCGATCCGCTGGCAGCACTGCAGGTGCTTTGCCGCGAGAGCGGCGCAGAGCATATCTTTGCCGAAGCCGATATCTCGCCTTATGCCCGCCGCCGTGATGAACAGGTGGCAGGTGAATTGCCCCTGACGCTCACCCCCGGCAGCACCGTTTTTGCGCCGGATGACCTGTGTAAGCCCGATGGAACTCCTTACACTGTGTTCACCCCCTTTAGCAAGAAGTGGCGCAGCCTGCTCTCCCTCGGCAAACCCCTCCCCGCGCCAGATAGCCTGCCGGCCCTGCCGGCGATAACCAGCCTGGAGATACCTGCTGCTCCGCATCATCCTGCGGACAGTCTCTTCCCGGCCGGCGAATCTGAAGCGCAGCAGCGCCTGGATGCCTTTGTCGATTTTGCCATCAGCCGTTATGCCAACGATCGCAACCGGATGGATTTGGATGGCACTTCGGGATTGTCGCCATACCTGCGTTTTGGTATGCTTTCGGCGCGCCAGGCGGCCTGGACGGCGCGGCAGGCCGAGGCGCAGGCGCAAGGCGCAATTGCCCGCCAGGGCACGGAAACCTGGCTGAACGAGCTGATTTGGCGCGAGTTCTATGCTGCCATTTTGTATCATTTTCCCCAGGTACGAAAAACCACTTTCCGCCCCGCCATGGCCCACATTTCCTGGCTGGACGATCCTGCCGGGCTCAGCGCCTGGGCGGAGGGGCGCACCGGCTACCCGGTGGTGGATGCTGCCATGCGCCAGATGAACGCCACCGGTTGGATGCACAACCGGGCGCGCATGATCGCGGCCTCGTTCCTGGCCAAGGATCTGCTGATCGACTGGCGCTTGGGCGAGCGTTATTTTATGCAGCGTTTGCTGGACGGCGATCCAGCCGCCAACAATGGCGGCTGGCAGTGGACGGCAGGTGTTGGCGCTGACGCGGCACCCTACTTCCGGGTCTTCAATCCCGAACTGCAGGGGATCAAGTTCGACCCACGGGGAGCTTACGTGCGCCGCTGGGTGCCTGAGTTAGCCGCGGCGCCTGTTGAATATATCCATGCTCCGTGGAAGATGCCTGCCGAGGTGCAGCGCCGGGTGGGCTGCCTGATCGGCGTTGATTATCCTGCCCCGATTGTGGATCATGCCCTGGCGCGCCAGCGTGCACTGGCGGTCTACCGGCAATAAAGAAAACTGTGCTCTCTATCCAGAGGCGAAAGTAAAATAATACTAGAAAAAAGGAAGGTGATGGAAAGATGAATAAAGATACACTGCGACAAATTTCTGTAGTTTTGACCATCCTGGCAACGATCATCGTGAATGGATTGGCAAACGCCCTGCCGATCAACGGGCAGAATACGGGCGAAATCTCTGACCGCTTCAATGTTTATTTCGTCCCGGCAGGGTATGTGTTTTCTATTTGGGGATTGATCTACCTGGGTTTGATCGTTTATGCGATTTACCAGGCGCTGCCCGCCCAGCGGGAGAATCCCCGCCTGCGGGCCACCGGTTGGTGGATTTCACTGAGCGGATTGGCGAATATTGCCTGGATCTTCTTGTGGCATTACGAGCAGTTCCCGCTGACCATCCTGGCGATGCTTCTGCTGTTGGCGACCCTGATCATTACTTATCTGTGCCTTGGTGTCAACCGGAGTGCGGTTTCGAAAGCCGAGAAGTGGGCAGTGCGCCTTCCCTTCAGCATCTACCTGGGCTGGATCACGGTTGCCACCGTGGCCAATGCCACCTCGCTGCTCGATTATCTGAAATGGGATCGCTTCGGCCTGGCCCCTGAAACCTGGATGGTCATCATGTTGGCGGCGGTTTTGGTGATTGCAACGCTGATGAATTTCACCCGCCGCGATGTGGCCTATACGGCTGTGATCCTGTGGGCGCTGGTGGGCATTGCGCTCAAACATGCAGCGGTAGCAGTAATAGCCATTCCCACCTGGATTACCTTCGGTCTGACAGCCGCGACCCTGGCAGCAGCATTTTACCTGCGGAAATCCGGGACAAAATAGGAATATCTTCTTTTCATAGTTTTGTGAATAAAACCGGTGTGGCTGGTGAGTTGTATGGATCATAAAAAGAGGTGTGTATGGATATTCTCATGATTTTGAAAATCATAGCTGCCCTGGCGACGATCGCTACTGGGCTGCTGGCGTTGGTGAAACCCAGCGCGGCTTATGGCTTTACCGGCCTGACTGCGGAGGGCGTGCGCGGCCTTTCTGAATTTCGCTCGATATTCGGCGGGCTGTTCATTGGCCTGGGCGCCTCGCCTTTGTTCCTGGGCGAGATTGCTTATCAAATGTTGGGCTTTGGTTACCTGGCGATTGCCGCAGCGCGCGCTTTCTCGATCGTGTTCGATAAATCATACGCTCGTTCAAACCTGATCAGCCTGGGCGTTGAAATTGTGCTCGGTGTGATCCTAATTCTTTAGAGAGGTGCAGCATGACCGTTCGAATTGTTACTGATAGTACCTGTGATTTGCCGGCGGAGGTCATTGCCCGTTATGGGATTCATGTCGTGCCGCTGTATATCCAGGTTGGCCAGCAAAGCTACCTGGATGGGATCGATATCTCGCGAGCAGAATTCTACGAGCGATTGCCAATCTACCAGGAGCATCCTACCACGGCAGTTCCATCGATCGAGCGTTTCCGTGCGGCTTACAATACCCTGGCCGATGAAGGCGCCACGGAAATATTGTCGATCCACATTTCCATTTCTTTGAGCGCGGTGGTAGATATGGCGCGCGTTGCGGCCCAAGAAACCACATCCGTAGTGGTTAACGTCATGGATTCTCAACAGTTGAGCATGGGGACCGGTTTCCTGGTCGAAACGGCTGCCAAAATGGCCGAGGAGGGCAGTTCGGTGACTGAAATTCAAGCGGCGCTGCTAGAGCAGACCAGCCGCAGCCACGTTTTTGCTGCGTTGGATACGGTGGAATTCTTGAGGCGCAGCGGGCGGATGAGCAAGTACATGGCCGGCCTGGCTACCTTTTTACAGATCAAACCGATCCTGACCATGCATAACGGGATCCCTGGCGCGGAAAAAGTGCGCACGCGCATGCGCGCTCTGCGGCGGCTGGTAAAGATGTTGGCCGATGTAAGCCCTCTTGAAAAGGTGGCTATTGTGCACACGCACGCGTTGCCCGAACGCGTGGCCGAATTGCGCGAGATGGCGGCCTCTTTGCTGCCCAAAGGGCCCATCCTGACCGCAGATATTACCCCCGTCATTGGGGCGCATATCGGCCCCGGCGCAGTGGGTTTTGCCGTGGTGAGTGCGGCTAAATAACTTATCCTTTTGGATTGGAAGCTCCGTCGTATCTTTGACTACACCTGTTTGCAGTACCACACGGTGTTCGAGACGCGGCGGAAACCGACTGCTTCGGCGGTACGCTGCATGGCGTTGTTCAGGCTGCTGGTGCCCAGTAAAGCCGTATCCATGCCGCGCTCTTGCAGCACGCGCATGCCGTGCAGGAGCAAGGCCTTGGCCAGGCCCAGGCGCTGGTAGTTGGGGTGCGTGGCTACCGGATCGGTCCAGCCCTCTTTTTGGCCGCCGGCGCGCGGGGCGTCATCCGTAAAGATCTGGCAAATGCACAAAGCGGCCAGGTCGCCGTTGGGGGCAGCGATGACCAGATCTAATTCTGGAATATAGGAGGGGGCGCTCATGATCGTGCGGCGGTATTCGACGGTCATCTGTTCTGTGCCAAAGGCGGCGCGGTGCAAGGCGACGTACGCTTCGATTTCGGCTTCGCCGCCCATGGGACGGATGCTGAAACCGGAGGGAAGCTGCAGTGTGGGGATGGGTTGGCCGAGCGAGCGCGCCATCAGGAGGGATGATTCTGCCTGGCGGACAAACCCATACCGCTCTAACATCGCCAGCCGGGGCAGGTCGCTCTCCAGCGCACTGGCGTCGAGCGTTTGAGTCTCTCCCTCCACCTGGTTGCGGCGCTGCACGGCGCGCTCTGCCCAGACCATCATCTCGGCCTCGAGGAGCGGCGACCACTGGCGCTCGTCAAAGACATCCACCAGGTTTTGGTACTGGCTGACGTAAGCAAAGCCGGCCAGTTCGCCGCGCCCGTTTTCCCATAAACAAGCCGCGGCCTGCACAGATGGGTTGGCCAATTCTTCGTAAAGATCGGTCGCAATAGGGTAGACCGTTTGCCCGCGGGCGCGCAGCACCTGGGTCAGGTCGGTCATGGCTTGCAAGTCGGCAGGGCCGGTGTAAGGGCGCGTAATCATACGGTCGTATTTTATCTTATTTTTAAAGCTCGTTCAGGATATCTTCGCGCTTGCGACGGTACTCTTCTGCGGTGATCAGGTCTTTCTCGCTCAGTTCGTTCAGCTCTTCCATGCGGGCAACTGCCTGGGTAGGGGCTGCGCTCTTGACGTTCAGTTTCTTGACCTGGATGCGCTGCGGCTTTTGCGGATCGTATACCACCTCGGCTGTGATCCCGGGTTGCACCAGGGCTGCATTGAGGCGCGAGACCAGTGTCTTGACCTCGGCCTGAAAGGGACTGGCATAGGCCGGGGTAACTTCCAGCAGCAGGCCAACCAGTGGGTCATCGTTGATGGTGGTGCCGGTATCGCGTACCTGGAGCACTTTGGCCGGCGCAGCAATACCATTCTTGATCTCAGGGGGAAACATGATGCGCAGCACCGGTACTATGACAGCAATGCTGACGATCACAGCCAATGGAATCACCACCAGAGGCACCAGCTCGCCGCTTTTTAGCATCGCAAGCAGATCCCGGCCCTCGAATTGTATATGATCCGGACCCCAGAGCAGCGAATAGGCAACAAAGCCGAGGCCTGCAAGTGCAATAAGACCCGAGATGATCAGGGTCGTACGAAGGGATTTCATGGTCGTCTCCTTCTGGTTACAGCCAACGATAATTTCACTATAAACATTATACATCCGAGTGAACCAGGGCCATCATGGCTGGAAAGCGTTCATCTTCTCAGGGCGATTGCATTGTTCTGTTTGCTCTGCCTGGCCTGGGAGAGTATAATTCTGGTGAGCATGGTAATCATCAAGATCAAACTTCTCTTTACATAAACCTTTCTTGTGCGCCGGGCTCGGTGAGGTCGATCTGTCTGTTTGTTTGCGGCGCTCAGCGTTCTTTGAATTCGGGTGGTCAGGATAAGGAAGCGGATATGAACAAACGCAAGTTGAAACGCCAATTAAAGCTGGCGCAGGTGGTCATGCTGGGAACGGCAGGGGCCATTGGGGCGGAGATCTTTGTATTGACCGGGCATGCGGCTGGCATGGCCGGTCCTGCATTTATATTGGCGCTTTTGATCGGCGGGCTGCTGAGTTACAGTATTGCCCTGAATTATGGCGAGTTGGCTGCCTCTTTCCCTGAGACGGGCGGGGCGATGACCTATGTGCGGGAGGCCTGGGGTCGTAACCTGCTCACCTATTTGGTGGGCTCGCTGGACTGCCTTTCCAGTACGTTCTACGCAGCCTTGTCTGCAGTGGGGTTCGCCTATTCTTTGCGGATCTTTTTCCCGGCCCTGCCGATCGTTCCCACGGCCTTGGGCATCACCCTGGTCTTCATTGTGTTGAATATCCTGGGAGTTGGCAATATCGGCAATGTGCAGATCCTGTTGGGTGGGATCTTGCTGTTCATTTTGTTGGGATACAGCGTTCTCGGTTTTATCCTACCGGGTGGTTTTCAATGGGATACCTTTTTATCAGGGGGGAGCTTTTTCATCTATTCGGACGCCTGGTCTAATTTCTCTTCATTACTCTCGACCGTGGCACTGGTATACGTGGCTTACATTGGCTTCGAGGTGATTGCCGACGATGCTGAAGAGATCATGGATCCGGATCATACCATACCCCGCGGTATCCTGATCAGCCTGACATTGTGCCTGATCTTTTATCCTTTGATCGCACTGACGACCCTCGGTGTGATCCCCTGGAAAGAATTGGCCGGTTCTGATACCGCTCTGTCGGATGCTGTGGCGAAATTTTTGCCCGGTGTCGGGACGGTGATCATTGGGTTGGCGGGCATTGTGGCTACGGTTACCACCTTGAACGCTGCCATGCTGAGCGCCACTCGTGAGGCCTTCACCATGAGCCGCGATGGTGCCTGGCCGCGCATCCTTTCCCGGCAGGGGCGTTTCCGAACCCCTTATATGGCCGTGCTGGTCATCGGCGGCATTATTTGCGCCATTGCTGCCATTGGCCTGGTTGATTTCTTGAGCTATATTTCCAGCTCGGGTTACCTGTTTGTCTTGTTCTTTTCGAACATGGCATTGATCCGCTTGAGAAAGCGCTACCCCGATTTGAGAAGACCCTTCAAAGTGCCCTTTTTCCCGGTCACGGTTTACCTGGCAATGGGCGCTTGTTTTTTAATTATTGCCTTCGTGGAGCGGCGTGCCTTGGTGTTCGGGGCGGGGCTGCTGGTCCTGCTCAGCCTGGCTTATTACCTGGGGCCGGTGATCGGCCGCCTATATGCCACCCGAAACAAATCCATTGAAATGTTCAAGAATCGCATCCTGGTGCCGGTCGCCAATCCTAAGACAGGCGCACGGCTGGTGCGCATGGCTGCGATCCTGGCACAGGCCAGCGAAGATACCAGCATCTGTGTTTTAAATATTGCCCGGCCCAGCGATCAATACGCTGCGCCCACTGCAAAACCGGCCAGGATGCGTTCTTCTGCCGCGCCCAATTCGCTGCCGGAACAAATCTTGCGAGAAGTGCAGAACCGGAATGTGCCTCTGTATACAAAGACCCGCCAGGCTCCCAGCATCTCAACAGGGATTCTGGATGAACTCGAAGCGCGCCAGAACGTCAAACTGATCCTGACCGGCTGGCCTGGCCCGTTGGACCCGAAGGCGGCAATTGAAAACCCCGTCAAGGTATTGTTGGAAAAAGCCCAAACGAATATTTTGGTTTTGTTGGATAAGCACTCCAGGCCGCTCCGCCACATTCTTGTGCCTGTGGGAGGGGGGCCGCATTCTCGCTTGGCGCTGCGCCTGGCATATGAGATTGCCGAACAGGAAAATGCCAGGATCACTGCGCTCCATACGTATCCGCAGGCCACGGAAATGGAGGATATCGAAGACAAGCTGCTGTACCTGAGAGAGATCGTGGAAGAGGAATTGGGTTTGATTCCGGTGCGGCTGGCCACGCGGGTTGCCCTGGCCGAATCGGTGGTCAAGGGCGTCCTGGCTGAGACGAAGCGCCAATCCTACGATCTGCTGGTGATGGGTGCTTCGGAAGAATGGGGCTCAGGAACCCGCCTCTTTGGTTCGGTGGATGATTGGATCATCGAGCACGTTGAAAATTGCTCGGTCTTGCTGGCGCGGCAGTATGAGCCGGTAGCGATCCATTGGTTCCGGCGTTATCTAAAAAAGATGGAAAAGGGATACTAACTGCCGCCTGGGAGGCAGGCTCATTGTAAGGTTAAGCGGAGCGCCTGCACAAATTCGCCGGCTGAGGAAAAGCGCTCGGCGGGCGCCTTGGCCATGGCGCGCTGCATGGCCCGGGCGGTTGGTTCTGGGATCCCAGATAACAACGCATTCGCATCTGGCGGCGGTTCCAACAGGTGCGCCATCAACAATGCTCCCGGCTGGTTATAGCGGAACGGCGGCTGCCCGGTAAGCATCTCAAATGCCATCGCGCCCAATGAATATACATCGGCGCGGCCATCGATTTCAGGTATGGCCTGGATCTGTTCCGGCGCGATGTAATTGAGCGTGCCCATTAATGCTTCTTGCTGCGTCCACTGGGTTTGGCTGCCAACCAGCTTGGCAATGCCAAAATCCATCAGAACCGGGCGGTAGGCTTTGACGGTCGTTCCAAGGCGGCCGCTTTGGGGTTCCAACATGACGTTGGACGGGTTGACATCGCGGTGTACGATGCCCTGGGAATGGATGTAATCCAGCGCGTTGGCCACTGCTGAAAGAATAGAATAAGCCTGGGCCAAGCTCAGCCGCCCATGTTGGGCGAGATGATCTTTGAGGCTCTGCCCGGAGATGTATTCCATGATCATGTAGTGTGTGCCGTTTTCTTTGCCGAAATCCAACAGGCGGATCACATTCTCCTGTTTCAAGCGAGAGGCCAGCAGCGCCTCACGGTCGAAACGCTGGCACAGGTCGGGATCTGTTGCCAGGTGGGCAGGTAACAGCTTGATTGCCACGGGGCGATTTAAGATAGCGTGCCTGGCCTGGTAGATCTCAGACATCCCGCCGCGAGCGATCAATTTTAGGTCGGTGTAGGCTTTTAAGCGCCCTAGCAAGGCAGGCTGCGCTTCTGCTGCGGGCGCAGCATGCCACTCGCCTTTTTGGTAGTAATCGATGCGGATATTATATAAACGCCGGTCCACAAAACGAACCAGGCGGTAGCGTACCGGGCGGAATAAGAGACCTGCCACCGCGGCGGCGCTGCCAAAGGCAAAAAAGGCGTATTGGCCAGCGGTAAGCAGCGATACACCGTACACGATTCCGGTGAATACAGCCGCCAGCAGGATAGTCAGCGAGCCGTAAACCAGCGAGCGATTGATCAGAAAGTCAATGTTCCAAAGCCGGTAGCGCAGGACAGCGATACCCATGATCAAGGGAGCAAAGATGAACATGAAGATGATGGCGGGATGGGGAATGAGGGGTGGGTAGCCCAATGCGATGGGCAGCGAGTATCCCCCTAGCAAGATCGTTACAGGCGTCACCGCACCCCACACGAACCAGCGAAATTGAGCACGCTCCACCGGTTTGCGCACCACGATGGCCGATTGAATGAGCGAGATGATGATTGAAAGTGTCATGACTGCACCTACGGCCAGGCTGGCCCGGTTGCCCCTTACCAGACCAAAACTCCAAGTAGGAGCAATGATTGTAAATAACAGGATGGCCAGCATGGGGCCAAAATAGATTAACAGCAGGACCAGGCGCGGTGAATTTTTTATCAAGGCGTGCGGGGTCGGGAAAATCGAGATGAAGTGACAGATGATGGAAAAGGCGATGCAATAAGAAAGCTGCTCCCACACCAGGCGAACCCAGAATGGCCAGCCCCACGGCAGCAGGGCAAATTGGAAGTTGTGCGCATCGCCCCAGGTTTGCAGGGCTGATGCGACGCAGAAAAAGAGCAATAATTGAGCCGTCAAATCTTTAGGCCGTTTCCAAAAGACGAACAGACCATTGATCAGGATCATCACCATCACGATCAGTTGAGGCACCCAACGCCTCAGAACCACTCCTAAAGCAATGGGTTCCAGGCGAATTGGCAGTGTCAGGCTTTGTCCATTGCGTTGGATATGATAGGTGACGACCTCGCCGGCATGCCATTCTGGGTCGCGAGAAGCGCCTGCCAGCCATTCTTCAGCACTATAGCCGCCTGCCGTGAGGATGATATCGCCAACCTGCAAACCGTGGGGGCGCTCTTCCAGCAGCCACTGCACCCGAAACCCTGCCGGAGTGAAACTTTCCAGGTCTCCGGTGGCTCCATCGGCAGGCATCCAGCGATAGAAAACGGCCAGGGCGATGAAAAGCAGCGCAGAGAGTGCCAAAAAGAGGTAGCAGAGCCACAAAGGCAGGCCGGTGGTTTTCATGCCGGGCTCTTCTCCTGTCTTCCGGTGGCCCAGCGCATGCCGAAACCATATCCCAAGAAGGCCAGAGCCAAGCCGCCCAGCGGGTCGGGCAGGTAATGCTGGCGGGTGAAGAGTGTGGATAGGATGACGATTACTACAATGCCGCTCCACAGCCACCAAAGCCGGGGACACAGCCGCTGCCAGGATAAACTGACCAGGGTGGTGATGTAGGTGTGTGAACTGGGAAAGGCGTTGTAGGGGCGATCATTATTGTATATCCAATGCATCAACTGAATGTCCCAGCGGTCTCCCGACAGGATTGGCCGTTCGACATAGGTCGGCCAGGCCAGGTAGATGATGTAGCTGGTCAGTATCACCGCCAGGGTGCCGCTGCCAAAAGCCTTGAGGTGTGGGTAATCCACTTTGATCACAAACCAGAAAAGGCTGAACACCCACCAGAGCATGCAAAGCTGGTAAGGAACTGCCCAGGCAGGCCACAATGGGATGAGATCATCCAGGGGGGTTTTGAAAACCGTTCCGCCTTGCACATGACGATTGATGGGAACATAGAGCCATTGAATAGCCAACAGCGCCAGCAGCCAGACGACACGCTGCCAGCGATGATCTTTAGCGAAGGGTGAAGAAAAAAGTTGCCCCGTCATCGATGGTGCTCTCGGCCCAAATCCGTCCGCCGTGCCGTTGAATGATGCGCTTGACCGAGGCCAGGCCGATGCCGATGCCGGGAAACTCTGCATCGGTGTGCAGGCGCTGGAAAGGCCCAAATAACCGTTGGGCATAATTCTGGTTAAACCCGGCACCGTTATCTCTGATCCAATAGACGGTTTCGGTCAGCGACTCTTTTTTGCCAAATTCAATGAGTGCCAGCGGCTGCTTACCGGTAAATTTCCAGGCATTTCCGAGCAGGTTTTCCATCACGGTGCGCAGCAGCTGCGGGTCGCCCTGCACCTGGATGCCAGGGGCGATGCTCCAATTGACCTTTCGCTCGGGTTCATTCTGGGTAAACTCTTTGGCAATGGTGTGCGCCATGGTGCTCAGGTCAACCGTTTCTCGTTCCATCTCTGCCCGAGCAAGGCGCGAAAGAGTCAGCAGGTCGTCGATGAGGCGCTGCATGCGCTTGGCTGATAAGAGGATGTTATCCAGGATTGACCGGCCGGAGGTATCCAACTGCTTTTGGTAATCTTCCAGCAAGATCTGGCTGTACCCATTGATGGCGCGCAGCGGAGCGCGCAGATCGTGGGCAACCGAATAGCTAAAGGTTTCCAGTTCCTGGTTGACTGCAGAGATCTGGATGGCGCGTTCTTCCACTCGTTTTTCCAACTCGATATTGTGACGCTGAAGCGCTTCGAAAAGGCGCGCATTCTCGATGGCAACGGCCGCCTGCCCGGAAAAGGTATTGAGCAGCGCCAGTTCGTTTTCAGTGAAAACGGCAGTCTTTACCTTGTTATCCACGTATAAAACGCCGGTGGTTTTGCCGCGCACGATCAGCGGCGTGGCCAGGATGGAGCGTAAGCCGAATTGTAAAACGGAGCCCTGGCCGGCAAAGCGCGGGTCATCCTGGGCATTGATGGTGACCACCGGCACGCCGGTACGGGCTACTTCGTGAACGACTGTCCGGCTGATCTCGAACAGGCTTTCATCCAGGTTCTCTTTCGAGGCATTCCGAGCCAGGCGGAAAATCAGTTCATCGCCTGTGTCGCCGGTCAGCATCAGAAATCCTCTTTCGGCGTCCGTAAGGTGGATGGCAGAGTCGATCACCATGCACAACACTTCATCCAGGTTCAAGGATGTGCCAAGCATGCGCGAAACTTCATATAGTGCGGATAAACGCGCTTGATCGTTGATGGGAGGCTGAGAAATGTCCATAATTTATTATTTAACCCGATATTTGCTATTGTAACCGAATTATCTCAGAAACGCATCCTGCGTACGTCGGAAGCGTATATAATAAGAGATGAAAGCACCTACCCGGTAAAAAGCCGGATCAGGATGAATTGTTCACTTTAGTTGCCCCCAGAGGGGCCTGGAGAAAGCGTATGTCAGAAGAAATCGAATTGATCAATCCCAATACTGCCGACATGGATGCCTTGATTGGCGTGCCAGGTATCGGAGTGGTTATGGCGCAGCGTATCATGGCAGCGCGGCCATTCCTCACTCCAGACGACCTGATCCGCGTCAACGGCATAGGGCCTTGGAATATTGAGAAGCTGCTTCCTTACCTGACTTTCGAAGCGCCTGCTGTACCGCAAACGCCTGGCCTGCCGGGTGAAGATGTTCCTGCCCATCTCTCCATGGAATTGGAAACCGAGGCGGCGCTGCAGGCTGACGAGACACTTGTGGCGCACAGGACCACGATCATCGAAGCGACCGGGCAGGTTGAGCCCACAGAATTGTTCGAGGTAGAACCGCCTGCTGTGGCGGTCGAAGCCGAATTGCCCGGGCTTGAGGCGAGCGTACCGGAAGTAACGCTCGTACCGCCTGCCCCGGTGGTGGAAGTCGAAGCACCGGCGGTGGAGATCGAGACGCCCCCTGCGCTGCCGGTTGTGGCGGTAGAAGTGCCAGAACCCGAAGTGCGGGCTGTGGAAGTGAGCTTGCCCGAAGTGATCGTACCAGAAGTGATGTTTGCGCCGCCTGTTCCGGTGGTGGAAGTCGAAGCGCCAGTACCCGAAGTGCGGGCTATGGAAGTGAGCTTGCCCGAAGTGATCGTACCAGAAGTGATGTTTGCGCCGCCTGCCCCGGTGGCGGATGAAGTCGAGGCGCCGGTGGTGGAGATCGAGACGCTCCCTGCGCTGCCGGTTATGGCGGTGGAAGCGGCGGCGCCCGAAGTGCATGCACCGGAAGTGACGTTTGTGCCGCCGGCTCTGGTAGCTGTTGAAACGCAAGCGCCGCAGGTGAAAGTGTCCCCGCCGGTCGCGCCGGTCAGCGAAGCGGCCGCGCCCGCCAAAGCCGCGCTCCCGCCGGAGACTCTCCGCCAGCCGCGGCAGCCGGCCAATGGCTTCAGCCGGGCGCAGGCGCTGTGGTTGCTGATCTGCTCGAATTTGTTGACCTTGATCCTGGCGTTGATCCTCGGCCTGGCGATCCTGGCCAATATCAATCACGGCCAACTGCAGTATGTCCTCCCGGCGCAGGCGGATGCGATCCGGCTGCAGGTCGATGGGTTGGAGACGGATGCCACAACCCTGGAGCAATCGGTAGATGGTTTGCGTACCCGGGTGGACAACCTGCAAGCGTTGAGCGGGCGGGTCAGCACGGTTGAGGATCAGCTCATTGTGGTTGATCAAGACCTGGCTTCGCTATCGGCTGAAATAAACGTTGTCGCCTCCCAGACCCTGACGCTGACCGAACAGGTGCAGGATCTTTCCGGCGCAGTGGATGAACTTGATACGCAGGTGCAAACCTTGCAAACCGATTCTGACCGTTTCCAGAGTTTTCTGGAGGGTCTCAAAATTTTGTTGGATAATCTGTTCTCTGGAGAGAAATAGCCATGACCGTTCAACAGTATCCCCCACAAAAACCGTCCATTTTCTCCCGCCTGGTTGGTTTTCTGGCCCGGTTGATCCTTGTCCTCTTGATCGCAGCAGGCCTGGCTGCGGCGCTCTATTGGGGCATACCGGCTCTCTATCGCCAGTTCATCCAGCCTGTCCAGGACCATACTCGCCAGATCAGCGTGCTTGAAACCCAGCAAGCCAAGGTAAATGAGCAAAATACCCAGCGCATGAGCGAACTTCAGACGCGGGTAGAAGCGCTGGAATTAGAGGCTGACAGCCAGCGGGATGCGATTGCCGAGTCGGAGACAGAACTGCAGGCTGTCGCTAAAACCCAGGCCGCGGCGCAGGCAGAAGTCCTGGTTTTACAGACCCAGTCTGCTGCGGACACGCTTGCATTGGAAGATCACCTGGCCCGCCTGGAACAGTTGCAAAGCGACCTGGAAACCCAGGATGTGGATTTGGGTTCTGCCGTGGATGATCTGGGCGCGTCCTTAAAAAGCATTGAGGTCGATCTTGCTTTGTTGCAGGAAGGGCAAGCCAATGCCGTGACGCTCTCTGTTCTGGAAGAAGAGCTGAAAACGCTGCGCTTGATGAACCTGGTCACCCGGGTGCGTTTCTTCTTGGCGCAGAACAACATCGGCCTGGCAGAACAAGATATCCGCACCGGCCTGACGATCACGAGTGATCTGCTCAAAACCGCTTCTGCGGAGCGCGCAGAACTACTGGTTGCGGTGGATGAGTACTTGAAGAGCGCCCAGGCGGACTTGCCTGCCAAGCCGGTTTCGGCCGATAGCAAGCTCGAAGTGGCCTGGCAGATCTTGTTATACAACCAGAACGTTGAAATCGCTCTTCCGGAAGTTCCTTTGGCTGCCCCAACTTCCACCATAACGCCCGACGTTCTGCTTGTTCTTACCGAAACACCGACGCCTACGGCTACACCTACCCCGAAGCCGTAAAATTCCGCATCCGGATGACCGGCGTAGTATGCTGGTCAAGCTGTTGGAAGCTGTTGTTGCCGGGTGCTCGACCCGTAGGAAACCCAGGAGTTGACCAGACTTCTCCAAAAGTTATCCGACTTGATGCCCTTTGAGGAGATCACTATGAAGAAAGCATGGATCATTCTGGCGCATGCCTTGGTGGGTTGGGCGCTGTGTTTTGCGACCATGGGAATCGGCATGGCAACCACTTCCTTGAATAATGCTCTGATCATTCATGCTGTTGCCGCCCCAATCGTATTTGGGGTAGTAGCCCTGGTTTATTATTCTAGGTTTAATTACACTTCGCCGCTGCTGACTGCCTTGATTTTTGTTGGCTTTGTAGTCACGGCCGATTTTTTCGTGGTCGCATTGTTGATCAATAGAAGCCTGGAAATGTTCACCAGCCTGCTCGGCACCTGGATCCCTTTTGGATTGATTTTCTTATCTACCTACCTGGTAGGCATCCTGCGTAAATTGCGCTAGGCAGAATGCCTACTTCGTCGCGGCAGGTTCTAGCGGGCGGGGGGCGGCGCGAATCAGCAATATGAACAGTCCCATTGCCAGCAGCAGATCGATCAGGATGGAGATCACAGTAACCCGCGGCCCCAGCGGTTCGAACAGGCGGCCGATCAGCCAGGGCAAGAACATGCCGCCAAAGCTTGCTCCGACGAAGAAGAAGCTGGTGATCTGGCCTGTAATGACCATGCGATTGCCGGCGAAGGTGATCATAGTTGGAAAGACCGAAGCCATGGATAGGCCGATGCCCAACGCTCCCGCCTGCACGGCCAACAGGGAATGCAGAAAGGCTGCCATCAACGCCATACTGGCCAGACAGCCTACCAGGTCGATCAGCAGAACTGTACGCGGCCGCAGGCGTGCGGTGATCGGAATTGCCAGCAAGCGCCCGATGGTCAAGGCTCCCCAGAAGAATGATGTCAGGTAGGCGGCGTTGACCTCGTCTGCCAGGCCCATCGCCTGGGTGTAGGAAGCAATCCAACCGCCTACGGCGATTTCTGCCCCCGAATAAAAGAAGAAAAATAAAACCATCAGGATAACCAACAGCCTATTGACCCGCCCGCCCTGGGTTTTACCTTTTTCAGCAATGGGGGCCGGGCTGGGTTGTGAAGCCACTCCCAGCAGCACTGGCAGCGCCAACAACGCCAGGATCCAATAGCCCCAGCGGATGCCGCCGCTCCAAACGATGGCCTGCGCCAGGATCACCGGGGCGATGAACGCACCCAGGCCAAAGAAAAAGTGCAGGCCGTTCATGAATGGCCCAATTTTTTCGCGGTGGACCCACACCAACAGGGTGTTGCCGCCCACGTCCAAGGCCCCGGTGGCGATGCCCAGTAAGAACAACACTACCAGGAGCAGCCAGAACCAGGTTACCAACGGTGCCAAGGCCAGCATCGCTACGGTCACGGCCAGGTCGGCTGCGACAACCCAATGTCCCGGCAGGCGATCATACAGGTGACCGCCCACCAAAGAACCGATCAGGTACCCTGCGGAGCGCGCCACGAAGATGAAACTGAACAGGCTGAGCGAAGTTTGTGTTTGCTCTGCCAGCCGTCCCAGGGTAGGCCCAATGACGGCGGCAGCCATCCCCAGGATCAAAAATGCCGCATAGTATCCCACCGTATTCCAGGTTTTGCCAGAGCGTACCCGTGATGCGGTTTCTTCTGTAAGTAATGTACCCATTAATAATCCTTTACCCTTTTAATTAGCCACCGTTGGTCGTATTTTGGCTCAACTTGCATTCCAAACAGCGGTTTACCGGGCTCTCCATTTATACCATGAAGCTGGGAGAGTGCTTCCCCTGGCAAAGCATGCCCTGAGCGAAGCGAATGGGAGCACTGAGGTGAGTACAACTCTCAACTGCAGGGCGGTTGCATTGTTCTGCGCGAAGAGAATCGCGCCATAAAACGGATGTTTTGTGGTACATTTGAGCCAGCCGGTACTTCTATGAAGGATGATCCCGGCAGGCGTTCTGAACGGTCGATTTGATCACTGAAAAGGCTGAGAAATGATGAAATTCAAAGAAGAATTGGGTATTTACTTGCGCGCTCGCTTTACCCTGTTGGTGTTGGTTACCCAGGAAGAGGAGCGCTTGATGCAGACCATCCGGGAATTATGCGAGAGCACCCGGCGCAACTGTCTTTCTTGGGACCTGGCAGATGGTTTTCAATTGCTGGCCGGAAATATAACGGTACCCACTGCGCGCGACCCGTTATCTGCTTTGGAACAGGTGGATAAGGGCGAGGCGGAAACCATTTACATTCTGAAGGATTTCCACGAGGCCTGGAGCAATGCCCAGATCAAGCGAAAACTGCGCAACGTGGTGCAGCGTTTGAAGTTCACCAAGAAATCGATCCTGGTCACGGCCCCTACTGGCAAGATTCCGGATGAGTTAAGGGACGAGGTGGTCATCGTCAATTTCCCTGCTCCCTCGGCAGACGAATTGGAAGAAGTATTGAACCGCTTGACGCAAACACCCGGCGTGCGCGTCCAGTTGACGCCCCTGGGGCGCGAAAAGATGGTGCAGGCTGCCCTGGGGCTGACTTCGGCGCAGGCTGGGCGGGTCATTGCCAAAGCTATTGTTTCTGATAAAGAAGCTCGCCTGGACGACCAGGATATCGACCTGGTGACCGAGGAGAAGAAACAGATCATCCGGGAAAGCGAGGCGCTGGAATTTCATCCGGTGACCGAGACGCCTGATGACGTGGGCGGCCTGGATGTATTGAAGGAGTGGCTGCGATTGCGCGAGCGAGCTTTTACCCAAGAAGCGCGCACGTATGGCTTGCCGGCGCCCAAAGGTATCGCCTTGATCGGCATCCCCGGCACAGGTAAGAGCCTGACCGCCAAGATGATCGGCGGTTTGTGGCGGCTGCCGCTGCTGCGCCTGGATATCGGCGCCTTGTTTGGCAGCCTGGTGGGCGAATCGGAAGAGCGCGCCCGCCGAGCGCTGCGCCTGGCGGAAACGGTGGCGCCTTGCCTGGTGTGGATCGACGAGATGGAAAAGGCGCTGGCGCATGGTGGACTGGACAGCGGTACCAGCACGCGCGTCTTTGGAACCATCTTGACCTGGATGCAGGAGAAAACCGCGGCCTGCTTTGTGGTGGCGACTGCCAACGATATTTCCAGCCTGCCGCCGGAGCTGCTGCGCAAAGGACGCTTCGATGAGATATTCTTTCTCGACCTGCCCACGCAAGCCGAGCGCAAGGAAATATTTACCGTGCATTTGCGCAAACGCCGTCGCCTGCCGCAGGATTATGACCTGGATGGGTTGGCGCAGGCTTGCGAGGGCTATGTGGGCGCTGAGATCGAGCAAGCCATCATTGATGCGATGTATGTGGGCTTCAATGCCGGGCGGGAATTTACCAGCCAGGATATCCTGGCGGCGCTCAAGCGCCAGGTGCCGCTCTCCATTTCACAGCGCGAGACGATCGGCGCACTGCGCAACTGGCTGCGAGAGGGGCGCGCCCAATCGGCCTCTTTCGTGGAGACGCGGGAGGCCGAGCAGCAGTTCGTGCCCCTGGAAATCAGGCCGGCGGTCGAGAACCCAGCGGTGCCCAAGAATGCGGCGAACAGCGGGGACGGCGATACAGATCATCGCGGCGGAAGTTAGCGCTTGAAGATGGAGTCTACTTCAGCGAACGCTTGTGGTGATCTTGACGTTCAGCGCCTGGTGCAGATTTTATTACAGCAGCCTGCCTTGAACGTCAGCCAGGCGTTGGTTGAAGCGCTTATCCAGGTGAAAGAAACATCCTTGCAGCGGGGTTTGCTGGCGGCGCTGCGCAGCGCTCCCCCTGAGATCGTCTGCCCGGCTGCCTGGCAGGCCTGGCAGCGCA
>CAZVRZ010000084.1:0-23278 GCA_964629965.1 uncultured Anaerolineaceae bacterium
GGAGTTGAGCGCCACGGCGCCGCTGGTATCATCGGCCACACGGAAGCACACCCGGGTTGGGAACATGGCCGATAAGCCGCGCGACACATCCTTGGCCCGCCAGTTATGGGCGGCCAGAACGATCACCACGCCCCACTTGCGGCCGCGGCGGGACAGATCTTCAAGGCGAACCAGGATGTTCTTGTGGTCGAAGTATGAATTGGCTTCGTCCACAATGAGCATAATGGGAGGCAAAGGTTGGAGCGCCAGGCGGTTATAGTCATCCAGGTCAGCCGGCGGCAGGCCGCCATCAGAGACGGTCGAGAACAGCGCCTTGCGACGATCAATTTCGGCATCCACCATTTCCAAGACGCCCACCAGATCATCGGGCCCTTCAGCCACCGGTGTGGCCGCCACAGAATTCCAGGCATCTGGATTGAAGGTGTGGGCATCCGGGTCTGCCAGGTACACCAGGAAGCCGTTCTGGAGAGCCGTGTGGGCCAGGATCAACTCGAAGTTGCTCTTTCCGGAACCAGGTTCCCCAGCCACCAAGACGTTGCGAAGCCGGCGAGGCAGGATCGGCCCATAAAAGCCTTCCCCCAAGGGGAAAACACCCCGCTCAACATCGCCCGGATAGAGCAAATCCACCGGCAGCGTCGGCAGCTTTGAAAGCAGCACCAAGTAGCGCAGCCCGGTCGAGTTGGACAGGAACACCAACTTGCCATGCAGGGCGGTTTGCAGGTGATGGATGAGCTCGGGCGAGCAATACCCTTCCAGGCGGCCATTCAACGCCGGCACGTTGAGGAAGAAGATCAGCCATACCAGCTGGTTATCTTCCGTCAGGACAATGCTCTGGATGGCCGGCTGCAGGCCGCGCTGGGTCAGCACGCCGGCGATGATTTCGGAGCAGCGCTTGGCTTCGGCCAGATAACGCGTGAGAGGCATGCTAGTCAATCTCCTTTCGTCGCCAGGAACAAAACGGTCAGGTAACGCCGCACCGAGTTCGGATTGTTGCGGTCGGGGTAATCGGCAGAAACATCCTGAACGGTGAGCATTTCTTGAATGTTCTTGAGCACGGTAGCCACATCCTCCGGCGCGCCTTGCAGCCGGACATGAACGGCGCGGGGCTCAAGTTTGGGTTCACTCTGGATTGATTTCATTGGGCATCTCCTTCGCCTAAAAGTTTGGGGGCAACTTCATCCAGCAGAGGGCGCAGCCGAGGGTCCTCTGATGGCAGGATGATCACTTGTCCGTCAATGACTTCGCCGTTGGGCAAAGCAGGGGTTGGCGCAGCTCCGGCTTGCAGTGCCTGGCGCAGCACAGTGCGGCGTTGGGCAGGTTGGACAGTCTGGCCGGAGTTGGTTGCCAGCATCAGTTCGGCCGCCTGGGCGCGAGCAGCCACCTGGTTTTGGATCTGCGGATCAGAAGCGCCGCCGCCCGTCAGCACATGCCCATTCTTGGCAACATTAGCGCCAGGCTGTAATGAGCGGCTGATGTCGAAAATGTTGAAGCCGCCGCGACCATCCGGGGTAATCACCACCGGGCGGTTCGCCAGGCGATGAATGCCAAAGGCCCGCAGCAGCACCCAACTAACCGATTGCCAGGCGATGAACAGGCCGACCGCAAACAGAATGACCAGGGCAATGCGCCCAGCCCAGGTGCGGAAGAGCAGGGTTTGGCGTTCGCTTTCCCGCTGCTCGGCCAGACGTTCGACCTGGGCCGTAGCCGAGGCTTGCAGCAAGCCTACGGCAATACTGGTGGATGTGGCCTGGTTGTTGTAGGCAGACTGGGTGGCGGTGCCGGCAGCGTTTAGGGCTGCCTGGGTGTGAACTGCGGCTTGAGCAGTGGCGGTTCCTTCGATGGACTGTTGTGCAGCCGTGGCAGTGGCGGCCTGGGCCTGCTCGGTCTGGCGCAGGAAGTATGCTTCGGTCGCTGCGGCCTGTGTCATTTGTAAAACTACTGCTGTACTTTCGGCAGCCAGCTCGGACATGCGGCCTTCGCTGGCCTGGCGGGTTGCCCGCGCCTGCAGGGCCGCAGCCTGGTCCGTAGCCACATAGGGCGGGATCGGCGTGGCGATCTCTATCAGGTGTTCGTCTGTGACAGGCGCGTTGGTACATGCCTGGAGCAATACTGCCAGACCCAAGATTGCGAGCAGGATCACCACAACCCGAGGGTTCATGCTGGCCACCTTAGAATCCCCAACCTTGCAGGGGGAGATCGTCCTCTTCCTCAACATCAGCCACCAACAAAACTTGTTGCTGAGGAAATGGCTGGGGTTGCGGGGAAGATAATTGTGCCCGTATGGGTACATTTATTTTTTGCCAACGGGCGTTTGGGCCTGGCGCCCAGGTTCGCGGCATCGTTTTTGCAGCCGGCTTCAGGTATTGGAAAGCGTGTTGAACTTTGACGGCTCCTACGCCGATGCCAATGCCGGCAAACAGGACAACCATAAATAGAAACCCGCTCAGACATTTGTCCACAAAGCCGGTAGCAGCCTGAGTGGCGTTGGCCTGTGCCTGAACCAAATTGGCGGTAGTTGCCGTGATGCCGATCCAAAGAGAGCCGACCGCCAATAGAATCAATAGCCCGAATCCCAAAGCAAGCGAAACTTTCGACATCGTATAGCTCCAATCCAGTCGAATGGGTGACGCAAATACAAAATGGCCGTTACTCAGCGCCTAGAAACTAATGTCAGCGCGAGGAAGCGGCCTTAAGAAGGACAAGGTATAATATTGAGAAGCCGTGAATTGAGTTCGCGAGGTTGGATATTCCCCACTTCGGTTCGCGATTACGGTTTACCTCAGGGCACGCGGTAAAAATTTTGACAATGCGGCTTACAGGCCGGCCTGGGGTATCTTTTGGTGAGATGGTTTTGCCAAAAGGCGGCACTTTAACAACCCAGAAAGCAAGGTAAGCAGCTTGGGATATCATTCGTCGGCCTCCAACAGAGCGTACATGCGCTGAAATTCCATGGTTCCTGACCGGTCAAAACGAAAATCCCGTGAATGCAGATTCTCCAACAAGCGCCGGATGTCTTCGACTTCCATCTCGTTGTAATGGCGTAGTGCGGTGGCTTGATCTTGGTGCCGCAATATTTTGGATAACAAAGCCGGCGTCACACCAATGCGAGCCAACATCGCGCCCAGGGAAGCGCGTAGCTTACGCGATGTCAGGTTTTCGACGCCGAAACCTTTGCCCCATTGTGAAACCGCAGCCGTCACATCACGGCGATCCCATTGCAGTTTTTGTGTATTGATGAATAAAGGGTCGCCCTTGGTAAGATTGTGCACATAGGCTTTAAAAGGCTCGATCATGAACGACAGTAAAGGAAGATCTTGATCCTTTTGCGATTTGGTCAGCCGTAAGGTGATCACGCGGTTGTCGAAATCCAGATCGGTGGTAATAAGTTTCGCGACTTCACTTGGCCGCAACCCCAGATAACAGCACAGGACGGCTGCCAGTGAGATTTGATAGCTCGGGCGTTGCAGTTGGAAGCGCAGATTTAGCAATGCCTGGTATTGGTCGTCGCTGAGTTTCGCCGGATGGGATGGTGAAGTCGGAGCTTTCGCTTCCTGCAGTAATTTGGCTATCCGTTTTTGATATTTCACTGGACGGTATGGCTGACCATCTGAGGTAGGAAACAAGAGCTCATTCTGTGGAAAAATAGCATCCCTTTGGGACAGGTAATCCAAAACGTAACGCGGCGGTTTCGCGAGAAGTTGATCGTTGATCAACAAGGATTTTTCATCTGACAAAACTTCCTGGCGAGGAAATTCCAGCGTTTCGCTTAACGAAAGTCCAACGTCTCGCACGAACCATAGTACGGATAACTCACGTAAACCCCTGAAACTAGTAGATTGCGCAGAGTCCATGGCGAGCAGCCTTTCGTAGCTTTGAAAATCCTTCGGGCCCGACTGGCCGGGTGGGATTGGTAACCTTCTTCACCACAATATCCATTTCATCCATTGAGATCGGTGGATATCCCACGATTTTCTCGCGATAGAGATATCCCCAAAAGCGATGTACCCCAATCAATCTGCGTTTGATCGTGCTGCGCCGGATGCTGCCATTTCGTTTCAGTGTATCTGAAAACTCGATGAAAGTATCAGGGTTGATGGTGAAGCTTGCCAGGGTTTCATCGTAGTATTGTCGATAGAATTCGAGGTACTGAATGGCATCATGGCGATAAGAGTCAGCGGTCGCTGCTGCGCGATCCCGGCGTACCACGAGATAAGAGCTAAACCTCGATAAAATATCCTGGATGCGTAATGGGTAGTGGTCAATCCTGCCCAAAGGGGGCAGGGAGATGGTTGTGGTGGTGTCGGAGTGGGGTAGCTGGTACATGCTTGCTTTCTCGGGTGGGTGAGTGTGCGCACAATGCACATATTATAAATGATTTTTAGTCCAAATGCAAGGATTTTAAGACATCGATTTTGCATTTTCTAGTTCAAGGAAAGTGTGAAAAACTATGGATGAGATTTCTCAACAAATAGCACAGTGGCTGAAGAAAACGCGCCAGAAAAAAGGTCAAACATTACCACAACTGGCTCATCTGGCTGGACTCTCTCACTCATCTTTGAGCCGGATCGAAACCGGTTCATCTGCTGTAACGCTTTTTACATTAGCTCGGATCTTTCACGCATATTCTTACACGTACACTGCCATATACCAAGATCTGGATCTCCCAGCGTGGAAACCACCGGCTTTATACGATCGGGAATTGCTGGATGGCATCGATGAATATCCATCTTTTACAATACCTGATATTGAGAATTTCATCTTGCTGAGCGAGAAGAAATCAGGTCAGGCCTTCTCTTTGATTTCACGTTTGATTGATATCAGATCTATTGAAGCAATACGTAAACGGTCAGGTTCTCTTTCAGAGTACCAGGATTTGGTATATCTTTTTCATCAATATCATGATGATGTGTATAAAGAATATCCTCCACTCTCTGTTAATACCCACAGGCGTATCTACCTGAGTGGGGGAGCATTAACTCTGCCTGATATCGGAGCCTATGTCAAAGGGTGTCGACTAGCCCAAGATCTTTCACTCCGTCAGCTAGCAGAAGAAGTCGGCATTTCACATTCGGGACTGCTCCAGTTCGAAAAGGTAATGAGCGATCGGGTCAAGGTGGCGGACTTGATCAACCTGGATAAGGCGCTTGGGCTCGACGGAGAACTGCTTGCCTTCGCCTGGCGCGCGGCAGAGTTGTATACCGGGGTGATGCGGATCAAGTCTCAGTTGCAGAAGGGCGTGGAGCCGCCGATCGCTTGGACGAACGAGCAGATCCACCTGTTCGAGCGGCTGTTGTTGATCTCAAGGTTGTTTCAGTTGTATCTGCCGGAGGATCGAGGGTGGCTGGAGGATTTTCGGGGGCAGGTGCAGAGGTGGGGAGTGAACTAGCTGCTCTCTTTCTTGATGATAAAATAGAATCACAGAAAATCACATGGTTTTTGACACCCCGTGAAGAGCCGCCTGGCGCGGCCTGCCATGCTTGATCGAGCATCGGCCAGCGGGTTGGGTTTGTGGTAATGCAATTCGTATACCCTTGTGGTATCGGTTGGTGAATTAGGGGATAAAATGGGTTGCTTCGCCAACAATACCTTGAGTTTCCCTTTGCAGGATAAAGCGGATTTCCTGACCCCATCCGGAACCTTTATCAATTTGGATAACTTCGTAAGGTTGTGTCCATTCTTCTTTCACATAATTTCCAGGCCCAGCAGTCATATCCGTAGTAGTGATGACGATGGTGGTACTGGCTTGCCTGGTCACTTTCGTGATCAGCCCTCCTTCAGCATGGCCATGCTGGGCTAAAATGACAAAGGATTTTTGAAAGTCAACTTGTTTGATAGTCTTGGCCAAGGCCTCAGGGAAGATCAATGGATCCACAAGCAGCATCTCTTCTTGGCTGGACAGAATGATCAAACTGGGTTCTGTTCTTGTCGATGGAGATCTGGCCGGATCGATGAGTGAGTAGCCTGTCTCAAGAACGACAAAGGGAATAACTTGTGGTTGGATAGATCGATAAAAAAGCACAGCAGCGGAAATGATGATCAAACCACCCAGCAGAACGAGCCAGAAATATTTCCTTGCCGTCAATTTATTCTCTCCCACCCGCTGCCGGTCCATTTCCGGGCAGAAAGTTCATCGGAAAAATTTCAACGACCCAGGCTGTGCTGCGGTCACTGGCAAACAGACGACTGCCATCCGGCGACCAGGCCAAAAAGCGGATGAAATCTGAGCGCCACAGGCCAATCTGGTCGGCCAAAAGCCGGGTTTGACCATCCAGATCCATCAGTACCAACTCGCCGCTCCAGGTAAAAAAGGCAGCCAGCTCCCCGTCCGGCGACCAGGCAGCCGGAATGAATTCTCTCAAGGTAATGGCGTGGATTGTGGGATTGAAGACAGGAAAGTCCGCCCGCAGTGGATAAGCGCCGGAAACATATTTGCGGTTTACATCCCAGATTCCAGCGGCAAACGAAATTTTGCCCCCGCCTGGTTGGTAATACACCATAGCCCGCTGCACAGTGTGGTTCCACTGCACGTATCGCGCATCCATAACCAACGTTTCAAACTGACCAGCTAGTGGGGTATAGGCGAGTAAACCGAAGGGCAGATTTGGATCGCGTTCAACTTCGGGATTGGTTGGGTAGTGCAATAGGTAGAGCATCTGGCTGTCTGGCGACCAGGCGCTGACTTCCAGTTGATGCCCTTTACCCTGGTAGAGTGGAATTTCCTGGCGGCTTTGCAAGTCATACAGGCTGAATTGCTTTTCTTCAGGCGCGTCGGCCAGATGGCGCTCCAGCACCAGCCAGTGCCCATCTGGCGAGAGCGACGGAAAGTCGCTGTACAGGTTGAGCACAATTCCCGAAACCTGCTGCCAGGTAAACAACAGATCGGCTTCAGGCAGAGCATAAAAACGCCAATCCTCTTCGCCGGCCGACAGTGCAATGACTTGTGGTGACAACCAATGAAAAGAAACAAAAGGCGCAGAGGTTGTTATCGGGATCGTTTGTACCGGGCTGCCGTCCGGCCCTGTAATCAGTAACTGCTTTTTGGGCGCCGGGGAATCGCCCCAGCTTAGAAAGGCGAGCTGATGAAAATCGGGCGACCAGGCCGGCGCGGCGGCTCCGGTTAAGGCCGGCCCAATCCGGCGCGGCGCTGAACCGTCCGTCCGCCACACATACGTACTCCAATCGCCTTCTATTCCCGCCGTAAATGCAGCCATCTCATTCCCTGCCCAACTGGCATACTGCTCGCAGGCCGTAGGGGCGTGCGGATTGAGGATCAGATCGGACTGGCTGATGGCTTTCCCACCAGGTAGATCAACCATTTGCAGTAGGCTGCCGCATTGCACCGCATAGCTGCCTGATGCTGAGAGCGACTGATTGAAGGGCCGGGCAGATGGAGAAGAAACCACAGGCGCGCCGGCTTTGAGATCCGCCCAATATACAGCAGCGCTGGAATAGCCTTGGGCCTCAATGCTCAGGAGCGTTGAACTCAGCCACTCGCCAGCCAAGAGGATGGTATGTTTGGGCACATCCAGTGGGATGGTGATCACCGGGCCGTACCAGGTTGGGGTAGGTCGCAGCTCAGGAGTCGGTGTAGGAAGCGCTGGTTCTGGGTATGGCATTGCTACTGGCGGCAATGTGATCACAGGCACTGGATAGGGAATGGGTTCTATGTTGGCCGGCGGATAGGCTGCGGTTGGTCCAGGCCCGATCCTGTCTGGGTGGTCTTTTTCCAGGCACAGGTCATGAGTCAGGGGCAGGCTAAAAGATCCGAGCCGGGTTTCTCCCAGATATACCTGGTATGTGCCATCCTGAAGGTTCCCGGTCTGATATTCCAGCATCCCGGCACCGCCGCAGTCTG
Organism: uncultured Anaerolineaceae bacterium; assembly: GCA_964629965.1. Classification (GTDB taxonomy): domain Bacteria; phylum Chloroflexota; class Anaerolineae; order Anaerolineales; family UBA4823; genus CAZVRZ01. Next base: position 7,856 of record CAZVRZ010000084.1, read on the forward strand.
CTGTGCAGCCACAAGCCCACTTCGTTCCAAACCGTTGGTAGCCCAACGGTTTAACAGCAAATCGTGAAGAGAGATGAATGGCAAAAGCAGCCTGGTCTATCTTGATCTGCCCGGCGCGTTCGTAAACGATCGAACAGCTTGATGAATAACAGCCGGATGAATAGACCTGCACGCTTAAATTATTTGTCGGCGGGTTGCCTGATCGAGCCGGATAAAAACAAAGCATGCCATCGTTTTCAATGATATCCGTGCCAAATGGCAGCAGCCAGGGAGACTGAATTTCGCTGCGCCGGGATTGTTCTGAAGAGAGAGAACAGGGGGATGCAAACGGATTCCACCAATACCCCAAGAACATCCAAGATGCACCAAGGATGCTCGCAACCACCAAAACAGTCACACCCAGGAGCCAGAGGCGTTTTTTCACAGGCAGCCTTTCATGGAGTTACAGTGGGCGGCAGCGCCTCGGGGAGTGCAGGCTCAGTGGGCTGTGGGCCCCAATACCAAATTCCATCCCGGGCATGCTGGGCCACATATTCTAAGACGCTTTCCAATTCAGCCTGGTTCCGCACCAGGGTTGCCTGGGGGCCGGTCAGTTCGGGGTATTTGCCCAACATGATCTGCTTCATCAGCCGACCATAATTTTGTGTCCCAGGGCGAGCGTTAATCCCTTTTTCTTGTAATAGCCCATTGACAATCTGTTTCGCTGGGCGCGCCTGATATCCTGCGCACTCTCGGATGCCGCCTGCGCCCAACCCAGAGCCGTCTTGGGCGCTCAAGATAACATATACGCAACCAGGTTGAGGCGCGGCAGGTGCCGATTCTTGAACGGGGGGATCAACCTGCCACTGACCCTCGAAGAGCACCAGCCAGACCCTGGCAGCCTCTGGAGATGGGGTGTAATCTGTTACCCCAGGTTGGGTTGTACGGGTTTTGGCTTCGGCATAGCCCATCGTTTGCGCATCATAAGGCAGGATTTCTCCTACAGCACACAAACGCGTCGTGCTCAGATAAACCTGTGCTGCAATGAATGCCTGAGCAGGGTTTTCGATTGGAATACCTGGTTGAAAAGCCGCCAGGGTAGCAGCAGGGATCGGTGAATGGGATGGAGCGGATGCTAGCCTGGCGTACAAAAACAGGCTTACAGTCAAACCAATGATCAGAAAAGTAACCAGCATTCCGGCGCGTATAAGTTTTTGGCATCTCATCACTTTGCTCTCTATTTCGCTTCGCACCAAAATTGAAGTTCTGCCTGGGAGGTTGGATTGTAAACATAGTGCAATCCGGTGAATCCATGCCCGCCTTCCATTGAGTAAGTATAGGTGTATGGCATTTCGAGGAACTGGTATAACACAGCCATGAGTTCATGCTTATCACCCGGCAGAGTCACCCAGACCTTCAGACTGCCCGCTTCTTCCCTGTTTTCCCTGAATAGCTGCGCATGAAACATCAGATCGGGATATTCCACCACCTTTTGTTCGTCTTGGAATGTCAATATGATGTTCGCCTGCTGTTCATTCGAAACTGTAACGCTCGAGCGATAAAAAGTGGAGCATGTGACCGATGCAGGCGCTTTAGGGCTGGGAGTTCGGGTTAGCATCGTAGGCTGGCTGCAACCAAACACCAGACAAGCAATAAAACCAATCCAAGAGATGATCAACAACTGCCGGCGCATGTATCTCTCCTCTTTTCTAGACCATCCCTACTTTTCGTTGACTGGAGCGGTTCACGCTCAAATATAACCCAGCCCATGCCAGTATATCCATCCATAAGGCCCATCCATCCAGGTGCCAGCGAATGGTCCAAAGATTTTTTGGCAGGTATTCGATCAGGGGGACAGGCAGAATAGTAGCGGGTAGGTTTACCTGGCAGCCAGTCAGCAAGAGGCAGAAGGTAATCCACAGCATGAAAAGAGGTGTTTTGTGGCTCATCAATCAATCCCTTGATCTTGATCCATTTTAGCCTACTTTGTCAGAGTGGGCTACAGACTACCGTTCAGAGCTGTTACTATTTGATCAATGTGAAGAGTTGCCTGGAGCGGCCTGCCTCTGGCTAGCGGGGTGGGTTTATTTTTATAGACTACCGCCCTCTGGCCAATTGCGCCAGTGGGTATTGGGCGCTTGCGTAGGCTGGTAGTAAGACACATCCCCGCTGGCCAGCACTGCGGCGATCTGGCGGAAGGTTTCGCTCTGGCTGGGCAGTTCACCCCTGCTCAGGTCTGGATGATGCCATTCATCCAGGCGCAGCGCCAGCGGCAGGCGCACGGTTAATCGTTCGTACAGTTCTTCGTCTGTCGCCAGCAGCAAAGCACGCTGTTCCGGGATCAAACTGCGCAGCAATTCAGCCGCTGTGATAGATGGCGGCTCTGCCAGTTCGATTCCCTTGCCTGCAAGCGCCTCGCGAGAAAGGTCAAGGCTGACGGCAGTGTCTCGAATATAGAGCGTACGCGCACCTTCTCGCACATGCCAATCATAATCATCTTGAAATGTCGGACCGTCAAAGCCATCCCGAGTCAAACGCAGAAAATCTTCGTTGGCTATGCCTGGGGAACGTCGAATGCAGGTGCCAAAACAATACAGGCAGTTCTCGATCCCATGATGATCACCGGCGCGGGGATTATATCCGATCACTTCAATGATCAGCGCCCAATCGTTGGCATTCCGATACGCGCTTAACCTGGTATCCGCCAGGTAAACATAACCATGGTCCAGGATAGGAAAGGTATAGTTGCTCGCGCACCTATCCAGTTGTTGTAAAATGCCTTTTGCCCTTGGGTCGCTGCCTGGCATTTGAAAATACTGCGATTCACGCTGAACTTTCCAGTGGAAAAAGCGTTGTTGAACAGCCCACCCCAATCTTTCTACTGAATTTTTAGGGTAGAGACGGTTCGGATAAAGTTGTAGCCATTCTGGGATAGTTAAATAAAAACTCATGATGAACTCAAAGACAAGCGCGCCTGCCGATGCACCCAATAAAAAGGCAACCAATAAAATCGCCAACATAATGAGAGCTTCCAGACCATTCAGAGGATCACGGACGATATTCAGCCGGATCAACAAAAATGTGGCCTGCAAGCAGGCATATAACCCAGGAACGAGTATAAATACGGCGTTTCCTAAAATAACCACCAATTGTCGCCTGGCTTGCCGGCGAATTTCGGCGTCAGCGCGCCTGTCCCGGGTAGATTTCTGTTTAATCATCGGTTCTTGCCCTTTCCCATGCCTGTGATAAAACCTGTGGCGCCTACCTCCTCACCACACTTCTCCCATTGTACATCGAGCAGGTTCTGTAAATCCAGGGTTGCCTGCTTTGTTCCAGCAGCGGCAACCGATCATACCTCTAACAATCGCTTTATCTGGCCTGCCGAATATCCAGATGCCAACAGTCACCCTGATACCACATATTGACCTGCAAACGGCGTCCATCTGCAAACTCAGCCCAAAAATCATATTCGCCCAAAAGATCGTCGAACCCTGCAACCTGATATTTCGACGAATCTGTAACTGGAAGAGAATCACTGTTCGGGGTAACACAGTATGCTTCCTTCTCAGTCTGGCCCTGAATTTGGGCTTTCACAAAACCGTCAAAGGCAGATAAAGCCCTGCCTTCACGAATTTTCGCGTTCGCATCCAACATCAGAGGCATCAATAAACTCGTCGAGAGAATGGTTGCTAGCAAAGCGCCGGCCAATGTTTTCCACATCTTCCAGCCAGGGAATAATTTCACCAACCCGGCCAGGCTAATCAAGCCCAGGCCAATTAACATCCAGGGGAGCAAGCCAAAAAGTAGCGTAAGCGTGCTGCCATTCACAACCAACGCCACGGCAACTACAACCCAGACGATCAGCCCTATCAATCCTATCATTTGCTGCTGAAACCCTCCCCATAAAACTCGGCTTCTACCGTAATCCTGCCACTAATATGCTGATTGAACACCTCCAACTCCTCTGCAAAAAAGCCATCACTCCCTCAACGCGTCCACATGTGCCGTTGCCACAGCAACTACTACCGGTAATTCATACCCGCCGCCATGCACAGAAAGAATGGGACAGGCGACACGATTCGCCAGCGCGGTGACAATTTTTGTGAGCCGCACATAATCATCGTTCGTCCAATTCATCACCCCACGGCCATGGTCACCCACATGTGCATCATAGCCGGAGAAGATTGAGATGTAATCCGGCATCCAGGGAATATTTTCAACTGCTTCGCGAAAAGCCGGGATGATATTGTCTGCCCGGTAACAGCGGCCAGGCAGGTGCATTTGTTCCATCCATTCATCGCCAAAAGTGTCCGCCAATACGGGAAGGTTACAGTGGCCGATTTCCTCTGCATAAGTTGTGGTTGCCATCCGCAGGCCTCCAGAAACCGCCATGTACAGGTCTCCCAGGCTGTGGATGCTGATACAGTGAACGCTCGGATCACGGGCAAAGATGGACTGTGTGCCATCCCCGTGGTGCAGATCCCAATCCACGATCAAGATTTTTGCAAAGCCGTTCTCCTGGGCATAGCGGGCCGCAGCAGCCTGTGGGTTCAAAATGCAGTATCCATGCCCCCAGTCAGCATGGGCGTGATGGCCGCCCAGGCTGAAACAATAACTCCGCAAAACCTTGCCTTGTCTGGCCTGGTCAATCGCCTCGAACATACCGCCCAGACTGTACAGGTATCCCGGTAAACAGAACTCCAGCCCTTCGCAGCCGATACCCATCCTGGGTGGTTGTTCCACGGAATTTCCCTCACTCATCGCCAGTAACTGCGCCAGGTATGCCGGGCTATGAACGCGTTGGTAATCTTGCAGCGTTGCCTGCCGCAAAGCAAGTTCTGGGCAGGAGCGTAAAATACTGTGCAGCTCTTGCCTTACCTGATTGAAATACGGCCAGGAGTGACCACTAAATTGAACCTGTTCTGCCGGTTTGGACAGCATTGTAGTTTCGGGATTCAGGTAAGTATAAACATCCATTAGCGTGCATCTGCTGCATCACCATCGCTGATGACCTGCCAGATGGCCCGGGCCAGGTATATCTTGCCCCATTCGCGGCCGGTAATTTCTTCAACAATCCCAGCATCGGCCAACGCCGCAATCGCTTTGCGGGCAGTGGGGTGCGAAACCTGCAAGAGTTCTTCTGCCCTGGCCGCTGTCAAATAGGGGTTCTGGAACAACGGGTCAATCAAATTCAGGGCGCGCGGCTGATTTTTCAATGCCTGGCGGTAGCCTTCGCGCAAATCCATCAGGCGGCTGGTTTGTTCCAGCGCCTGGTGGGCGGTTTCATTGACCCCATTCAAGAAGTAAATGATCCACTGCTCCCACTCGCCATGCGTGCGCACACGCTGCAGTAAATCGTAATAGTCCTGGCGGTTGGTTTCAAAGTAGGAGGACAAATACAACAGCGGCTGCGATAAACGCGCGCGCTCGATCAAGAATAGGCCGATCAGCAGACGGCCCACCCTGCCGTTGCCATCCAGAAAGGGGTGCAGGGCTTCAAAGTGCTCGTGCAGCATAGCGCATTGGATCAAATCAGGGAAAACGCCCCGCAGGTGCAAGAACTTCTCCCAATTATCCAGCGCCGGCATCAATTCATCTGGCGGCGGTGGAACATACGGCGCAGTGGACAGCGTACTACCGGCCGGCCCAATCCAGTTCTGGCTGCGGCGAAATTCGCCCGGCGTGGCATGTTCGCCGCGCACGCCTTGCATCAGCCTGGCATGTACTTCACGAACCAAACGTAGGGAGAGCGGCAGATCGGCCAGGCGTTGAATACCATATTCCAGCGCCTGAACATAGTTGCGCACTTCCTGGATATCCACATTTTCAACGCGCCTGCCTTCCGCTTCCACGTCTTCCAGCCATAGCTCGTTCATTCCTGTGTGCGTCCCCTCGATCCGCGACGACTGCACCGCCTCACGCCGGATATAGGATGCGATTAATAGATGTGGGTTTGGCAGGTGCCTGCCCAGACCGGAAAGCTCGCTTAGCGCCGCATCTGCCTGCGAGAGCGCTAAAACCATCTCCTGCGAGTAGATAATTGCCGGCGGCAGCGGGGCGGGGATAAAGGCCAGGTAGCCCGTGGGCATCTGGATGACTTTCCCAGCTTGTGGAGCATGAAAATCACTGCGTTTCATCAGTTTTGCTTTGTAAGCCTTCTTTCAAAGATGATGCGACTTTGAAAGAATATATCATATTTCTTTCAAAGGTCAAGTGTGGCTTTAAAAGCGATTGTCATACAACTATCTTTCGCGGAATATTTTAGAACCGGTTCCCCAAAAACAAGATTTTAGAAATGTAGCGTTTTAGCATAAAGTTTTTACGAAAAACACCAAAAAATGCCACTAAATAAAAAAAGTGGCAAATTCGATTTATTTTCGTCGAATTAATAAGTGCTATGAAAAAAACAGAAAACTTATTTCTTCCGTTATGTGCAGTTTCGCTGCCGGTCTGAGAAGAGATCATAACGCTATGAAAATGGCGCTTTCCCATCCTTTAAGTAACGGTCAGGTTGAAGCCCAGAATAATCGACTAAAGCTGATCAAGCGAAAAATGCAGGGGCGTGCGAAGCTCGATTTACTGAAACAGCGAGTGATGTACAACGAGTGAATCTACAGGAATACTGGCTTGACAAGAAACCACATCAATCTTTCACGAAGTAGATCCTGGTCCAAGAACCAGCGTGCGTAGAAGGCAAAAACTTGCCCTTCGACCTGCCCATTGCTTCCAGAATAGGCAAGACAGCTTTCACTATCTTGTAATCGTTGCACAGGCTTTAGCGAGATGTTGCTTGCAATCTCATGCCAAGGGCATTGATTACTTTTAGAATAGTAGCGAAATCCGGGTGACCTTCAGGAGATAGCGCTTTATAAAGGCTTGTGCGTCCCAAACCGGCTTTTTCTGCAATTTGAGCCATGCCTTTTGCTCTCGCAATATCTCCAAGAACTGCCGATATGAGTGCGGGATCGCCATCTTCAAAAGCAGCCTCTAAATACATTACCATATCTTCATCCGTCTCCAGATGTTCTGAGGCGTCCCATAAACTTGTCGTTATTTTCTCTTTTTTCATTTGGATTGATCCTTTAAACTTTGTGCAAGTTCATGCGCTTTCAGGATATCCTTTGATTGTGTGGATTTATCGCCGCCACAAAGCAAGATAACAATGAGATTACCTTGTTTTACAAAATAAACTCGATATCCAGCACCATAATCTATTTTTAGTTCAGAAACACCATTTCCAACCGGCTGTACATCACCAAAGTTTCCTAAAGAGACTCTCTTGATTCGAACATCAATCCTTGCTTTTGCCCTTTTGTCATTAAGGGAATGGAACCATTTCTTATATGTGTCCGTTTCGCGAATCTCGATCATATAAGCTTATTGTATCCCGCGAGATACAAGGAGTCAATAGTCTCCATCCCACCAGTTTTACCTGAGTGTCTTTCTGACTGTGAGTTTCGCAGGATACTTTTGAGAATTGACGGATTCTTGTTTTGTTTCTGAATGCGCTTAAAATCGCGCTTGACCTGATTGGAATAGAAGATCGTCGGCATTGCTCGTCCAGTTCATAAATAGCACACAAGATTATTAATTCGGCTGATTTACCCCTCTTGGTTCGGCCTTTCACTAAAATTGCGGGAGAGCCATAAAAAATATGCAGAAAACCCACATAGTTATTGACACCCTGCGAAGAGCCGGCGCTCTGCGAGCATGGCGCGACCTTCCAAGCTCGCAGGAGCATTGGATAGCGGGGTGAGTTTATTGCTGATTGACCATCTGCTTTAATTGTGCTAAAATAAAGCAGGATAGAATGTATTCTTGTGAAAATATCTCAGAAATAGCCATTATAAAGCGGAGAATACCATGCTAATTGAGTTTAGCGCCGGCAACTTCCGGTCATTCAAAGACCCGGTGACGCTGAGTATGCTCGCCACCCGGATCAATGCGCGTGATCCCCAGATTGACCAAGATAATACCTTTGATGCAGATGATCAGTTGAAGCTGCTGACCACCGCCGCGGTGTATGGCGCCAATGCCAGTGGCAAGAGCAACTTGGTCAGCGCCCTGGCTTTCATGCGCACCTTCGTGATTAATTCTTCGCGCGAGTCGCAATCGGCCGAACCGGTGCCGGTGGAGCACTTCCGCCTGAGTTCGGATACGCTTGGCCAGCCCTCCTTTTTCCAGGTGGTGTTCTTGGCCGGTGGTCAGAAATATCGCTACGGCTTTGAGGTTACCCGCCAGCAGGTGGTGACAGAGTGGCTGTTTGTGGCCGGCACGCGCAAGGAGAAGCGCTTGTTCACGCGCGACGAGCAGGGCATCCACCTGGGCCGCTCATTCAAAGAGGGCTATCGCCTGGAAGCAAAGACCCGCCCCAATGCGCTGTTTCTTTCCGTTTCAGCCCAGTTCAACGGCGAGATTGCCAACCAGGTGATGACCTGGTTCCGTAACCTGCGCACAGTTTCCGGCCTGGACGACACGGCCTATCTGGGCTTTACCCTGGACCGCTTCCAAAACCAGGCACACCGCCAGCAGATCATTGACCTGGTGCGCTCGTTGGATGTAGGCATTGACGATATTACCAGCGAGAAGCTGCAGCGATCACAAGTCTTGCTGCCGCCGGAACTGCCGCGCGAAATTCAGGATCTGCTGCTCAACACTCCCCAGGACTTTTATGCCATCCGTACTGCCCATAAGCGCTTCGACGCTGCCGGTCAACAGGCGGGCGTGGAGATCTTTGATTTGCAGAACCAGGAGTCACACGGCACGCAAAAGCTGTTCTTCCTGGCCGGCCCACTGCTGGATACGCTCTCGATGGGGCGGGTGTTGTTTGTAGACGAACTGGAGGCGCGGCTGCACCCCCTGATCACTGCCCAGATCATCCGCCTGTTCCACTCGCATGAGACCAATCCGCACCATGCTCAATTGGTATTTACCACCCATGATACCAACCTGCTCTCGAACAAGCGTTTCCGCCGCGACCAGGTTTGGTTTACCGAGAAGGATGCCTTGGGAGCCACGCACTTGTACGCTCTTTCCGATTTCAAAGTCCGTAACGATGCCTCCTTTGAGAGCGATTACATTCAGGGCAAGTACGGTGCCATCCCATTCCTGGGCGATTTGAAGCGCGTCGTGCTCGAGGATGATACGCAGTGAGCAAGCGTCCTTACCTCAAAGCCAGGCAGCGCAGTTATATACAGCGGCCGGTCAATCGGCGCAACATTCGCCAGCGCTTTCTGATCGTCTGTGAAGGCGAAAAAACCGAGCCGGGCTACTTCCTGCATTTTCGAGTGCCCAAGCTGGTGGTGGATGTACAGGGCCTGGGGTTCAACACCGTTCGCCTGGTGCAGGAGGCGATCAGCCAGCGGGAGCAGCTCGCAGAAACGGCGAGCCTTACGACCAGGTGTGGTGCGTCTTCGATCGAGATGTATTCCCTGTGGCGCATTTCAATGCTGCTCTTGATATCGCCCGGCAAAACAACATCCGACCTGCTTACTCGAATGAGGCGTTTGAGCTGTGGTACTTGCTGCACTTCATGTACTTGAACACTGCCATTACCCGGCGCGACTATATTGACCGCTTGGGAGAACATCTCGGACATCCCTATCGTAAGAACAGCCTGGACATTTATGGCAAGCTGCTTCCCAGGCAAGCAGCGGCGATCAAGAATGCTGAACGCCTGCTGATGCAGTACCAGCCGGCGCACCCGGCTGTTGATAATCCTTCCACAACGGTGCATTTGTTGGTTCAGGAGTTAATCCGTTTTCAACAGGGGATATAGATTTCGGTAAGTAAAAATTTACCAGGATCTTACCTGAAAATCCGCTCGCATAATAGGCCTTGTACGCCTATTTTATACCGAAACCCGTCAGATAAGGTGCGGATTTGGGGGCGTAAACCCGAAAATTCTCTTCGCATAACACAACCCGCTCAAGTTCGGCTATACTTTACGTATGAACGCCGGCACACTGATCGCTACCATCTTGCGCCACGATCGCAAGACGGCCAGTTACAAGATCGCTCTGATCCGCAGCCTAAATGATCTGGCTTTGGGGTACGCTCACCTGGGTGAAAGTGGCGCGGCACTGGCTGTGCCGTTGCGCTCCCTGGCTGCATTTTGGGTGGCGTATTATTGGCCCTTTGTTTCAACATCCACACCGATCAAACAGGGCATTCACTCAGCGACTAAGCAGGATATTTCTTTTCGGGCTGCGCTGGCAGCACTGCGCCAGGCCTGGGAGCAGGCGATTGGTGGAGCGTCCATGGCCGCCGATGGCTTTTACCTGGTAAGCGAGTTCCAGAGTGCTCACAGGCGTAATAATTACCCGGCCGGTTTAGTTTCTGCTTATGAGCAGGCGCTTGTTGATATTGCGGATGCTATTCAGCAGCCGGTGCGTTATGCCGGGCCAGGGCAGTACAGTGTGTTTGATCCCCCAAAGTCCTGGAAGCAGTTGCAAGCCACACAGTTGCACATTGTGTGTATTCCGGGCACATTGCCAAACGAGCGCTGTATTGTGGTTGACGCCGAGTTGTGGGCCAGTTTCAGCGAGCTATCTCTGTGGATCGAAGCCTTGTGTATTCACGAATGGAGTTTATTCACTGAAAGCATCAGTGGATTGGACCGCGGCAGCGTTTACACCTTGCTGACCGACCGGCCAGGCAATCGGCGCCCACTGACCTGGGAGCGCAATCAGGTTGAAATTTTGATGATGGAAGGGCACATTTTTGAGTGTCCCTGGACTGGCCACAAGCTGACTGCACAGAGCTACGACCTCGATCACCTGTTACCGTTAAGTGCTTATCCGATCAATGAGTTATGGAACCTGGTACCGGCCGATGCTGCTTTTAATCGCCACAAGAAGCGTGACCGTCTGCCCGGCACATCAACCTTGATGGCTGCCAGGCCCCGCCTGGTGATTGCTTACCAACATTACAATAATTCGCAAACCCTGGCAGATGTCTTGCAGCATGATGCACTGGCGCGTTTCAATGGCAAGATCGTACAGGATGATCTGCCTGGTTCCCTGGCTGTTTGCGCCGCCCAATTCATCGAGACGATTGGATCAGCGCGCAACCTGGCTTCTTTTTAGGATTTCCCTATGAGCAGAATTGTTTACAACAAACTAATCCGTGACCGAATCCCCGAAATCATCCAGGCAGCTGGTAAACAGTGTGAAACAGTTGTAATGCCTGAGGAAGAGTATATTCAAGCCCTGCGTTTGAAACTTATTGAAGAAGCCCAGGAAGCCCAACAGGCAGACCCAACTGATTTGGCGACTGAACTGGCTGACTTACAAGAAGTGATGGCGGCGTTAATGGTGGTGTATGATATCAATTCGGCACAAGTGAATGCTTTGCAGGCCGCTCGGCGTGATGAGCGCGGGGGTTTTGAGAAGCGGCTCAAATTGATTTGGTCTGGAGATTAGCCACCTGAACGGCCTCCTGACCTCGCGAGAATGTAGATAACGAGTTGATTGATCAATCTCCCGAAAGCAAGATATCTAATCCATCGTTTGCATGGCTTCCCTTCAAATACAATGCGCAAATCTTTCTCACATCCTCAATTTTTGCGTTTCTTTCTTTGCACCATTTGCGCACTACGCGATTGGCTAAACTTTCTACCTGATCGGCTCGAACAATTGCGCGTTCAGAATGAGATTCACAACGAATTAAATCAAGAACCTCTGTTTCTTCCAGCTTAGTCATGCGCTGCTGAGATAGGCTGTAGACGATAGTTTCGTAGCGTTCTTGCACTTGTACTAAAACATAAACCATGCTTTCTGGGCGATCATGCTGCCCGGCTGAATGTAGATTGTCGCCTAGCGCCTGGGCGCGCTGTTTGTATTGTGGGTCTTCTAGTATCGCCTGATGTTGAATTGCCGGCGAGGTATCCACACCTGCGGTGAGTTCGCCAACCAGATCGCCATTTTCTTCTAACAATGCTTCTACGTCTACTTCCTGATCCAGCCAAATCTCTTGAACATCATCTGCTTTTCGGATAGATCCACCTGTCAGTTTTGGCATGACGGGGGCATTGAGAATGTGCTGTGCGTTTTCGTGCCGGCGCGAAATTCTCGCAATCCGGGTTTGAATATGATTGAGTATGCCCCGCAAATCATGATCTAGAATCCCTTGTTCATACGGAAGCAGCACATATAAGTAAACCTCTCGTTCTGGATCTTCGGTTGGACGTAGTACTCTCCCAACGCGCTGTATGATCTTGTCAGCTTCGCGCGGCAAGTCATAACTAATCACTGTGTCTGCATCTTGTAGGTTGACCCCCATACTATCCGCATCAGTCATGATCAAAATATCCAAATCGTCGGTATTTTCAGGCCTGCGGTTGGCGCGTGGCGCCAATGATCTTTGGAGACGCTGACGCTCCAAAATGGGTTTCAAATTTGAACCGGAAACTGTACAACCTACTCTCCAATTAGGGCGCAGTTCTTGTAATGCAGTAAGTAAATAATCCGCTGTCAGGCGTAAACATGCAAAGACGATCGCCTTACGCCGGTCTTTGCATCGTTGATCTAATATCTTTAGCAAAGTCTGCAGCTTGCCATCATTTTTGTAATCATCTAAACTTGCATCCAAACCGGTCAACAATGGCATCAGATGCTCTTGACGCTCTGCCAGTGGGTGCTTGAGCGCTACATTGTATGGCTCCAAATTCGCGAACAAATCATCGGCGCTTTCTTCTGATTTGGTAGTGTAACGGCTTTTTGCGGCAGTATCTCGTACTCTGTGATCTTTCCATAAATCTCCGCTTCGCTCTGGCGGATCCTCGGTCCGAAGATTTTTCATTACGGCGGCTTTGAGTGCGACCGGTGAACTCAACCAGGCATCCAACGATGCATTCCGAATATAATCCACCTGAGCACGCACTGTATCTCTTGCCGATGACGCGTTTTCTGGCGCGACCACACTCATGCCTAACTTCCACTGCTCAAAGCAACCCTCTTGCCAGGCGCGTAGAAATTCCTGATCAATGGCGAAGCTATATCGCTCTGCTCGCAGTGAAAGTTTCCGAGGCAGGTAGCGCCGCTTATCATGGAACTCGATATAGGCGCGTCCTTGTTCATCCACATCTCCACGTTGGCGTGCAATCTTCAACACATGTGGTAGACCGATCACTGTACAGACTGGCAGGCGGACAAATTCCTGAGTGCCCTTTACCGACCAGGCTTTATGATCACCAAACATATTACCGCTATCCATTTTGTGCGGAAGCAGCGCTAACAAACTGTTCAAGTTGAGATTACTGGTGCTGTAGGGTGTGGCTGTCAACATAACGATTTTGGCGTTCTTCTCATTGACAACGCGGTTGATCCGGTCGATGACGCGACTCTTGCGGCCTTTACGCGCTGGTACCAAAAGTTGGTTTCGATACACATGAGCTTCATCAATCAGGATAAGCGTTTCTTCGTCCGATCTGCTTAACTTGCGATCCAACTCATTCACTTTATGATGATCTGCTTTAGCCTTGTTTTCCTGGAATAAGATCGTGTTCGTGAAGGCAGAATAAGCCAGGTCGCGAGCGTCCAATTCCTCGCGCCAACTTTCTTGCACGTTACCCGCCGGAGAAAGCAAAATGACTCGTTTGATCTTGTCTTGAGATCTCAGGTGGTACGCAATTTCAGAGCCCATCACGGTTTTGCCCAGCCCTGTAGCCGCTACAACCACAGCCCCGCCCCAAGCATCGATCTGGCGCAAAGCACGCGCCACTACCGCTTTTTGGTAATATACTGGCAAGTTTCCGCCTTCCCGTACACTCCGGTCAGGCAAATAATTCAAGGTGAGCAATGTTTTCAGATAGATGTCAAAAGGGGCCGCTAATTCCAGAAACTGCGAGAGCAAATCGATTAACTGTTGGGTCAGCGGGGTTGCCATTTGGTAATAGGTCCAATACCCCTGCGAAAAAACCTGTACCTGACTCGGTTCTTGGCTGGCCCCAATCTGCTCGATGGACTCAATCAAGCCGCGGCGGGAGAAGTTGGCTGATCCTTGTAATACAGTGTGCTCGTCAATCAAATAGAACTTGCAATGAAAGGGGATTTCCATAGCGCGCGCATCCACGATCTGGAAATCTCCCGCTTTCATCTTTTGAACCAGATCATAAACAGCCTGCCACAGATCATCCTCGGGACGGCGCAAATCATCCAGAATATCCTCGATGACCGTTTGAATAACGTTGCGCCCGTCTTCTTTCCCCACCAAGATCCACAGCTTCGTTTCGTCAGGGATATGCCGGCGAGCCATCTTATACCCACTGGCCGTGAAATACGCGCTGGCGATGCGGATACTCTCTTTGGCCGCCGGAAAATGCGCCTGGATCAAGCTATAAGCCGCGCCAGACCCCAGTCCAATGATTGGCAAGCCATCATCATTATTGGTCAGGATTAGCTTTCCAGGGTATTGTGGAAGTGAGATCATGCCACCTGCCTGATTACCTTCCTGCAAAACATCACGAACCTTTTTCTGTCGTATAATAATCATACCACACGGCCCGCTGCCCGGCTGGGGGAGCGTCGAGCCGGAATTTCGTTATGTAGGAAGAGGCCATGCCCAAAAAGACACCCACCAAACCCACCAACAGCGCGACCCTCGGCATCGAGGCCGAGTTGTGGGAAGCCGCCGATAAACTGCGCGGCCATCTCGATGCGGCAGACTATAAGTCCGTGGTGCTGGGGCTGATCTTCCTCAAATACATCTCCGATATGTTCGAGCAGGTGCGCGCCCGGGTGGAGCAGGAGGGGCTGGATGATCCGGAGGATCGGGACGTGTACCTGGCAGAACGCGTCTTTTGGGTGCCGCGAGAGGCGCGCTGGAAAGTTCTGCAGGATAATGCCAAGCAGGAGTCCATTGGCAACCTGATCGATGCTGCCATGGAAGCCATCGAGCGAGATAACCCGACGCTGAAAGGGATGCTGCCGGGCAATTATGGGCGCGCTACGCTGGATAAGCGCCGCCTGGGTGACCTGGTGGACCTGGTCAGCAACAAGATCAATTTTGTAGACGAGGAAAGCCGCAAGCAGGATACGCTGGGGCGGGTGTATGAATATTTCCTGTCGCAGTTTGCCAGCCAGGAAGGCCGCAAGGGCGGCGAGTTCTACACCCCGCGGGCGGTGGTGCGCGTGCTGGTCGAAATGCTCGCCCCCTACAAAGGCCGCGTCTTTGACCCGTGCTGCGGCTCGGGCGGTATGTTCGTGCAGAGCGAGAAGTTCGTCGAAGCGCACGGCGGCAGGATTGGCGATCTGTCGGTGTACGGGCAGGAGTCGAACCCTAACACCTTCAAGCTGGCGAAGATGAACCTGGCCATTCGCGGCATCGAAGGCGACCTGGGCAAGCAGCCGGCCGACTCGTTCCACAACGACCAGCACCCCGATCTGAAAGCCGATTACATCCTGGCCAACCCGCCCTTCAATATGAGCGATTGGGGTGGGGATG
>CAZVRZ010000085.1:0-23054 GCA_964629965.1 uncultured Anaerolineaceae bacterium
CGGCATCCATCAGGATGGAATGCTGAAAAACTTCATGACCTACGAGATCATGCGACCCGAAGACGTGGGCGCCAGCCGCACCAAGCTGGTGCTTGGTAAACATTCGGGACGAGCCGCACTACGCGCCCGCCTGGTAGAACTGGGCATTTCACTGAACGACGCCGACCTGGGCAAGGCTTTCGAGCGTTTCAAGAACCTGGCCGACAAGAAAAAGACCATCACCGACGCCGACCTGGAATCTTTGATCGCCGACGAATTTTACCAGCCGCAAGAAGTCTACACGCTATTGGGCTTGCAGGTGGCCTGCGGCACGATGGGCATGCCCACCGCTACCGTGCGACTGGTGGGCCCGGACGGCACAGTCTATACCCAGGCTGCGGTAGGCACCGGCCCGGTAGATGCTACTTACAAGGCCATGGATGCCATCATCCAGATGCCCGCCGCCTTGTTGGAGTTTTCGGTGCATTCGGTCACAGAAGGCATAGATGCCTTAGGTGAGGTGACTGTACGCATCCACAACAGAGACGGCGCCCATACGTTAGATGCCCAAAAAGAAGTCGAGCAACCGCGCACTTTTGGCGGCTTTGGCGCCGACACCGACATCGTAGTTGCGAGCGCAAAGGCCTACCTGACGGCGCTGAATAAAATGATCGTCGCCGTGCAGAATTCCGAAGTGTCTGCCGAAGTGCAGGCTTGAGCCACAGTTCAGGCTTGATGAATTAAGTTCCTTTACTCCAAAGGAGGAGAAGAATGAAAGAGTTGTACTCAACTGAGTTGTACTCAACTCATATGCCGCAAAACGAGAACAATCCCGAACCCGCCGCTGCTCATCCGAAGTACGATCCATTCCATTTTTCCAGCAGTTATCCGCAGCAATGGATAGATGACGAGGACGGTAAACAATACCGTTTGCAGCGCCAGGATCTGAGCGCCAAGGCTTCAGAAAACAATGCAATCGAAAAACGAATGGAGTTGTACTCAACTCAGATGCGCGCTGACGCCCACCCAGACTACAATCCGTTTGCAGACGTGCGCATCTACCCGGCAGGCTGGAACCTGGCAGAAGAATGCGAGCAGGCCAATCACAGTCGCAATCGGCGTGAAAACGAGAAACCCCATCCATGAGTGAGCCGCAGACTCTTTTCCACAAAATTTGGGAACGACATCTGGTTGCTCACGAGCTGGGGTTCCCCGCCGTCCTATACATCGATCTGCACCTGGTTCACGAGGTGACCTCGCCGCAGGCCTTCAGCGGGCTGCGAGAGCGTGGACTGCGAGTGCGCCGGCCGGATAAAACTGTGGCTACCCTGGACCATTCCACGCCCACGGAGAATCCCGAGCCGGGCGCGTCGCTGCGAACAGTCATCCGAGATGCCATGGCTGCGAAACAGATCCAGCAATTAGATGATAATTGCCAGGAATTTGGCATTCGGCTGTATGGCGTGGACGATCCAGAGCGGGGCATTGTGCACGTGCTTGGGCCAGAGCTAGGCTTGACCCAGCCGGGCATGACGATCGTCTGCGGAGACAGCCACACCGCTACGCACGGAGCATTCGGCGCGCTGGCCTTTGGAATTGGCACCAGCGAGGTGGAGCACGTGCTGGCGACCCAGTGCTTGCTGCAAAACCGGCCGCAAACCTGCGAAGTGCGGGTGGACGGTCGCCTGCGGGCAGGCGTTTCGGCCAAGGATATCATCCTGGCGCTGATCGCCAAATATGGCGTGGGCGGCGGTACGGGGCATGTGTTCGAATATACCGGTGCGGCGATACGAGCACTGGATATGGAAGAACGCATGACGGTGTGCAATATGTCGATCGAGGGTGGTGCGCGAGCCGGGATGATCTCCCCAGACGATACCACCTTTGAATACCTGGCGGGAAGGCGTTATGCGCCCCAGACGGTAAAAAACACCGTAGGCCAATCTTGGGAGCGGGCCATAGCCGACTGGCGCACGTTGGCAAGCGATCCGGCGGCAACCTTCGACAAAACATTCACCCTGGATGCTTCCAGCCTCGAACCAATGATCACATACGGCGTCAACCCCGGCATGGGTATGCCCATCACCGGGCGCGTTCCCGACCCGGTCAGCCTGCGTGACGAAAACGAAAAAGCAGCGCTCCGCCGAGCACTCGAATACATGGGATTGCAACCTGGCGAGGCGCTGCTAGGGCGGCCAGTGGATGTGGTTTTTATCGGCAGCTGCACCAATTCGCGTATTTCCGATCTACGCCAGGCCGCCAGTTTGATGAGAGATCGCAAAGTCGCACCCGGTGTACGCACGCTGGTGGTGCCGGGATCGCACGCCATCAAGCGCCAGGCCGAGTCCGAAGGTCTCGATCGCATCTTCATCGAAGCTGGTGCAGAATGGCGGCAGCCCGGCTGCAGCATGTGCATTGCCATGAACGGCGACCAGCTTTCACCCGGACAATACGCGGTCAGCACCAGCAATCGCAACTTCGAGGGAAGACAGGGCAAAGGCGGGCGCACTTTCCTAGCCAGCCCACTCACCGCTGCGGCGGCAGCCGTGACCGGTAAGATCACCGATGCCAGGAGCATGTTATCATGAACGCATTTACCACGCTGATTTCTCGGGTTGTGATGCTGCCCAGAGCAGATATCGACACCGACCAGATCATCCCAGCGCGTTTTCTGAAAACGACCACCAAGGTGGGCCTGGGCCAGCAGCTATTCGCCGACTGGCGCTATCTGCCCGACGGCGCTCCAAGACCTGACTTTCCGTTGAACGACCCCAAGAACCAGGGAGCGCAAATCCTGCTGGCAGGCGATAACTTCGGCTGCGGCTCAAGCCGCGAGCACGCACCCTGGGCATTGACGGATTACGGTTTCCGCGCCATCATCTCGACCTCGTTTGCCGATATCTTTCGCAGCAACAGTCTGAAGAACGGCCTGCTGCCGGTGATCGTGGACCAGGAAACCCATGCCAGGCTGCGCGATTGGTGCATCGAAGTACCTAACCTCGAACTGGCGATCGACCTGGTGCGCCAGCAATTGATCTTGCCAGACGGGGCATTGGTCAATTTCCAGATCGACCCCTTTGCCAAGAACTGCCTGGTCAATGGGCTGGACGAGCTCGGTTATCTGATGGGTTTCGTGGAACAAATCGAAGCTTACGAAAGGAAAACTGCATGATACAGATCTACGATACCACACTGCGAGATGGAACTCAACGAGAAGGAATCTCTTTCTCGTGCGAAGATAAGGTGCGCGTTGCGCAGAAGCTGGACGATCTGGGTGTCAGCTTTATTGAAGGAGGCTGGCCCGGCTCAAATCCCAAAGACGTGGAATTTTTCGAGCGAGCACAGCGGATCCACTGGAAGAATGCTCTCATCGCCGCCTTTGGCTCCACCTGCCGGGCAAGAGGTAAGCCGGAAGATGATACCAATATCCGCGCACTGCTGGATGCCGGCACCCCGGTTTGCACGGTGGTGGGAAAAACCTGGGATCTGCACGTAACTGAAGTGCTGCAAACCACTTTCGAAGACAACTTGCGCATCATTGAGGAAAGCCTGGCTTATCTCAAAGCACAGGGGCGCCGCGTGATCTACGACGCCGAACACTTCTTCGATGGCTACAAGGCAGACGCCGCTTATGCTTTGGAAACATTATACGCGGCCGTGCGCGGCGGCGCCGAGACCCTGGTGCTGTGCGACACCAACGGCGGAGCCATGCCCTGGGAAGTCGGCGAGATCGTGAAAAACGTGAACGATCAGCTCGTAGGGCGGTTTGCAGCCCTCCATCCCCTGGGCATCCATACGCACAACGACAGCGAGTGCGCCGTGGCAAATTCGCTGGCAGCCGTACGAGCCGGGGCGATCCAGGTGCAGGGCACGATCAACGGCTTTGGCGAACGCTGTGGGAATGCTAACCTGTGCTCGATCATCCCCGATCTGGAGATCAAAAACGGCCTGCGCTGCCTGCCGGACGGGGGCTTAAAGAAGCTGTATGACATTGCCCATTTCGTCTCCGAAGTTGCCAACCTGGCGCCCGACGAGCACCAACCGTACGTGGGCAAGTCCGCCTTCGCCCATAAGGGTGGAATCCACGTGGCTGCCATGCGCAAGAGCGTTCTTTCATACCAGCATATCGATCCCGAACTCATCGGCAATAGTTCCAGGGTGGTGGTGAGCGAACTTTCTGGACGCGGCAACCTGAAGAGCAAAGCCGAAGAATACGGCCTGGAGAACTTTTCAAACGACAACAGCGTCATCGCTGATCTGTTAACCACCATCAAGCATCTGGAGGCAAACGGCTTCTCCTTCGAAGCAGCGGACGCCTCGATTGCAATGATGATGCAGCGCAAACAAGAGGGCTATAAACCACCCTTTGAGCTGATCGATTTTTCGGTCAATGTCGAACACCGGCAAGGGCGCGGTACCTTCGCCGAGGCGACCGTTAAAGTGAGCGTGAACGGCGATGTGTACCATACTGCCGCCGAAGGCAATGGCCCGGTCAACGCTCTGGATGCGGCCTTGCGAAAAGCGCTGCTGCCAATTTACCCTGACCTAGCAGGCTTTCATCTCTCCGATTACAAAGTGCGCATCCTGGATGGAGATCACGGCACGTCTGCTATTACCCGGGTTTTGATCGATACGCAGAATGGAACGAACCACTGGAGCACCGTAGGCGCCAGCCCCAATATCATCGAGGCCAGTTGGCGAGCACTGGCCGATTCGGTAGAATACGGCTTGACCATCAACAAGAAGAACCAAAAGGAAGGAAATTAAGCATGAAACGATCCATTATCCTCCTTCCCGGAGACGGAATCGGCGTCGAAGTGGTCGGGGAGACAGTGCGCTTGCTGCAAGCGGTTGCCGACCAGACCGGAAATAGCTTTGAATATCAGCAACACCTGATTGGCGGCTGCAGTATCGATCAGTTCGGTGTTGCCCTGAGCGATGAAACGCTGGCGGCCTGCAAAGCCAGCGACGCCGTGCTGCTGGGGGCCGTCGGCGGGCCGAAGTGGGATGACCCGGCGGCTAAAGTGCGCCCAGAGCAAGGATTACTGCGCCTGCGCAAAGAGCTGGGGGTGTTTGCTAACCTACGCCCGGTCAAGGTGCATCCAGATCTGGTACAGGCTTCGCCGCTCAAGCCAGAGAAACTGGCGGGCGTGGACATCATGGTCGTACGAGAGTTGACCGGCGGGTTGTATTTTGGCCAACCCAAGGGACGCGAAGTGATCGACGGGCACGAGCGCGGGGTGGATACGATGGAGTATTATGATTACGAGATCCGGCGGGTGGTGCGGCTGGCCTTCCAGCTAGCTCGCCAGCGCCGCAACAAGGTTTCATCGGTCGATAAGGCTAATGTGCTGGAGTCATCCCGCTTGTGGCGCAAGATCGCTATGGAAACGGCAGCAGAATTCCCGGATGTGCAATTGGAACATGTGCTGGTAGATACAGCTGCCATGCGCCTGGTAGCCAACCCGGCGCAGTTCGATGTGCTGGTGACCGAGAACATGTTCGGCGATATCCTCACGGACGAGGCTTCGGTGATCACCGGCTCGATGGGCATGCTGCCATCGGCCTCACTGGGCGATACCAATCCGGGCCTGTACGAGCCGATCCATGGTTCGGCGCCCGACATTGCCGGGAAAGGCATTGCCAACCCGATCGGCACGATCCTGAGCGCGGCAATGATGCTGCGTTACTCGTTCAAGATGGAGCGAGAAGCCGCGACGATCGAACAGGCAGTCTACCAGGCAATCACGGATGGCTGCCGCACGGCGGACCTAGCCGGTAAAGAACACCGGGCCGATAAAGAACACGGAGTTGAGTACAACTCTGCAGGAGTTGAGTACAACTCCCGCGGTATATTGAGCACGCGCCAGATGGCAGACGAGATCATTCAGCGCATGCAATTTTAGTTCATCTTGCGAGGTTAACATCCGTGAAAGTTGCTTACCAGGGAGCACCAGGAGCATATTCAGAAGCTGCAGTGATCGCTCATTTTGGAACCGGCGTTGAACCGGTGGCCTGCGAACGATTTGAGGAGATTTTCGAGTCTGTTACAGATGGGCGCTGTGACGCCGGACTGGCGCCGATCGAAAATTCATTAGCCGGCAGCATCCACAGTAATTACGACCTGCTGCTGAAACACCAGCTATCGATCGTTGGAGAATACTATCTGCGTGTGCAGCACTGCTTGATCGCCTTGCCAGGTGCGAAAATAGAAGACCTGCGCAAGGCCATCAGCCACCCGCAAGCATTGGCCCAATGCCAGGGGTATCTCAAAGAGCATGGCCTGGCTGCCGAAATCGTATACGACACCGCCGGCAGCGTGCGGATCATGAAAGAACAGGGTGACCCAACCCAGGCATCGATCGCATCTCACCGCGCCGCGGATCTATATGGGATGAACATCCTAGCCGAAGGCATCGAAGACAATCCGGCAAACTATACGCGCTTTCTGGAAATTGCCCGCCAACCGGTCGAGCCCCAAGGCCCAGCAAAGACATCGATTGTTTTCTCCCTGGATAATCAACCGGGGGCATTGTTCAAAGCCTTGAGTGTATTTGCACTGCGGGATGTAGACCTGACCAAGATCGAATCGCGCCCCCTAGTGGGTAGGCTGTGGGAGTATTTGTTTTATATCGATATTGCCGGGTCGGTGGCCGAGCGGAGCGTGAAACGGTCGCTGGATCACCTGGGCGAATATGCGCCCATGCTGCGGGTTTTAGGATCGTATCCACGCAGTGTTATCTTGGGCGGTACGACTGAGTTGAGTACAACTGAGTTGGGTACAACTGAGTTGGGTACAACTCCTGTGAGTTGAGTACAACTGAGTTGGGTACAACTCTTGCCTTTACGCATTCGGCAGGTACACTCGAAAAGTCGTCCATTCACCTGGTACGCTGGCAACTTCAACGCGTCCCTCGTGGGCTTCTGCCAGCGATTTGACGATGTATAGGCCCAACCCGCGCCCTTTGATCTTCTGTTGGAGTGCTTTGGAAGAACGGAAATAAAGCGAGAAGAGGTCTGACAACTCATCCGGGTCAATGCCCGAGCCGGTATTGGAGACCTCGATCACAGCCTGGCGATCCTGTTGATAGGTGATCACGCGGACAATGCCATCTCGAGGCGTATACTTGGCCGCATTTGAAAACAGGTTATGGAGGATGCGGTCTAAATGAGCAGGATCGATAAATACCAGCAGATCTTCCTGAGATATATTCAGTTCATAGTCGTGATGATTTTTATCAGCCAACTCGGCTGCGCGTATCAGAGTACGTACCTGGCTGTTCAGGTTACACTGCACCGGTTGAATTTCCAGCTTTCCTAGCTGGATCTGCTCGGCGTCTAGCAGATCGTTGATCAGGTAATCCATCGAGGCGCACTGGTAGATGATCAGGTCCAGGGTTTCAATCACGCTGGCTGGTGAATCTTCTGGTAAGTGGGACTTAGCCAGGTCGGCATACATGGAAATGACCGCAAGGGGATTGCGCAGGTCATGAGCAGCAAACGAAAGGATCATGGATTTGTATTGGCTAAGGTGCTCTAGCTGCTGATTGGCTCTTTCCAAATCCAAGCGCGCCAGGCGCAGGTCATTCCGATCATGGATTAACTGCTGGCGAAGACGACTAGCCTGGGTAACATCCTCCAGGATCAAAAACAGGCCTTTGGCGGGCTGCGTATCATCTAGGGGAAAGACGGCGAAAGTAATATAACGCGGCTCGGCCATAGTAGACCCATAATTAACATTTTCGATGATCAGGTTCTCCCGTTTACCATCCAGGATTTCCTGAAGGATCTCGTTCATGCCCACAAACTCATCCAAAACCTTAGGAACCCGCAGATCGCGCGGCGGAGGCCCAGACTTGCCCAGCATTTGCCAAAAGCCGGGAGAAAAGCTCTCCAGGATCAACTGCGGCGACAGGAGCGCATACGCGATACGGTGTTGAAGCTTTAGCACCTCAACTAAAAGATTATCTATGTCCATCGTAGTACCACACTAGCGCTTATATCCTGGCATCAAGCGTTCTGCCAGCGTCTTAAAGGCAATTTCCACATTCTCGCCTGTCTTCGCGCTGGTGAACCACCAGGGGGCCTGTAACTGCTGGCTCAATTGCTCCAAGTTGTCCGATTTGATTTCACTTTGATGAGCCAGGTCTGATTTATTGCCCAGGATGATAAAAGATACCGAAGGCATGGATGAGCGCATCATCGAACCATAATGCTCGATCACAGACAGCGTATTGGAGCGAGTGAGATCACACACCAACAAAGCGCCCGAAGCTCCCTGCAAATAACTGGCCAGCATTTCTGCAAACTCTTCGCCTCCTGCCAGGTCCCATATCAGGAGATGGACAGACAGATTTTGCCAGGTTACTTCTTTCCGCGAAATCCTAACGCCGATCGTGCTGAGATAGGTTCCCTCAAAGCGATTATAAACGAAACGATTGATCAGGCTCGACTTACCCACGCCAAAATCACCGAGCAAACAAACTTTTTTCTGGATCTGTGTTTTTAACTGCGTCATAGAACTCTCCACCTTACCGACCTGTTCGAATTATAATTATAGCATCCCACGTGATAAAATACGAAAGGGAATGTTCAAACAAGAATAGGCCATAGTCAGAGGTGAGATTATGTTTAAGCGAAATGATAAATCCAGCAAAGAACATCGTCGAGAGAACAAGGAAACTTCTGATGCAAACCTGCCCGCGTCCCGCTCGGAGCAGCCCACCTTAAGCTCTTCAGCAGTGCAGACATTGGACGAGATGATTTCTGAGAACGAGTTACAACAGGGCGAACTGGAACGGCTGCGCGATATTCTATATGGGAATCAGTCGCGCCAGCTCGAGCAGCGCATGACCGCGATCGAAAACCGTATCTCGCGCCTCCGACAGGAAGTGTTGGACACAATGTCTGATAGGCTGGGAGCGCAGAGCTCTTCGTTTAGCGCCCAGATCGCTGCTCTGCGCCAGGAGTTCAACGAGCGCCTGGGGCAAGAAGCCACTCAACAAAGCAGCGCGCTGCAATCGTCCCGGCAAGAGCTTTCTACGCGCATCGAGAAGATCAATGTGGAAAACAGCGAACGCCTGCAGGAAACTTACCAGCAGCTTTCTGATAAGCTGGAAAAACTTACCACAGAAACCGGCGGCCAACTGCGCAGCATGCAGCGCGACCTGAGCGAACGGATCACCCAGGTCAGTGTGGAAGACAGCGAACGGGCCAGCACAATCCAAAGCGAGTCACGCCAGCGCGATGAAAACTTGCGCGACGAGCTCAGCGAGCTTGCTACCCTGCTCACCAACCAAAAGATCTCGCGCAACGAATTCAGCCTGATGCTCCTGGAATTGGGACGCCGGCTGCAAAAAGAAGAGTGAGCCTTCGGTACCAGATGCCAGAAACCAAGCCAACCGCCTCAGAAAATACACAGGATAAAGTCACACCTGCAGAAACAGTACTGCTCGAAGCAGTCCGTTCGATCCTGCTCAAGCAAGATCGAGAAACCCTGCACTTGCTGGAAGAGCGTCTGTCAAAGATCGAAAGGATCAACCAGGCAGGACAAGAGGCGCTGCATGATGAGATTCGCCAGATTCTCTCTCAGGTGCGCGGTGTGCAAGGGCAGGTCAACATCCTGGAACGCAAAGCGCAAGAGGGTGCAGAAGGATTGGTGGAACGCCTGACGCCCGTCATGACTAACCTGATCCGGCGGACGATCTCCGACTCGCCCATCGAAATGGCAGAAGCGATCGGCCCGGTGATGGGTGAGGCCATCCGGGTACAAATTCGCGACTCGCGTGAAGATATGGTTGAGGCCATTTACCCGGTCATCGGCGAAACGGTACAAAAGGCGATCAGCGAATTTGCCCGCGAGATGCAGCGCAATATCGACGCCCGCTTGAAATCTACGATGAAGCCTAAGAGCCTGTTCCGCCAGATCCAAGCCCAGGCGCACGGTGTTTCGGAGACCGAGCTAACGCTGCGAGATGCTTTGCCATTTTCTATTCAAGAAATATTCCTCATTCAGCACGGCTCTGGCTTGCTGATCGCCCATTCCAACGCCAGCGGAGAGGAGAACGGGGACTCCGATCTCATTGGAGCGATGTTAACTGCTATTCGCGAATTTGTGCGCGAGTCGTTTGCCGGAGACAGCGGGCAAGAACTGGATGAAGTGAGTTATGGTGACCAACGCATCGTTGTGCAGTCCGGACGATATGCTTACCTGGCAGTGGTCTACGCAGGAATCGAATCGGAAGGCTTTCACGCCTCGCTGCATCAATTTGTGTCCGAACTGCACGTGCGATATGGCAATTTCTTGCGTGATTACAATGGCGACCCAACGCACATGCCGAATCTCCAGCCTATACTTGGACAGCTTGAACGGGCAATCCAGGGCAAGCCGACGGAGTTGAACTCAACTCTTGTCAAAACAATGCCGCGCTGGCAGCGGCTAACGCTGTTGGGGGTGACCGTGGGAACCATCCTCTTCCTGGCGCTGGCATGTTTTTACCTGCGATTCACCATCGCCTTGCTGCCCATCGCCTTCGCCAGCCATACCCCCACCATCACGGCCTCGATCACACCTACCTTGACGCCCACCTTAACCCCCACCCGTACCCCCACCACCACAGCCACCTTCACCTACACACCCACCGATAAGCCATCTCCAACACTGACACCTTCGTCTACAGCCACTATAACTCCAAGTATCACCCCCTCGCCCACAGTCACAGCCACGCCAACCGACACTGCTACTGCCACCCTCAGCCCAACACCCACCCTGAGCCCAACACCGGTAGAAGCATTCATTTCCGGGCAAGTGTGGCTGCGCATCGCTCCATACGGAGACGCCACCCCAACCATTGCGTTGCCCGTCGGAACTGCGGTGAAAATCCTGGGAGTGTATGGCGAATGGTACAACGTGGTGCTGTTATCCGAAAACGGCGTCCAGGCGGGCTGGGTTTATTCCAAGTGGGTGACTGTGCTCGCCCCGCTGCCAACATCGATTATTACCCCAACCGTCACGCCGCAAGACTGATAACCACAGCCCGTTCCGGTGGATTAACGCGTCAAGAAAGGGGCGCCGTTCGATGCACTATTGGCAAGTTTATGCGACTCCTACATCCCTGCAAGAAGCACTGCACACGCTGGAGCAAGCCCCAACTCCCACCTGCCTGATAGCGGGCGGAACCGATCTGCTGCTGGAATTGCAGCAAGACCGTCACCCTGCAGTTCACACGATGATCGATATCACCAGCATTGCGGAACTGCGCCAGGTGGAGATTCGAGCTGGAGAACTGTTCATTGGAGCAGCAGCCTCTCTGCAAACAATAGCCACCCACCCATTGATGCAAAGAGCCGCGGCGTTGGCGGAAGCCTGCGGGCTGATCGGCGGGCCCCAGGTGCGGAGTATGGCTACCCTGGGCGGCAACGTGGCGCACGCTTTACCGGCCGCGGATGGGGCAATCGCTTTGCTGGCTTTGGGCGCCCAGGCTGAAATCGTATCGACCGAAGGGAAACGCCGGGCACCCTTGATCGAGTTGTACCGCGGCCCCGGGCAAACCGCTCTTGGGCGGCATGAGATATTAACCGGCTTCTACCTGCCGCTGCAAGACAGCGGAGGAAGCAACTTCCGCCGGGTGATGCGCCCGCAGGGAGTGGCGCTGCCGATCATGAACATGGCTGCCTGGTTGTGCAGGAAAGACGAAAAGATCGAGACAGTGCGAATTGCGGTCGGCCCCGCCGGCCCCGTTCCCTTTCGGGCAAAGGCCACCGAGGCCATCTTACGCGGGCAGCAGCTAAATCCAATGATCATCGAAGAAGCCCAGCGGACGCTGCTATCAGAAGCCCAATTTCGAACCAGTCCCAGGCGCGCCACGGCAGATTATCGCCGGCACATCAGCCAAGAGCTGCTGCGCCAGGTACTTTGGGAAGCATGGAATAGAACATTGAGTTGAGTACAACTCTTATGAGTTGAGTACAACTCTTTCAGACTCGGGAGGAATGATGCACTTTCAGGTGAATGGTCAACCAATCGAAATAGAGCCCCGGCCGGGAGAAATGCTGGTCGATTTGCTGCGCGAACGCCTGGGCCTGACCGGCGTCAAGGTGGGGTGTAACGAAGCAGAATGCGGTGCGTGCACTGTGCTGGTAGACGGAGCGCCAACCCTGTCGTGCTGCATGCCCGCAGCCCGAGCGGATGGCAAACATATTGTGACCATCGAAGGCCTGGCGAGCCAGGCAAGCAAAGCAGGCCACAATCCAGGCGATAGCCAACACTTACACCCGCTCCAGCAAGCCTTCATCCTGTATGGAGCGGTGCAATGCGGCTTCTGCATCCCGGGGCAGCTCATGACCGCCTACGCACTGCTGCAAGCCAACCCGGATCCCAGCCCAGAACAGATCAGGCAGGCGCTCAAAGACACGCTGTGCCGCTGCGGCGGGTATCCAACGATCGAACGAGCAATCCTAGCGGCAGCCCAGGCAATCCGCAATGGCATTGGAGTTGAGTACAACTCTACAGGAGTTGAGTACAACTCTGCCGCTGCTGGAAACGCTACCATCCACAGCGAAAGGCTGATCGGCAAGCACCAAATAAGGCCAGATGCGGTGGCAAAAGTCACCGGTGCGGCGGTTTACAGCGACGACTTGCACTTCGAAGGTATACTGCACGCGGCCGTCAAGCGCGCCGGTGTGCCGCACGCCATCCTGCGGCAAGTGGACATTGATAAAGCGGCCGCACTTCCCGGTGTGGTGAGTATCCTGACCGCCGGCGACCTGCCCGGAGAACGAACTCACGGCCTGGTGATCCCCGACTGGCCCATCTTGATCGGAGCGGGTGAACGCATCCGCTACGTGGGCGACGCCCTGGCAATCGTGGCTGCAGAAGATCGAGCCACGGCGCAGCAGGCACTCGAACTGATCGAGATCGAGTACGATCCCCTGCCAGTGGTCAGCAGCGCGCTGCAGGCCCGCCAACCTGGGGCGCCCGAACTCCATCGCGGTGGCAACCTGCTCAAGCACATCAAGGTACGCAAGGACGATGCAATGGCAAAGAGCGGCTCCGCAGCCGCTCACGAAGACTCCGCCCGCCACTCCACCGGCTTTGCGCAGGCCGAGGTGATCCTGGAACACACATTCAACACGCCGACCACCGACCATGCTTTCATCGAACCCGAATGCAGCCTGGCGCGCCCGCTGCTGGATGAAAACGGCGCAATAGAGCGCATGGAAATCTACGTGGGCTCGCAGATCCCGTATTCCGATCGCAACCAGGTGGCGCGCGCCCTGGGCTGGCCCGATGAACGCGTACGGGTGATCGGCCAAACCGTTGGCGGCGGATTTGGCGGCAAGGAAGATATCGCCGGACAGATCCACGCGGCGCTGCTCGCCTGGGCCACGCGCCGCCCGGTGAAGCTGCTGTTCAGCCGCCACGAAAGCCTGCTGGTGCACCCCAAGCGCCACGCCACCCAGATCAGGGTGAAGATTGGGGCGAGCCAAGACGGGCAGCTCGTGGCAGTGGAAAGCGAATTGTTCGGCGATACCGGTGCGTATGCTTCGCTAGGCGAAAAGGTATTGACCCGTGCCACCACGCATTCCTCCGGCCCGTATGAAGCGCCCTATGTGCAAGCAGATTGCTACGCCATGTACACAAACAACCCGCCGGCAGGCGCTTTTCGCGGTTTTGGAGTCACCCAATCGGCCTTTGCCATCGAAAGCATGATGGATATGCTGGCTCACAAATTGGGATTAGACCCTTTCGAACTGCGCCGCCGCAATGCGCTGCGTGCCGGCAGCATCACCAATACCGGGCAGACACTGCGCGACAGTGCCGGCCTGGTAGAATGCCTCGACCGGGTCGAAGCCGAGGTCAAACGACTTTGCCCAGATCACGATCCATTCCAGGCACAGAAGGTCGAAGGCCAGCCGGGAAAGGTGTGCGCCTGGGGCATTGCTGCGGCTTACAAGAACACCGGGTTGGGCGGCGGAGCACCGGACAAATCCGGCGCGGAGGTCGAGCTGTACCCCAACGGAAAGCTGCAGGTGCGCACCTCCGCAGCCGAATTGGGCCAGGGCCTGGTGACTGTTCTGCAAATGATCGTTGCCGAAGAATTTAACCAGCCTGGCGAGCAGGTCAGCGTGCTGGTCATGGATACCGACCTGGCGCCTGACGGCGGGCCAACCACCGCATCCCGCCAAAC
Organism: uncultured Anaerolineaceae bacterium; assembly: GCA_964629965.1. GTDB lineage: Bacteria > Chloroflexota > Anaerolineae > Anaerolineales > UBA4823 > CAZVRZ01. Next base: position 14,169 of record CAZVRZ010000085.1, read on the forward strand.
GTACGTGACCGGCAACGCGGCCCGGTACGCAGCCCAGGCACTGCGCCGGGCAGTGGTCAGCGCGCTGGCAAAGCACTTCGATACCCCGCCCGAAGAGGTGCGCTTCGTGGAAGGGCTGGCGCAAATTGGCAACCAGTCCGTCCCCTTGGGTGAAGCAGCCCAGATCATGCTGGCAATGGGACAGCAGCCAAAGGCAATTTACGAATACTGGGCGCCTGCCACGCAGCCGCTTGGGCAAGGCGGAGATATGCATTTCGCCTTTTCATTTGCGGTTCAAGCCGCGCAGGTGGAAGTAAACACCTACACAGGCAAAGTGAGCGTGCGGCGCGTGGTGACCGCCAACGATGTGGGCAGAGCCATCAACCCGCTCGGCTTGCAGGGACAGGTGGAAGGGGGCGTGATGATGGGCATTGGCAATGCCCTGCTCGAAAACTTTATCGTTGAAGAAGGCCGGGTAATCACCGATCGCCTGGCACGCTACCGCATCCCTTCCATCGTGCACACACCCAAGATCATCTCCCTGGTGGTGGAGCACCCCACGGCCGAAGGCCCGTATGGCGCCAAGGGTGTCGGAGAGATCGTCAGCATTCCAACCACCCCGGCTATCACCAACGCCATTTTCAATGCGGTGGGCATCCGCATTGACAGCTTGCCAGTAGATCAGGAAACAATCGTTCAGCAAGGAATAGACTGAGATTGAGTAAAAAAAGACGGATGGGAGTTTACCCATCCGTCGTCTTACAATTTTCGGTTTGCGAACTAACTTACGTTTTTGAAGAAAGAACGGGATACCATTCTCTCGTCATGGAAGACGTCTGGCTCGGGAGATGAACCTCGGCCAGGAACCTTTTACCCGATCTCTCCTCGGTCGTGCATCAAATCCATAATTTTCTTGTTGCACCTCCTTTTTGAACGGGAACTGTTATGAATCTATCATACATGATATTTGTTAATTTTGCATTAAAATTACCCTGCAATTTTGAAAACTCGGGCATATTTAGCAAATCGACTATGCGCAAGCCCACGAAACGCCCAATTTACTTGGATACCTATGTACCCACCTGGGGCGCAGTAAAAACAGGCGAGATCCATCAATGGCCTGCGCTGATCAGCGCGCTCAAGAAACTAAAAGCCTAAGGTCTATAGGTTTTTACAGCAAATAGAAGAACTTATCCGGCGGGTTGGCATATTCGCCGCGATAATTCGGCGGGAGCAAAGCCGCCAGCCGGTACATCATCTCATCGGTCACATCCTGACGCACCTCTCTTGTGACCCGGCTGCCGGGGATGGTAACACGAAAGGGATCTCCCACCCGGATATGAAAAGGCGTGCGACGCAGACGGCGCATATTGGTGTAAATCTCTTCTCCGCCCCAGTACACCAACGGCAGTACGGGCGCTCCGGAAAGGGCCGCCAGGGTAACGACACCAGGACGCCCCTTCTGCAAACGCCCGTGCCCGCTGCGGGTGCCCTCAGGTGTGATCACCAAGATCTTGCCCTGTTCTAAAGCGGACAAGCCCTGGCGTAAAGCAGCCACGTCGGCTTCGTCGCGGCGCAGCGGGATGGCGCCCCACAAGTTAAACAAGGCTGCCATCCAGTAATTGTCCCAGGTTTCAGACTTGGCAAAACCAGTGACCGGGCGCGGAAGCAGGTGAGTGTAAAGCAGGGGCACTTCGATGAAGTTGATATGGTTGCAAATCACCAACAACGGCCCGTGCGTGGGCACCTTGCTCAACTGCCCGGCATCCACCTGGCAGAGCAAGTGCGTCAGGCCTTTAATGGTTTGAGTGACCACCTGGTATTTCAGGCTCATGGCGCAGCAATCTCTGCAGGCACGATCACTTCCAACGCCTTGGGCAGGATCTTCATTTCAAGCTGCCGGCCGGCAGTGCACAAGGTTTCACCATCCGCATGGGCAGGCAGCGAACCCTGCAAAGCCGTAACGGTCAGGTGATCGGTGCGCTCCATGCGAACAGCGGGATGCCCAGCCTGGCTGCCCTGCATAAATTTGACGATCAGGCGAAAGGTTTCTAAGCGTTTTACCTGGCTGACGAGGCACAGATCGAACAGACCATCATCGGGTATTCCTTGCGGCGCCATCAGGAAGCCGCCCCCCATGCGCCGGCCATTCATCACAGAAACCATCAATGCCGACTGAACGATATTCTGATCATCAAACTGAATTTGCAGCGTCGGCGCCTGGAAATAAAGGAAGATCGTCTTCAGAGCAGCGACGATGTAGGAAGGAAAACCGCGCAATCTCTTTTGCTTCAAGGCCTCAAAACCTACCACGGCGTCAAAGCCGATACCCACCCCATTTCCAAAGTAGCGCCCATCAGGGTAATCGCCGCCCTGAACAAAACCCACATCGATCACGCGGCGTTTGCCGTGCGCCAGGGTCTGGCAGGCAGACTCCAGATCGCCGGTGACATTGATACCAAAGCCGAAATCGTTGCCCCGGCCAACCGGGATCAGCCCCAACACCGCACCCTGAACACCTTTGAGGCGCGCCAGCATCAGGCCGTTCACTACCTCGTTCAAGGTGCCATCCCCACCCACTGATACTACAACATCAAAACCCGCAGCGGCGGCCTGCTCTGCAAGTTGGATCGCGTGACCGGGCGCCTGCGTGCGCACCATCTCAAAATCCAGGTGCAGGTCGCGCAAATAGCGGTCGATGAGCGGGAAAAGCACTTCTCCATTACCCCGTCCAGAAATTGGATTAACAATAAGATAAAAGCGGGTCATATCCTAAACATCCTATACTCATAAAATTTTACCAACAAGAGGCTGGCAGTTGAAACTGGTTAACATCCCTTTGCCAAACGGGTCGATCATAGCATAATCCTTGCAAAAGAGTAATGGTTTTACACAATTGGCCATGCTATAATCATTAGAAGCAGCCAAAAGGAGGATATATGCGTTCTAAAGCGATATTATTAACACTTGTCTTTGTGATTAGTTTTATCTTGATCATGGGCATTTTCCAGGGGGACACAGCCCTGGCCAGCGAAAACGACCGCACGGCCCACAAGATATACCCTTATCCATATCCTTATCCATATCCATTGAATTTCTTACCAATTATCTTTGGCGGCCATTTCCCCTCAACGCCAACCGAAACTTCTGCCTCGGTCCCAGACCCTCATCCGTAATCATCCAGCGAAATGAGCATACAGATAAGCACGCCTCGTTGGTTGGCTTGGGCGCGTGAAATCCAGGCGCTGTCGCAAACCGGCTTACACTACGTTGAAAATGAATTCGATCGAGAGCGCTACCAAAAGCTGATGGAACTCTCGGCGGAAATCCTCAGCGAATATTCCACCCTGCCCTTGGCCACTGCGCGGCAGATATTTGAGACGCCCACCGGTTACGCCACTCCCCGCGTAGATGTGCGCGCGGCGGTCTTCCAGGATGGAAAACTGCTCATGGTACGCGAAAGCAGAGACGGCGGCTGGACGATGCCCGGCGGCTGGGCGGATGTGGGCGATGCACCCTCCGCAGCGGCAGAGCGCGAAGCCTGGGAGGAAGCCGGGTACCGGGTGCGGGCTCGCAAAGTGATCGGCATCTATGATGCCAACCGCAGCGTGCCGCTGGATTTGTTCCATGCCTACAAAATCGTCTTCCTGTGCGAGCTGCTGGGAGGCGAGGCGCGCACCAGCCACGAAACCAGCGGAGTAGCCTTCTTTGCATCGGACGAGATCCCGGCGCAGCTCTCCGGCGAACGAACCCATCCACGCCATATCGCAGATGCCTTCGCCGCGCAGGCCAACCCCGAACTGCCGGCCGTTTTCGACTGATCCAATGGGTTATTATTCCGATAACTTCCTGACAGAGATACCCTTCGATCTACCCGGCAAAGTCTATCGCAGCCCCATGCCCTTCAGCCGTAACGATCCGAGAGGCTCGTGTTTCTTGGGTTATCAAGAGGCAGGCGTGACGGTGATCGTGCTATTGGTACCAGATCAAGACTGCTTGGTAGGGACCGGGCGCGATTTACGCTCGTTCTACCGGCAGGAAAACATGAAAGTGATTCACCTACCCATCGAAGATTTTGGCGCGCCGGCGCTGCCCGATCTGCGACAGGCCGTAGAGACAGCGATCCAGCACCTGGAAGAAGGCCACCACCTGGCAGTGCACTGCTACGCCGGCATCGGGCGCACCGGGTTGTTCCTGGCCTGCCTGGCTCGGCGCCTGCTGAACCTGGAAGCACCCGAGGCAATCGAATGGGTGCGCCGGTATGTACCGGGCGCAGTCGAGCGACCTGCCCAGGTTCAGCTCGTGCAAGAATTCTCGTGAAACCCGAGCAGCACCTGTTAAAAAGGGAATGAAACCAAGGCAGCAACTCACTGGCATTGCCTGCGGCCTGGGTGCAGCAGCCATTTGGGGCGGCATGTACGTGGTATCCAAAGTGGTGCTGGAAGTCATCCCGCCTTTCACTTTATTAAGCCTGCGCTTGGTCTTGGGCATCGCGGCCTTGTGGCTGGTGATTGTGCTGCAAGGCGGACTGCACCTGACCGGAGCGCAGTTCGCCGAGGCCATGGGGGTGGGCGTGGTGGGATACGGGGTTTCGTTGGGCTTGCAGTTCGTCGGCACACACCTGTCCAGCGCCTCGAACGGGGCCTTGGTCACTTCGGCCACGCCGGCTTTTGTCCTGCCCTTTGCCGCCTGTCTGCTGGGCGAGCGCATCACCCGCAGGCGCCTGCTGGCGCTGCTCGTTTCGACATTGGGGGTGCTGACTGTGCTGGATCTGCGCTCGGCCAGTTTCACATCGGATTTATTCCTGGGCAACCTGGCCCTGGTAGGAGCGGCCTTGACCTGGGCATTGTATTCCGTCCTGGTGGGACGGGTGACGCGCCGCCTGCCGCTGCTCGCCGCCACGATGGTCTTCTTGATGGGCGGATTGTTAGTTTCACTGCCAGCCGCGGCGATTGAGCTGAGCAGAGAATCTCCTGGCAGGATAACCGGGGGAGTGGTCGCCGGCGTACTCTACCTGGGAGTGATTTCAACGGCCCTGGCAATGTACTTATGGAACCGTGCCTTCGCCACCTTGCAAGCCGGGCTGGCTTCTTTGACCTTTTTTGCCCAGCCGGTGGTCGGCGCCGGGCTGGGAGCGCTTTTGCTGGGCGAGCAGTTCAGCCCCTGGTTCCTACTCAGCGGTGCACTGATCGGATTGGGAATCTGGTTGGCCTCGCGCGGGTAATGAGAAATATCTTTTTTAAAAATGATATAATTATCCTGTGGTTTATTCATAACAACCGCAGGAGGACGCCATGCCACAACCCATTTTTCAGCAGCGACTCAAAGAACTACAGCAGTCGCATGAGCAATTGATCAACCGCCCGAACGCAGTCGACGAGCGCTGGTACAACGGTGTATTTGAAAGATATAAGTACCCGGTGCTTACTGCCGCGCACACTCCCCTCTTCTGGCGATACGATCTCAACCCGGAGACAAATCCATTCTTGATGGAAAGAATGGGTATGAATGCGACATTCAACGCCGGTGCGCTGGAATGGAAAGGCAATATTGTCCTGGCTGTGCGTGCAGAAGGCGCCGATCGCAAATCTTTCTTTGCCATCGCCGAAAGCCCCAATGGCATCGATCATTTCCGCTTTTGGGATCACCCCATCAGCATGCCAGAAACAGACGAGCCGGATACCAACGTGTACGATATGCGCCTGACCCGCCACCAGGATGGCTGGATCTACGGCGTGTTCTGCACCGAACGCAAAGACCCAGATGCGCCTGCTGGCGATCTCTCCAGCGCCGTCGCCCAGGCGGGACTCGCCCGCAGCAAGGATCTGGTGACATGGGAGCGCCTGCCCGATCTCAAGACGCAGTCGGCCCAGCAGCGCAATGTGGTGCTGCATCCTGAATTCATCCAGGGGAAATATGCTTTTTACACTCGCCCACAAGATTCCTTCATTGATACAGGCAAGGGTGGCGGCATTGGTTATGGGTTGTGCGAAGATATCACCCAGGCGGTGATCGATGAGGAAATCATCATCGACCAGCGCCTGTACCACACGATCAAAGAAGTCAAGAACGGCGCCGGCGCCCCGCCGATCAAAACGCCGGAAGGCTGGCTGCACATCGCCCACGGTGTGCGCAATACCGCCGCAGGCCTGCGCTACGTGCTGTATGCTTTCTTGTGCGATCTAAAACTGCCCTGGCTGGTGACGCACAGACCGGGAGGCTACTTGCTGGCGCCGGAGTTTGATGAACGCGTCGGGGATGTATCCAACGTGCTGTTCACCAACGGCGTGGTGGCTCGCGCCAACGGTGATATCTTTATATACTACGCGGCGGCCGATCTCAATACCCACGTGGCTACCAGCTCGGTCGAACGGATGCTTGACTATGTCAAGAACACACCCGAGGACGGACTGCGCTCGGCTGCCTGCGTGGCGCAGCGCGTGGCCCTGATCGACAAGAACCTCAAATACCTAGGAAAATAATTCCCTATTCTCCCATCACCTGCACGATCAATTCGCGATGCCGAGGCCGGTTATCGAAATCGACATAGATGATTTGCTGCCAATTGCCCAGGGTCAGCCGGCCCTGGACAAAAGGTACGGTCAGCGATGGACCCAACAAGGCAGAGCGCACATGGCTGTGCCCGTTGCCGTCTCCCCAACGGGCGTTGTGTTGGTAATGGCGAGTGGGATCGACGATCTCGTCGAATAAGCGGCGGAGATCACTCAAGCAGCCAGTCTCATATTCGATGGTGGTGATGGCGCTGGTCGCTGACGGGCAAAAAACGATCGCAATCCCATTGGTCAGACCACTTTGCGCTATCGTTCCTGTAACTTGTTGGGTGACATCTTGAATGTCGGTGTCCCCGTTCGTATTCAATTGAATAGTGAAATTTTGTACGGACATGGTTGAGCTTATTTTTTCTGGAAACATATCCCTAATTCCATAAGCAAACCGCACACTGGTTTAATTCAATGAACTTGTTCTCGAATGTTCCTGCACAAGTCTACTTAGATTATACAATAAAAGCTCTGCCAAAGATATTAACACCAGGATGACGCCAAGGTTCTCGCAAAGCCACATGCCAGGTCAGGCTGTGCGGCGACGGTTGAGCAGGGCTGCCAGGCCACCCAGGCAGAGCAAGTCAACCACGATCAGAATAACGATAGGGATCGTTTTCAGCAGAGAATTTTCCAACAGCCCAGAATTGAACAATGTCAGGTAGGCCGGGCCCAGGATTACGAAAGCGAGGGCTAAAAACGCGCTGGCAGCGATCACGCCGGTGTGCCGGAATTCCTGAACGGGGCCCAACTGGGCCAGCAGCACGTTCAAGACCAGGAGCAAGCAGAAGCTGGATACGAACAACCAGCCCAGGCCAGTGGAAAACAGCTTGAACATATAAAGCGGGTTGATGAGCCCTAATAAAACAGCCATGCCCAAGGGCAGAGCCAGGCCAATCAAGAACAGCTTAGAACGCGCAGCAGCAGACATGGGAGGTTCTCCTTTCGGTTTTATGACCAGAAGCCAATATTCTGTGAACAGATTGCCCGGCAGATCAATCAGCTCGCGCAACCAGATGCGGGCTACCGCAAGAGCGCAGAGCTGCTGCGCCTCGCAGAGCCTGGCGATGAAAACATCTACCAATTCGGCGCCAAAGGCCTGGCGGAATTCGGCCGGGTATAGGCGGACCAGGCCAGCGTAAACAGAGCGACTAAAGACAGCAAAACGGCTCATATCTGCTCATCTACATCTTGAAGTTGGACGATCTGGATGATCGATTTAAGGCGCGTGATCTCGGCCTGCAAGACCTGGCGGCCAAGCCGGGTGAGGCGGTAGGCTTTGCGCGGTAGGCCGGGTGCATCGGCGACCGACTCGGGCTCGTCAATGCGCTCGATCCACTCCTGCTCCAGCAGGCGCTTAAGAGCACCATACAGCGTGCCAGTGGTCAGGTCGATGCGACCCTGGCTTAGTTCGGCCACATCTTTCATGATGGCATACCCGTGCCGGGGATGCTGAGCCAGGCTGAGCAGGATGAATAGGGTCGCCTCGGTGAGAGGCAGGTGTTGAATTGGGGAGTTTCCCATTAAACCGCCTTTTATATGTCGCTCTTCTATATGTTGCCTATCGACATATTAGCACAAAATGATAGAACAGTCAAGAAAAAAACCGGGGCAGTTTCGCAAATGTTAACGACTGAGAAGAGGTAAGAACAGTCTTCGAGATGGCAGCGGAGGCGTAAGCGTTGGCGTGGAAGTCACCAGCGGCGTCAAAGTTGAGGTGGCTGTCCGAGTAGGCATATCAGTCGGGGTGAGGGTGGGCGTTTTCACATCGCTGGTGGGCGTGAGCGTTGGCGTGGACGGGATAGACTGGACTGTGAAGGAAGTAGAGGCCCCACTGGGTGCGCCATTGTAATCCACACTGATCACGTAAGTATAGCTGCCCGGGCAAACATCTGCAGGCAGGGTGTGGCTCACTTCCCACCAGGTCATGCCGGGCGAGATATCGAGGGTGTGCTGCCAATCGAACAGGTCGCCGCACGGGCCGGTCGCCCGCCAATTGGCCCGGATGGTCTGGGTGACGGCGTTTGTGTTGCGGATGAGAGCGCCGTAATAAACCAGGTCACCGGCGTTGAACACCGATTGAGGCTGTTGGCTGGCATTGCGGGTTTCAGCCTGCACCACCCAAACATCCGGAATCGTGGTCGGTGTAGCCGTGCGCGTCACATCCGGCGTCAAGGTAGGCGTCGCGGTGAGGGTGGGCGCTGCGGTGGGCGTGCCAGTAGGGGTCAGCAGAGTGGGGGTCGGCGTCAGCGAAGGTTCGGCGGTGGAGGTGTGCGTACCGGTTGGCAGAGGCGTAGGGGTGAAGGTCTCGGTGGTCGTGGGCGTGGGGGTGAAGGTCTCGGTCGGG
>CAZVRZ010000086.1:0-22711 GCA_964629965.1 uncultured Anaerolineaceae bacterium
GAACCCTTATTTTTGTAAAGAGCTACCTCACTCCACGCTTAAGTGGGGTGGTACCGTTCTAGTTATTGATAATGGAATTCGCGTACACTTCTTAAACCCATCTCTTCTTCAGGAGGCCTTTATGCCTGTTTCGGACCAGCATGTGTCTCTGGAACGTTATATGCTCATACCAAGAACGCTGATTTTCCTCACACAAAACGAACAGGTGCTGCTCATCAAAGGATCGCCCCACAAACGCCTGTGGGCCAATTTATATAACGGCATCGGAGGACACGTAGAAAAGGGAGAAGGTATCTTCCAGTCGGCCAGGAGAGAGCTATTGGAAGAAACCGGCTTACAAGCTGAAAATCTTTACCTGGTAGGAACCATTGTGCTAGACACAGGAGAGAATCCGGGCATCATCATATTTGTGTATCGCGGCGACACGCCAACAGGAAAGCCGATCACATCACCAGAAGGAAACCTGGCATGGGTACCAATCCAACAGGCTCTCAGCCTGCCATTGGTGGAAGATCTATACACCTTGCTTCCCAAAGTGCTGGAAACAAGGAGCGACATGCCCCTCTTTTCCGGGTTTTACGAATACGAGAACGAAAAGCTCGTTATACGGTTTGATCAATGAGACAGGATGCCTGGCTTGTAAGCGCCAGGCATCCTGGTTTTACCCCGTGCGATGCGGCAACAAGACACGTACGACCAAAAAAAGACCCAGCAAGATCAACAGTGCCGGCCAGATCACGTTGAAATAAGCGCTTGAAGAAGCTGCGAGCAAAACACCAATAATAATGCACGCCAGAGCCGGGATATAGGCCCATCTCAAATCTTGGCTGCCAGGTAGTAAGGCAAGCACCAGAAAGGTCAAACCTATCCCAACAAAGAATAAACCCCCCGAATCAAAATCAGGAAACGCTTCGTCAACAATGGTGATGGCGGCCATGGTAAACAAGACTCCGGCCGGGATCACGGCCCACCAAAATTCTCGTTTGATCAAGTAGATGATCAAAAAGGCAGCCCCAAGCCCGCTTAACACTAAGGCGCCCCCAAGGATGTCACCGATAGAAGGCAAGATCGCGTCCAGCAGCGCAGAGATGGCAATCGCAACCAGGGCCACGCCAGGAATCAACGCCCACCATTGTTGTTTATCGCCAGCATAAACCGAAATAAAGGCAAACCCGGCTGCGCCAAGGATCAGAGCCCAAAACAAACCACCGAGAGGCAGCACTCCCAAGTTTTCCAATAAAATAGCGATTCCCCCGATAATGAGGAGAATACCCCATAAGATTCTTGACTCATACCATTTTTTAGTCATGTTTCCTCCTGTCCGTTAGCGAACATCAACTGCGCCAACACCCGTCTCAATCTTCAGATCGACCTTGTTTGCCGCACTCTCATAGTCAGGCGATTGATACCCATCCGCCGATCTTGGGAAGCGAACTGTAGCAACACTGACAGCCGCCAGGCCGCTGCTTGTGCGAATGCGAGCAGCAACACCTGTTGGAATTACGATATTTACGGCGGCCGCTCCAGATTTCACCTGGGCAGTCGTCAAAGCGCTGCTTTCGGGTAGAATCACCGTGGTAGAACTGGCGCCGGTGTTGATCTGCAAATCAGTGACCTGCAGCTTTTGCAGATCGAGGACAGCCTCATTGGCCCCTGATTCGACGATCAGGTTGAGCGACACGGTCGGATTGAGCGCCAATGACCAATCCATTTGGCCGGGCCCAATAAAACCGGGAAATGACTGCGCCGGAACGGATAAATGGACATCGATCATATCGGTTTCTCGGCGAATTTCCTTTTGCAGTCCACCGGCACAAATGCCATCAACCAGGTTAAGCGGATCGACGCCTGCAGTGATCTTCAAGCGACCGGCGGCATGCCCGATACGAATACGAGCACGTTTGAAATTTTCTACTGGGATGGTAATCTTCTCGTCTTTTGGGCCTGGTAAAACCATGCTGAGCACCAACCAAACGCCAAAAGAGATGATGAACAACGGTCCGATAATGCCCCAGATATTCACATGACCGAACACGCCAAAATTATTCAGCAGCAACAGCACGCCAAAAAGGGTGAGCAGCGCGCCCCAAAAGATCGTGGAACGATTCATGGCACTAGCCTCGCTTCTTGAAGAATGGACGCACCAACAGCCACAACCCCGCCAAAATGATCAACACAGGCCAATAGTCACCGAAAAGCTTGGGCCCGCCAAAGAAACCGCTGAAGGCCATGAACATGATGGCGCTAATGAACAATAACCATAAACCGCTCGGAATGGATTCCCTTGGTTTGTCGCCAAGTATTCCGGATAGGATGCTGCCAATGCCTACAAAACCAGGTATAAGAGCCCAGGCATAAGCCCAGCTAGCCCAGTTTCCAGTGATGTTTTGCCAGTATAACAACCCGCCAATGCCGCCAACGATGCAGGCCGGCACAGCCATCCCCGGTTCGCCCGAAAGCAGCCCCAAAAACAGCAAGAAAACCCCCACCCCCACAACGATCAAAGGCCAGGTAAATTCAATCTGGAACCAGTTTGCCAATCCGGGTACGAATCGTACCACCATTAACCACGCCCCCAGCAGGATCAATACCACGCCGGCAGCCAATCTCGTGCGATCTCGTTTACTCATCTTATTTCATCTCCTTTCATCATTAGACATACGCAGCAAGAACAGAAAAGTAGCACAAGAAATCTACAACTTTAGTATACACGGATTAAAGCAAAAGGGAGCATCCACCCAGAACAATTGCATCTTAATCAACGGATCCAGGAAAATGCTTCCCTCAAAAAGGAATGGGATATGCGCTACAGCGTCTCGAACAATATTCCCCTGGCTTTCAACAAATCCTTATGGGCAATCAAACCCTGTGCAGTTACCTGATCGAGCACGTAAATGAGATTGCCGCCATTCTTTGCATAGACCTGTCCATAAGAAATCGGCACACCAGGCGTTGGGTCGCCCAACAACGATTCCGCCACGGGTTTTGCCTTGCGCTCTCCATTCGCCAGCAAAACAACCGTCTTCGCTTCATACACAAGCTCTGCTCCCATACTGATAGCAAAGAGCGGGCAATCTTCTTTAGAACCGAAATGGCCATCGATCACAGAATTCTCTACTGTATTGCCATCCAACTTGACCAACATAACCCGGCTGCCGCCAAACGGAATACCCGCTTCGTGAAAGGCCACATGCCCTTTACCGCCTACGCCGATTACCTGGAGATCGATACCGCCGGCTGCGGCGATTTTCTTATCGTAGCGCTCTAAGATTTCAGTGTGGATCCATGCAAGGTATTCCGAGGCCGTATCCGGTTTGATCGCGATCGACCGCCCGGCGTCAACGCCAAGCTCCTGCCAGTCTTGCGGGTATCGAGCGAACTCCCCTACCATCTTTTTCTGATCGATCAGGGAGCCATAAGGCACACTGGTCTCGGCGAACTTGTGCTTCAGCAAACCAAAAAATTCCTGGATCATAAAGTAGCTGTAACTCTCCGGATGCAATACCCGCTGCTGGGCATTTTCTCCAGGTAAACCCACATATTCGTCCAGGTTGAAGCTGCGGATCCTGGTACAGTCAAATGCACCGGCATTGGCAGCCTTTGCCAGATTTTTATACAGCCCCGTGGGAGAATTTCCGGTGGCAAGTCCCAACTTAAACTCTTGCTGGACTGCAAGAGTTTCGATGATGGTTTTCTCTACAATCCTGGCAGCCTCGGCGCTCAACTGTTCGAGATCTTTGGTGATAATAACTTGAATTGTCATTGGATTTTTCTCGAATTATTTAATCGCCGATTGCAAAACATCAGCAATCTGCTGGCAGTATTTTTCGGTCACATCCTTGGACGGACCCTCGACCATCACCCGGCAGACATTTTGGGTGCCAGAATAGCGCACCAAAACACGTCCGTTTTCGCCAAGCTCTGTTTCAACCTGCTTGATCACTTCCATCACCTGGGGAACTGAAGAAAGCTCGGGCTTGCTCTTTACGGGTACGTTGAGAAGCTTCTGGGGGAATACATCCATCTGTCTGGCAAGTTCAGACAGCGGCTTCCCTGTTTCCAGCATGACCGATATCAACTGGATAGCGGTCAAGATGCCATCGCCGGTGGTGTGATGAGCCAGGAAAATCATGTGGCCCGATTCCTCACCGCCAACCACGCTGCCCAAACGCAGCATATCTTCCAGAACATGCCGGTCGCCCACACTGGAAGCATGGTGTTTAAAACCATATTTTTTGCAGGCGATGCTAAGGCCGAGATTGCTCATGATGGTGCTAACAAGCAGATCGTTTTTCAGCATGTTCTTTTCTTTCAAAGCCCTGGCACAGATGATCAAGATCTGATCGCCAGTGATCTCGTTTCCTTTTTCATCTACTGCGATCAGGCGATCTGCATCGCCATCAAAGGCCAGCCCGATTGCAGATCCAGTTTCTACCACACGTTGTTTAAGATCGTTGGTGTGCTGAGATCCGCAATTGTCATTGATATTGAAACCATTTGGCTCGTTGTGGATCACATCCAGATCGGCGCCCAATTCGAAAAAGGTTTCTGGAGCCACCCGGTATGCAGCCCCATTGGCAGTATCCAGGACAATCTTCATCCCTTCCATAGACAGAGAACGAGGAAATGTGTTCTTCAAGAAAACAATATACCTGCCGCGCACATCTTCCAGGCGATACGCTCGTCCCATGTCCGAGGCAGGCGGCGCCATGTCAGGAAGATGATCTTCGAGGATCAATTTCTCTATCGTCTCTTCCTGTTCGTCGGACAATTTGAAACCGTTGCCCGAGAATATCTTGATCCCATTATCCTGGTATGGATTATGAGAAGCAGAGACCACAATACCGGCGTCGGCGCGCATGCTCTGGGTAATGAAAGCAATTCCTGGGGTAGGAAGAACGCCGACCAGGTAAGGGGACCCACCCATGGAAGTGATGCCCGCCTCGAGCGAGCTTTCTAGCATGTAACCCGAAATTCTCGTATCTTTTCCAATAATGATCCGGGGGCGACGTTGTGATGTACGCAGCATGTGCGTAACCGCCTGTCCAACTGCTAAAGCAATGGCTGAATTCATCGGCCAACGATTAGCCTCACCTCGGATACCATCTGTACCAAATAACTGTCCCATAAAATAATCTCCTTGGGGTTGTAAAAACTAAGATTTACGCCATAATTCCAACGACGGCATCAGCCGTTGTGCATCTTCACAAAGGTCGTTAACGATGGCTGCAAGCCATTGGGTGCCCAATTTCGATACTTCAGTAGGCAAACTTTTTATAAAGTCGATATATTTTAATCCATTGCCGGTGATATGTGCAGCAGCCTTAGACACAAAATCATCACGCAGGTTTACACCCAGGCTGGCAGCCCGATTTACGTCGAAGATATCCTGGAGAGCGCCGGCAGCCGAACGAAATTCTCTTTTGCCCACGTCCAATGCCGGTTGGTCAGAATATTTACCGAGAGTGCTCTCCACCTTTGTCGCCATAGCCTGGAGGCGCTTGATGCGTTCATCTTTTCCTAAAGCCAGGTTTCTCATCGCCCCAGCATAGACAAGATCGCCGAACTCTTGCTTTGCAAAAAAAGGCCGGCGAATATACATATACCATTGTTCCAGCGCAGCCAGGCTTGCCAGGTAGATGATATTATTCTTAACAACCCGCGGCAGAGAAGGATAGCTATTGGGATGCCTATCCTTTATCTCGCCCGCCATACTTTTACCAAAAACCAGCTTGTTTTCTTCCTCGACATCCTTGCGCAGGATGGTACCGGCAGCAACCACATCGCCATACCCAATCCGAACAGGCCCAACAATGCCACCCTGTCCACCAAGGAAAATGGGAGGTTGATTGAGCATGACACCTCTAGGAACATCACCGATCAGGGAAGCGGTAGATTTATCGCCATCGGGAGTGAAATTGAAATGGATATACGAACTGCCAACTTCACTGTGATCTTTCCGGCTGGTGCCTCCTGCCATGAGACAATCGCAGAAATTTATCAAACTGCCCAGCGTCACATATGGGAAGAGGATGGTTTGCTTCAAGCCTACACAATGCGCTCCGCCCGCTTCCTCTTCCAGGATGCACCCCTCGCGCACATGAGCCCCCAATCCCATATTTGCCTTTTCGAGAAAAACCGATTTATTGAAATAGCCGGCCTTTAATTCGACTTTGGGGCCGAGTTGGCAGTCATCAATCGTCACCGGTCCTTCATAACCGATCTTCGCACCGGCCGAAATGACCGTTTCTTTGCCGTATATACGACAGCCAGGATAAATTGTCACTCCGTCGCTAGAAATGTGGTCTGGGTCAACCTCGCTGCCAATATCTAACGTCCAAGGATTGGGAATATCGACACCCATCTTTACCAACATAACGACTTTATCGTATGACCTGGACTTTAATTCCATACATTTCTCCTCGCGTAAGATATTCCACAATGCCACGAATAGAATACCAGCGCGTTACGAACGCTGGCCTAAATTTACCAGATAAACCGATCGTAACAAATAAATTCTATATAAATACTCTGTGGAGTAAAGCACCCATCGATCGAACTTCATCATGTGGTTGGCCTTCCTTCATCCGTAAAGAACAGACCAACAAGAAGGTGTGAAAGCAGCGACATATTATCGAAAAACATTCTCGCAATAACAGGGTAAAAAAGACAGGCGGAAGTATATCATCAGTTAGTTGCATTGTGAAGCAAGTGGGGCTATAATCAGAGACACTAATGTTCGTTAGTGGATCTTATTCAGGAGGACGCAATGAGTGACCTAAAGGATCAAATATTCAATACTGTTTCTGGTGACGAAGATATTTTCAAAAAACTCGCCAGTAAGATTCCGGGGTTTAAAGGCTACATCGAACGACAGGCCCGCAGAGACTCCGATAAATTGCTGCGCGATACCATTTTCAAGCGATTCAGAGAGTTGGAAGGAAGGGTTTCTGCCCTACAGAGCGAATTCGTCGATCACGGCGAACTTGCTTACGTAGACGATCTAGAATCATCCGCAATCAAGCTGCGCACATTCGCCGATCGGGTGCGAACAGCACGCAGAGGATATTCGAGCCTGTTTGCTGCCGTGAAGATCAACGAAGAAGAGTTGGCCAAGTTATACGAGTACGACGCGACGCTTCTGGATATGGCAGACGGAGTTGGCAGCGCGATCGACAATGTCCAGGCTTCGGTCGGCACTGAGGGACTTCCAGCCGCGATTCGCAACCTGGAAAGCGTCTCTCGCCAGTGCGTTGAGGCTTATGACCGCCGGGAAGAAGTTATCACCGGGGGATAAGGTTATCAGATTGGATCGTTTTCACTCTAGAGGAGAGTAAGTGATGGCTAGAATTTTTGATGTTATCGAATATCCAAATGAAATGCGCAATGAAATCGTTCACCGCTTCCCCGAAAGCGGCCCGGGCGATTTCCGCATTGGCTCGCAGGTGATTGTACGCGAATCGCAAGTGGCCGTGTTCTTCCGAGATGGTAATGCTCTGGATACCTTTGGTCCCGGACGCCACACCATCACCACCGCCAACGTCCCCCTGCTTATCGACAAGATAGGCAAAGCTCTGTTCAATGATCGTACCCCATTCCCGGCAGAAGTTTATTTCGTGTCGATGCGCGAATTCGCAGATCAGAAATGGGGCACCCCCCAACCAATCATCGTGCGCAACCCCGGCATGGGCCTGGGCGTTGCTCTGCTGCAGGGCTTCGGCACGTTCAGTTTCCAGGTGAAAGACCCACAGCAGTTCGTCACTCAGATCGTCGGTGCGCAAGGTATGATGCGCACAGAGGATATCGAAGGCCGCATGCGGTCCATGCTGCTTTCCAAGCTTCAAGATCTGCTGGGTGAAACTGCATCGAAGACCAGCGTTCCCGAATTGATCGGGCTAACCAACGAGCTGAGTGCGGGTGTGCGCGCCAAAACGCAGGATGATTTCTCTGCCATTGGCTTGACGCTGAAGACCTTCTACATTGAGAACCTGAAACCCTCCACCAAATCGGCTGAAGAACTGCGTGAAATGGGTATGCTGGATATGTCTGTCTACACTCAATTACAGGCAGCAGATGCCTTGCGAGATGCAGCGAAGAACCCTAGCGGCGGCGCAGGTTTAACCGCTGGCATCGGCGCAGGCGTTGGGATTGGGAATGTGATGGCAAGCGCCGTCCAAGGTCTCAATACTATGGGATCCGCAGGCGCATCAGTCGCCCCGGCTGCAGCAGCCGGAGCCACAGCATCAACCGTCATGCCGGATGTGATGACTCCTTCTGAGGCAGCATCCTTCCTCAAGGTTTCGGAAGAGGATGTGATCGCGGCCATTACAGCCGGTGATCTGAAGGCGCGCAAGCTAGGAAACGCCTATCGCATCAGCAAAGGCGCCCTGGAAGAATTCCTTAAGGGTTAATAAATCGATCGATTGAGTTACTAAAAGGGGCTGTCTGAAAACAAGACAGCCCCTTTTTTATATTAACGGACGATGACGACCGTTATTCCACCGTCACGCTCTTGGCCAGGTTCCTGGGCTGATCGACATCCAAACCACGCAGGGCAGCGATGTGGTAGGCCAACAGTTGGAGCGGCAGCACAGTGATGACCGGGCTGAGCATCCAGGGAGTTTCCGGTATCCATAAGATATGGTCTGCCAGGGGCAGGATCTTCTCATCCCCTTCGGTGGCAACCGCCACCACCAGGCCGCCGCGCGCTTTTACCTGCTCGATCTGGCTGAGCATCTTCTCGTACCAGGGATCCTTGGGCGCGAGTACAACCACCGGCATCGTGCGGTCGATCAGGGCGATCGGACCATGCTTCATCTCTCCCGCCGGATAGCCTTCGGCGTGGATATAAGAGACCTCTTTCAGCTTGAGGGCGCCCTCGTAAGCGATCGGCATATTGATGCCGCGCCCCAGGTACAGGCAGTGATTGGTGTTAAGCAAAGCCCTGGCCACCTGGATGATCTGGTCTTCGCTTTCCAGGCAGCGGCTGGCTAAATCGGGAATCAGGGATAGATCGGCCGTCAGTCTTTTTCGTTCATCCAGCGACAGCACACCCCGCAAATCCGCCAACAGGACCGCCAACATATACAGATCAACCAGCGGAGCGGTGAAGGCCTTGGTCGAACACACGCCGATCTCAGGGCCGCTTTGCATCGAGATGTATCCATCGGCTATGCGAATAGCCTCCGAGCCAATGGCGTTGACGATCGACCACAAGATGGCGCCCTTTTTGCGGGCCTCGTTCATCGCAGCCAGCGTGTCAGCCGTCTCGCCCGATTGGCTGATGGCCAACACGGCCGTGTCGCTATCCAAAATGGGGTCGCTGTAACGGAACTCTGAACCAATTTCGACTTCAACCGGCAGCCGGGCAATGCGCTCAATCAACACTTTTCCCACCAGGCCGGCGTGATAGGCCGTGCCGCAGGCGATGATGTGGATCTTCTTCAGGCGGCGCGCCATGGCCTCGTCCAGGTTCAATTCCGGCAGGCGGATGCTGCCGGTGTTGAAATCAACCCGGCCGGCAATCGTTTCGGTCAATGAGCGCACTTGTTCATGGATCTCTTTGTGCATGAAGTGGCGATACTCGCCCTTCTCTGCCGCGATCGGATCCCAGGAAATGGTGTGAACCTGGTAGGAAACCTTTTTACCATCCAGTGTCTGAATGCTGACCCCAGCCCTGGTCACCACGGCAAGCTGGCGCGATTCCAGGAAGATGATCCTACGGGTATGCTCCAAGATGGCCGGCATATCCGAAGCGACATACATTTCTCCATTGCCAACCCCCACCACCACCCCGCCGGCATTGCCGATGCGGGCCGCAATGATCTTATCCGGCTCGCGCGAAGACATGACCACGATCGCATGGGCGCCTTTGAGGCGGTTTAGCGCCTTGTTCGTAGCAGCCACGAAACCACCATTATCGGATGTGAAATAACGTTCCACCAGGTGGATGATGATCTCGGTATCAGTATCAGAACTAAATACAAAGCCCTCGGCTTCCAGTTCGGAGCGCAGTTCCAGAAAATTTTCGACAATCCCGTTATGCACAACCACAAAATCGCCGCTCATATCCCGGTGAGGATGGGCGTTACGTGCGCTGGGTATGCCATGCGTAGCCCAGCGGGTGTGACCGATGCCGATCTCTCCCCGCACTGGCAGTTCCTGCACTAAATCGAACAGGCGGGACAACTTGCCGACATCCCTTCGTACTGCAATGTGCCCATCTTCCAAGACCGCCAGGCCGGCAGAATCATAACCGCGATATTCCAGGCGTTTTAAACCATTCAAAATGATCGGCGTCGCATTTTGCGAACCGATATATCCAACTATTCCACACATATGGATCCTCCAGTAATAGTCTATATCAATAGCGCGCTGCAGCAGTAGATGCTGAGCGCTATTCATTACGCCATTCCCTGTAATGTTGTCTATCCGATCACTCGTATAGCGTTATTACAAGGTTGTAATTTGGAGGGAAAATATTCGGGAGATGGCACACCCGGAGGGCATCCGCTGATCTATCGATTTTCCCGCACAACAGGCTGACAACCTGGTTGTGTTGTTCGGTTAGTCTCACTTCGCAGTGAGAAACCCTCGTCCTCGTCACCTCGTCAATCCCCAAGCATCGAGGTCATACGCCTCATTTCCCTATGATCAAATGGTCTGTTTCACCTCCTGTAAGAATCAATACAATAAGAAAAAACCATGGCTTACGCCATGCTCAAGCTATTATACCGCTTTTTTACGCTTCAATCGCCAAAACAAATGCCTAAATCACGGGCGGTTTGCATGATATCGCAATCCAGTGGAACCGTCTTCATGCGGCGGGTAGCGTCTTCCAATGGAACATACTTGACCGTGGGCGGGTCCAGGGCCACCATGACACCGCGCTGGCCTTCTTCCAAAGCGCGCACGGCAGCCGCCCCAAAGCGCAAAGCAGTCAACCGGTCAAAAGAGGTCGGCGAACCGCCCCGCAGCAAGTGGCCTAAAACCACCACCCGGGTTTCCTTGCCGGTAACTTCCTGCAATTGTTCAGCCACTTTTTCGCCAATGCCGCCCAAACGATCGGCTCTGCCCAGCTCCTTGCCGACCACGGAAAAGACTCCGCCTTTGGGCTTGGCGCCCTCTGCCACCATGACGATGGTATAATCTCGCCCTATCGCTTCCCTTTCCTTGATTTTCTCGGCCACAATATTTAGATCGAAGGGCACTTCTGGAATGAGAATAAAATCAGCCGATCCGGATATGCCGCTCTCCAGCGCGATCCAACCGGCATAACGTCCCATCACTTCTACCACGATGATCCGGCGATGAGAAGCAGCAGTCGAATGCAAACGATCCAGGCACTCGGTTGAAAAAGACACGGCCGTATCGAAACCAAAAGTGATCACCGTTTGGTCCAAATCGTTGTCAATCGTCTTGGGAACGCCAACCACCCACAACCCCTTTTGAGCCAGGGCATTGGCAATGATCATCGAGCCGTCGCCGCCGATAGATACCAGGGCATCGATCTGGCGAATCTGAAAAGCGCGCACCAATTCATCGGAACGATCCACTTCTTGATAATTGCCGTCAAACCCTTTGACAGGATAATGCAGCGGATTGCCGCGGTTGGTGGTGCCAATGATCGTACCGCCCAGGTGAGTGATGGCATGCACGCGCTCAGCGGTCAGGCGGATCAGGCCGCCCTCCACATACTGTTCGGGCGTCATCAGGCCGTTATAACCATCCCGGATGCCATAGACTTCCCACCCCCGGTTCAAGGCTGCAAGCGTAACCGCCCGAATGACCGCGTTCAGGCCAGGGGCATCTCCGCCGCCCGTGCAAATTGCGATCTTTTTGATTTGTGCATCGCTCGATGCCATAGTAACCTCCTGAATGTATTCGTGCTGCTGCTGTACCGGCAAACTTGAACAAATTATAGCCCGTGAACAAGATTAGTACAACCGCCCTATTTCTTCAGGAACGGCAAGTAAAGGAAATGGGGAGCCCATGGTACGCTCAGGGCCTGCGCCAGGCTGGCGCGGGTATCCACCAGGTCGGTGGGCACCAGGCTGAAGAGGGTGCGCGAAGCAACCAGGTGGGCCACATAGGCATCGGCAGCATTGGCCTGGCCAATTTGCGGATTGCCCGCAAGCAGCCACAAGTATTCGTAATCTTCCATGCCATCCCGCAGGTTTTCCCAGCGGATCGAGGGTACCAGCCGGTTGCCGTTGGCGCCGCATGCGCTCAGGTAGGAACCATCTTTGTTAGGAGGATAGAAGAAAAAGGCATCCCCATTGTCTCTACCGGTCACATTGGGCGTAGTCCAGGGATTGGGGTTCCAATCGGTGGCCGAATAGTGCAGCAAACCATCTACCCGTTCGTTCCAGGCTAGCCAGGGCAGCAGCCGCGCCTCCAGACCGGGATGGCTCATCAAGATCGGATTGGGCAGAGGCGGATCATCACCATAAAGAAAATACCACCAGACTTGCTCACCGTGATTGAGTTGGCGATCCTGGCTTCTGATAGGCTCGTAATTGGTGATGGTCGGCATCCAGATATCGATTTTTGCGCCGGGGTAAGAATAGATCTCTGTTTCGACCTGCTCACTGACCATCTGGCGCAGATGCGGTGCGGCCGCTTCGGTCAGGGCAGAAATTTGCCCAACCACCGTGTAATCGGCAAAGGTTTGCGGCTCGTTGACGATATGGTAATAGGCAGAGGTATAGTTATCAGATACCAGGTAAGCATCCAGAGCGCTCAAATACTGTTTCCATTTTGCCTGGAATTCGGGTGAACCAAGCACGCCAGAGCGCTCAATGCCGCAGAAAGAATAAGGCAAACTGTCGGGTGGATAGTTATCACGCGGGCCGAAGCCCAGGAAAACCGGAAAGCCGTAGCCCGCATTGAATCCGCCCACGCCGTGAATATACCGGCCTCCGATGGCGGCGAAACCCCAATCCCCCCAAGAGTCAGGGTCGAGAACCCCCGTGGTGCAATTGAAATCGATGCCGCCGGGGGCGTTCAGCCCGGCCGGCCATGCCACGCCCTTGGGCACCAGGCGGTGGTCGATAAAGTCCTGTTTGAAAGCTTCAACAACATCCCAATAACAGCCGCCCAGGTCCGTCGAGCCTTGATAGATATCTTCTACGATGCTGCTCCAGCTAAAACCCCACTCGGAATCCAGGTGAATGGTGCGCGGCAGCGAAAAATCCCACACCAGCAGGTTCACCGGAACGACGGCACCGCCGATGGTGATCGAGCCGGTGTACTGTCCCGGCGCAGCATCCCAGGGAATATGAACGGTGAACCACAAAGGCTGGTTTTCTCCTGCAGGAAAGGCGACCGTGGAAGGGTTGTCCAAAGGCCAGAGCGGGTCGGGCCACCAACCCAGGCGGTCGTAAGCATCCCCTGCGGTGGTGATGTTGACGTAATCGACCCGGTGCAGAGTGGGCGCCGGGATCGACCGTCCGCCTTGCGTAAAAGAGGAAGCCGAAACAGCCAGGTTTTGGGCGGCAGGCGAACGCACTACGATCTGGAAAGGTTCGAATTCGCCCCGCGCAGCAGATACCCACAAGGGGAAGCTGTCTACCGGTGCGGCCATAGTACGCAAGATCTTCTCCACGCTGGGAGCCGCCCAGATTTGCAGGCTACCTGCGCCGCTGGTCGCTTCGACCTGGTGATAATATCCGCCCGCCTCGGGTGCGCCTAAGACCCCGGTCAGGGTGGCCGGGCCCAGGCCGGCAGTCAGTTCGGACTGCGGATGGCCGGCATGAGTCAACGTGTCGAAGTAAATGTAGTACACACTGATCCCCGTCCGGGTCTGCCAGCGCAGCGCACCCGCGTTTTGATCTACCAGGCGCAGGTTGTCAAACCACAGGCGCAGGATGTCGCCATCGTCCCACAGGCCAGAACGCCCATTGACCGAGGCGTTATCCCGGGTGTGGAATTCCATGCGGGTGATGTTGGCCAGGTTCAACTGCGGCGAGCGGCAGGTATCCAGCGGGTTCAAAGAGACGGAGGCGTAATTCCACCGGTTCAATGCCAAAGGCGGGCCGCCCTGGGTGATCGCCGAATCTGCGCAGGCATTATACAGCTTGAACCAATACAGGTCGGGCGCCTGGTCGAGCGCCGAAGCGTTCACTTCGGGCCAGACATCGTACAAGAATGTTTCGTAAGCGCTCCAATTGGTCAAAGCAGCAGGCAGGTACTCCACGCCGGGATAATCATAGCCACCGGCAATATTGATCACTTCGGTGCGCACAGAAACGCTGCCGTTGGTGAAGCGCGTCGAATCCAAGGCGGCCGAACCGGAAGTGTTGATCCGCCAACGGGCGAGCGTTTCGGCATCGGGCAGCGGAGTCGAGTAACTTTCGGCATAGGCGATGGGCGACAGAGGTTTTTCTCCGCCGTCATAAGGCACCACGCGCAGAGAACGCAAGTCGAGCAGAGCCTGGTTCAAGCCCAGCACCTGGAACACCGCGGTGAAATCGACAGCAACCTGGGCGACGCCGCTGCCGCTGACATCGACGCGCAAGCGATAAGGCCAGCCGCCGTCCCACCACGGATCGGATGGGTTCGAGGGAGCAGCACTAACCGGAAGCGGAGGAAAAGCGCCAGCTAAGATCAAAATGGCCGAAAGGAAGAGCGCTAAGAAATTTTTCATGTAATCATAGTATACACATTTTATGAGGAAGTGAGATACAATTAAGACAATCGTTCAATCCGGCCGGTGAAGGAGCAAGGAGGTCGTATGCCTGACAAAGATCAGAAATCCGAAGATGATCTGGCGCAAGAAGCCAACAAAGAAGAGGCCAAAGAAGCCCTGAGGCGCTGGGTCAGGCACCTGCAAACCCAGCCGCTCATACCGATCGAACAGCCGAAGCAGCCGAAAGAGGCAAGCGACCAATTCCAGGTAGACATTCAAAAGCTAGATTTCTTTACGCTGATCCAGGCGCGTCGCTCGGTGCGCGCCTTTAAGAGCACTCCCATCGAACCGGTAAAACTCGAACTGATCTTGCGGGCCGCCAATCGCGCCCCTTCGGCGGGCAACCTGCAAGCCTATGAGATCTATGTAGCGACCAACCAGGAAAAACGCCAGGCACTGGCAAAAGCTGCGCTTGGCCAGGAGTACGTTGCCAAGGCGCCCGTTGTGCTGATATTTTGTGCGCACCCGGCGCTCTCGCAGCAGCGCTACATGCAGCGCGGCGTTGAGCTGTACAGTTTACAGGATACCACCATTGCCTGCACTTACGCCATGCTGGCATGCAGCGCGCTGGGCCTGGCAAGCGTATGGATCGGCGCCTTCGACGAAAATATCGTGTATCAAATCATTGGTTCGCCGCATGGCTTACGCCCCATCGCTATGCTGCCGATCGGCTACCCGGCTGAAGAACCTCACCTGCGGCCGCGCCGTTCCCTGGACAATATCACCCACCGGTTAGAATAGCCCTTGACAGGCAGCGCATTCTCGGGTATCGTTCGCCTGATTAATTTATTATTTGTACTCAGCAGTCTTTTTCCTGTTACGCAAGAACCCCGTTTCTTTCCCCTGACATCTCATTGACTTCTGAAGAAAAGGAACTTTTGTGAAATTTGCCCAGTTCAACCTGGATCCTCGCCTGATGGCGGGAATCTCCCGCGCCGGTTATTCGGAACCGACGCCTATTCAAATTGCTGCCATTCCTCCTGCCCTGGCAGGCAGCGACCTGATCGGCACCGCCCAAACCGGCACCGGAAAGACGGCTGCCTTTGTATTGCCTATTCTCGATAAGCTGCTGGTGGGACAACGCCGGCATACCCGCGCTTTGATCATCACCCCCACACGAGAGCTAGCCGAACAGATTCATACGGTAGTCTGCCAGCTTGGCAGCAGTACCAAGATCCACAGCGCCACGATTTACGGCGGCGTCAGTGCCGCCCCCCAGATCGAAGCGCTGCGCAGCAAGGTCGATATCTTGATCGCCTGCCCGGGCCGCTTGTTGGACCTGATCGGCCAGGGCCACGCCCACCTGGATGAGATCGACACATTGGTAATAGACGAAGCCGACCGGATGCTGGATATGGGCTTCTTGCCATCCGTCACCCGCATCTTGGAATACGTGCCCACCCGCCGCCAAACGATGTTATTTTCGGCCACTTTTCCGGCAGAGATCGAACAATTGGCAGCCAAGACACTGCGCAATCCCAAAAGGATCGCCATTGGCACAAGGCGCCCGGTACAAACCGTGGCGCATGCCCTTTTCCCCGTACCCAAGCACCTCAAGACCGCCCTGCTGTTGGAACTGCTGCAGCAAACCACGGTCGACTCTGTGCTGATCTTCACGCGCACCAAACACCGGGCGCATCGCCTGGCTACCCAGATCGGGCGCGCCGGCTATCAAGTGACCAGCCTGCACAGCGACCGCACCCAAGGCCAGCGCCAAACCGCGCTCGACGGTTTCAGAGATGGACGCTTCCAGATCATGGTAGCGACCGATATCGCCGCCCGCGGGCTGGATATCGAGAACATCTCGCACGTGATCAATTACGACATGCCCGATACCGCCGATGCTTACATCCACCGCATCGGGCGAACCGGGCGCGCCGAGCACAGCGGAGAGGCATTTACCCTGATCACCCCCGATGACCTGGATATGGTGCGCACGCTGGAAAAAATCATGGGCGAGTCACTGAAACGCCAGGAGTTGGCCAACTTCGACTACAAGGTGCCCGAGCCGCCCCGGCAAGACTTTGCCAAACCGGCTGCCGCTCGTAAAAACGAACGCCCTCCAGAACGAGGCATCCGGCTGCACAAGACCAACCCAGAAAGAACCGGTCTTGGCGAACGCAAGGACCGCAACCGGCGCAGTAACCGGAGCGCACAGGCAGGCAGCGCCAATCAACAGCGATCTCGACAAGCCAATCCGCAGTAAGCCAGGAACTTGTTAATATCAGGGAACGTTAAATTCCACCGACCGTTCAGCGCAGGTGGCCGCGTTCGATGTATCACCGCATAGTTTGATTACAGCATGAGCCCGGCAAGCGGGTAAGCATTCGCGCGTGCTCAAGGCCAGCGAGATATACGCGCTCTCACCAGGGCTGAGTTCATTTTTCACACCAACTCCACAATCCTCAGAGTTGGTGTGAAAACCCAAGCTGCTTAAACCATTGTTCATAGTCTTTCCATACAGCACCCATTCTTTTTGTTCGTCCTGGATCAGACTGGTCAATTTGCGAAAGACAACCTCGCCTTTGTTAGTCACCTTAAAGGCAGCATAAGGTACCTCGGCCTCACCACCGCAGTCATGGAGTCGAACGAACTTCAGGTCAAAAGCCGGCATCTTACCCTGCGGCGTCACCCGGCGCAGCTTGTCCAATGCTTTCTCATCCAGCAGCTTGAACGAGTCCAGGTACACCTGGATTTCCTCACCCAGCGTGGCAGGCGGCAAATACTTTACATATACTTCGTATATTCGGTTTTCAACGATATACAGCCGGCCTTCGATCAAGCGGGTCATGAGATCGTCGCTTTCACGGGCGCGAAACTCATGGGCCGGGTATCCTTGAAAGGTGAAATCTTTCTCAAAAACCAACGTGCCTTTTTCGGGGATCAACTCATCCTGTAATATCTCGAAGATCTTCGCGGGCTCATATTCCTGCAGAACACCGGGGAGATAATCGGCGTAGACTGCATAATAGGCATAATAGAGATCGTACGAGGTAAAGGTGTGGATCATACCGTCCGTTTTTTCGACCGGCTCAGCAGGCATTGCCACCGAAAAAGCCCCAGCCAACGAGGTGCGCGTTTCCCACCCAAGACGAGATGCAGGCCGAAGGAACCAACCCTCCGTCGCCGCCAGGTAACCGCCCAGCAATAAAGCGGGGATCAAAATCAAGGCTGCCAGCCGGGTGCCAGCCTTGATCACAGACTGGCGCGCCCAGCGCCGGAAAGTGGGATTGGCGTAAAACGCGTCCGAAGCCTGCAAGCGGTCCGCCCGGGTCGAGGTTGCACCAGGGACGAAGCCGCTGGCGATGAACTTTTGTTGGCGCTCGCGATGAACACCCAACAGCTCTTTTGGACCGAGAGTGGGTACGCTCTGAACCAGGCAGTCATGCGCCTCGATGGCGGGAAAACCACGACTGGCAGTGAGAAGAACACCGGCAGAAGAGAAGGGGGTGTAGAGATAATAGTAAACCTGGCTGCCGCGATCATAGATAGAGGCAAATGTATGTTCTGCCTCCGAAGCCAAAGCCAACGAGCGCACCGAGCCGCCCCAAAACGATCGTTCCAAGAACAAATCTTGCACCACGAAGCCAAGCGCTTCGAACTCTTTTTGAAGCAGCCGCGACCGTTCGCCCCCGTAAGAACCTTCGAATGGGATGAAACGAAAATGGATCTTCCCCAGCCAACCGGCCGCCTGCAAGCCTTTCCAGGCTAAAAACAACAATAGAGAGAGCGCATAAAACACATACCCCCCAATCACAGCCGGTATCCAGATATCTTTATTCATCCAGGAATGATCACCTTTCTCTTAACCTGATTGTACACCTTACGGTAAAATATCTCCATGACTGAAAAAAATCCCCTCTATTTCTCTCTGATCGAGGCCTGCCGCCAACCGGGCTGCCCGTTGTGCCGCGTGGCCCAGGATGCAGTCGAACGCTACCTGGATCATCTCTTCTACGCGGATGTGAACGATATCAAAGTGCGCCAGCACCTGCGGGAAAGCCGCGGGTTTTGCCCGCCTCATGCCTGGCTGCTGCTGGAAAAGAAACTGGGAGACGCGCTGGGGATCGCCATTATCTACCACGATATCCTGACCAATATCCTCAGAGATATGCCCTCCCCATACCCACCGGCTGAACAAGCCGCGGCGCCGGGATTCCTGGCGCGCCTGTCTGGCAGCCTGTCCAAGGCATTGAAGAGCGCCAGCCAGGCACTCAGCCCGCGGCGGCCCTGCCCGGCCTGCGCCGAGCAAGAAGGCATGGAACGGCTGCTGGGAGGTGTGTTGGTCGATGCGCTCACAGACGCGGCGATGACCGAGGCCCTGCAGGCTTCCGACGGCCTGTGCCTGATCCACCTGCGCCAGGCTTGCGAGCGCGTCAACGATCCGCAGGCTTTTAGCAGGCTGTTGGCGTTCAGCCGGGAACACATCCAAAATCTGGATGCCGAGCTGGTCGAATATATCCGCAAGAACGATTATCGCTTCCGCAAAGAAGAACTGGGGCCGGAAGGCGATTCCTGGCAGCGCGTCATCATGATGGCAGCCGGCACGCGCAAAAAAGTGTGACCGGCCATTTCCAAAGCCCAGCGCCTGGAAAAGCAAATGTACAAAGCGCTTGACCTGCTCAGCGAAACAGAGATCATCATCCTCAGCCCAGCCTGGCGGAAACGCATTCGAGAGCTGCGCGACATGGATCGCGTGGATCGACTGGTCTGCCAGGGATGCCGGCAGCCGCTGCGGGTGCGCGTGGGACGCGTGCGCCGGCCGCACTTCGCCCACAAGCATCTCAAGGGGTGCTCGTTCGGCCTGGATTCGCCCGAACTGCTGATGGCGCGGGCCGTGCTTTACGAGCGGCTGGTGCAGGTCTTTGCAGAGAATGCCACCCTGGAGCAGACACTGCCCGGCGGCAGCCTGCCCAGGCCGGTAGACTGCTGGGTCAGGCTGGGAGACCGATTCCTGGCCTACTGGATTATCAATGAACGGCTCAAGCTGCCCGCCCGCCAGGCCATCCTGGAGACACTGAACCATCCGCAAATCGCAGTCACCTGGGTGATCTCGAAGGGATTATTCAACCCCGACCCATACCGCAGCGGGCACATCCTGCTCTCGCCGACCGAGCGCGATTTTCTGAAAGAAACTCCCTACGACCAGGCCGCGCCCGAAGCCGGCCTGCCCATCCTGGAAGCCGGGCGCACACTGCATTACCTGGATGCCGAGAGGCTGCAATGGATCACTTACCGCGCCTTGCAGCGCGTGCACGCACCGAATGTGTTCAGCGGACGAAGACAGGAAAGCCCCTTAGAGGGGCTGCAATTTGACGCACAGGACGGCGAGCCGCTCCACCCCGGCGAGAAGCAAGGGCTGCAAGAAACGCTTCGGAAGGCACAGCAGATCCAGGCCGATTACCGGCATTGGTTCCGGCAAAGAGGCCGGGAAGCAGAGACCAACCAAGAAAATGAATCCTCCGCCCCTGTGCAGGAAAACCCGCCGACCGAAGAGGTATCGAGGGCAATACCTGAGCCAAGACCGGCGACCCTTAATACCGATCCAGCACGACCTTATGTATGCGTATTGTGCGGCGAACTGACCAGCGACTGGTGGACAATATTCTGGCAAGACGGCGTGCGGCGCTGCAAGTGCCGGGCATGCCTGGCACGCGGGAAAACATAAGGCTCTGGCTGTCAACCTTACAAAAATATTATTTGGCAGCGAACCATTCCCTGTTATACTTTAGAGAGAGTGATTGGGTTTATCCATACATGTGCGCCTGGGAGGATGAGATGAACGATCCATTAGTATTTTCAAGACAAAAACCATACCGTCGGATTGGGCTGGCATTAGGCATGTTACTGTTGGTAGGAGTCTTCTTGAGCTGGCAAGTGGGCGTCATGTCGGCCCAGGCGGCCGCACTGAACCCGCTCAACGGGCCGCTGGCTCCGGTCGCGACCAGCGATCCCTGCCTGGTAGATAATACAGCCGACGATGGCGAGGGCAGCCTGCGCGAGGTGATGTGGGATTGCGCAGTGAACAGTACAGGCATGGTGGTTTTTGATCCACTGCTAGATGGAAGCACCATCACCGTATTATCACCTTTGGTCACTTCGGGCGAAACAACATTCAATACCACTGCCCTGGGAAGCGGATTAATCGTGACTGCCGCAAGCGGGAATGTCTTTCAATTCAACCACCAGATTTCGGTTTACGGGAACAAGCTCGAGGTCCAAGGTGGTTTTTCGAGCACGGCGGATATGTACCTGGACTCCATGACCATTTTTGAACAAACCAGCGGCATTGCTTTGTTTTCAGGCAATACAACGCTCTCTAGCACCGGCGCATGGAATTTTTATCATGTGCAAATTGCAAATGGAAAGAGCCTGACCGGACCGCTAAACGGCGCAATGAACGTTTACGGGGATTGGGGCGATTCCATGGGAATAAATACAGGGGAATTCATTCCCAATGGCAGCACCGTACACTTTGCATCGTATCCTGTGGGTATATTTACAAGCCATGTGATTTTCGGCACATCCATATTCCATAATGTGCAGGTTGAGGCGGACAGTTACGCAGATCCGTATTTAGGCGCGACGATGACGCTGACAGGCAACCTGCTGCTCAACGGCGGCTATTTCTACCCCGACTCGTATGCTCCTAACACCATCGTTTTTGCCGGCAGCGGTAATACCCAGGTATACCAATCCGTATCCCTTTCCAATTTGCGAGTCGAAGAAGGGGCTGTGCTCCAATTTGCGCAAGGAGCATCGACACAAATCTTTGGCGATGTAAGCATTTACGGTGAATTGGCCCATCCATCGGGAGATAACGTTGTTTTCGGAGGAGACTGGAGCGATGGCTTGCAAACCTTCCAGGGCTCGGCCATTTTTGATGACGTGGAAATAACATACGGGATCAGCTTCACCCTGGGGAGCGGCGCAGACTTTGGGTATATGGGCACCCTGGTGGTGCCTTCGGTGCCTTTTCCGCCAAATGATGATATCGATATTCTATCTAATACTCCTACCACCGTCACCCTGGCAGGTTCCGGTTTACAGGATATGCCCTTTTATTATGTGGATAATCTGGTGGTCAAACCCGGCGCAACACTGAACGCATCCAGCCATTTTTATATCTTTGGCAACTTCGCCTGCGATGGAGGCTTTGTTCACAATGGAGGCACCGTGGATTTCAGCGGCTCGCCATCTGTCTTTACAGGGTCAGCGATTTTCAACGATGTATATATTGCTGGCTACTCAGAACTTGCGCTGGGCATGAATGCTAACCTTGGTTATGCAGGCACTCTGTCGGGCATTGGTACACTTGATCTGAGCAATGCACCGAATACGCTTACCCTGGCAGGTACTACGGCCCAGTATGTTACTGGCGCTGTCAACAACCTGGTGATCAACCCTGGCGCAATACTGAGCGCACCCAGCTCATTGTATATCTGGGGCAGCTTTACCAATAACGGCACCTTCGTTCATAACAATAGCACGGTAACCTTTATGGGCGCGCCGTCCTACTTCTACGGTACAGCAGTTTTCAATCATGTGGAAATCCCCAGCACTTTCAGCCTCCGCTTAGGCGAGAATGCCAATTTTGGCTATCAAGGCAATGTGTGGGGCATTGGCACGATGGAAATCTCAACCACCGTACCCAGCACCCTCACCCTGGCCGGGAGTGCTGTGCAAACGCTGCCAGTAGATATCGATATCGATACCGTTCACAGCCTGGTGATCAATCCTGGCGCCACGCTGAGCCCGCCCAGCTTGTTGAACATCTACGGGAATTTCACCAATAATGGCGATTTCATCCACAACAACGGCACGGTGGTCTTCAACGGCAATAGCCACATCGGCGGGAATAGCGAGACTCACTTCAACAACGTGGTCATCGGCGGCGGCGCGGGCGACGAATTCGTGGGCTCGGGTACGCTGGCTGCCACCGCCGGAGGCGTGCTGACCGCTCCGAACGGCACGCTGTACGTGGGCGGCAGCTTCACTAACTCCGGCGACTTCGATCCCAAC
>CAZVRZ010000087.1:0-22210 GCA_964629965.1 uncultured Anaerolineaceae bacterium
CCTTCGTGGACAACAGCACCAACCAGGCGAACTACCTGAGCTATTTCTACACCCAGCAGGGTACCGATCTGTGGACGCGCGATGACGGTGGCAAGTCCTACGCAACGGTTGAGTCTGCCCAGAAATGGATCCAACTGTGGGCCGATATGCGCGCCGATGGTTTGATCCCCGACGCGGAAAACACCGCCACCTATGCCGAAACCGGGCCAGACAGCTCGGCGCTCGTGGCAGGCAAAGCGGCCATCGGTTTGATTTGGAGCAACCAGTTAGGTTCCTACCAGGCAGCCATGACCGATAAACTCGGCGCCACCACGCTCCCCGTGGGTGGTGAAGATTCGTACGTCATCCAGATGAGCCAGTACCTGGGCATCAACAAGGATAGCCAGAATAAAGAAGCTGCTGCGCTGTTCGTCAACTTCTTCGTCACTGCCCCCTCCGCAGGCGCAATCCTGCAGACCAATCGCGGCGTGCCTAGCTCGCCGGCTGTGCGCCAGAAGATTGCCGCCGGTGCCACCGCCACGGATAAGGAAGTTTACCGCATCTACGATGCAGTTGTCGACCGCACCATCCCGCAAGGCCCGAACCTGCCGAATGACCAGGAGTTTGTGAACGAACTCCGGCTGCTCGGCCAGGGCGTAGCCTACGAACAGATGACGGTTGAAGAAGCTGCTGTGGAATTGCAGGCCTTGATCGAGCGCCTGGCGGTTAAGTAATTTCTAGAATCATGTTGCGTAACAAGAACATCTGTGCTATAATATAACTGTACGCAACATAAGACGCAGTTTGGCAGGTTCGAAGGTCTATGGACTTTCGAACCTGCTTCGTTTTTAAGGCGAGGAGGTAGGATGCCGGCAAAGACTGATCCACTGGTGGATGAGCTGAAGCGCCCGCGGCGCTCGCGCTTCAGCGGCCTGTATGCGCCTTTATACCGGCGCGGCGACCCGCGCGCTCTGGAGCAGTGCGCCGGGAGCGGGCTGGCGCAGGAGATCGACCTGCTGCGCGTGGTGATGCGGCGGGTGGCAGACCAGGCCGTCCAGCGCGAGCTTTCCCTGGAAGAATGGCTGGACCTGTTGGAGGCGCTCGGGGCGGCCGGCACCCGCCTGGCGCGCCTGCTGCAAACGCAAGAGTCGTTGGGCAGCGGGGAGGAAAGCTTGCAAGAACGCGCCATGCGAGAAGCCCTGCAGAACGTGACCCGCAAGCTGGGCATTGGCGCCGAGGATGGCTGATCCGGCATTGGAGAGCCTGAGCGGCGAATACCAGGCCGCTCTGGAAAGCGCCACAGCCTTCGCGGCGCGCGGCGCCGGGCTGCAATTGCGCGCTTACCAGCAGGCTGTGTCGCAGGCGGTGGTCGATTCGGTGCTCAACCGGCGCGGCCTGTCCTTTGCGGTCATGTTCCCGCGCCAGTCGGGCAAGAACGAGCTGCAGGCCCACATTGAAGCGTACCTGCTCAACCTGTTTTCCAATTGTGGCGGCGAGCTGGTCAAGCTCTCGCCCACCTGGAAGCCGCAGAGCCTGAACGCCATGCGCCGCCTGGAGCGGGCTTTGCGCAGCAATATTTTCACGCGGGGCCGCTGGGTGAAGGAACAGGGCTTCATCTACTGGCTGGGCCAGGCGCGGCTGTATTTCCTCTCCGGTGCACCGGTCTCGAACATCGTAGGCGCTACCGCCTCGCTGCTGCTGGAATGTGACGAGGCCCAGGATGTGCAGATCGAGAAGTGGGACCGCGAGGCGGCGCCCATGGCGGCTTCTACCAACGCCACCCGCGTCTTTTGGGGCACCGCCTGGACAGACCAGACACTGCTGGCGCGCGAGCTGCGCCTGGCCCGCCAGGCCGAGCAAGCCGACGGGCTGCGGCGCGCCTTCACCCTGACCGCCGACCAGGTGGCCGTCGAGGTGCCGGCCTACGGCGCATACGTTGCCGGGCAGGTGGGCATGCTGGGGCGCAGCCATCCGCTGGTGCGCACGCAGTACTTCAACGAGGAGTTGGGCGCCGAGGCGGGCATGTTCCCACCCGGCCGCCGGGCCTTGATGCAGGGCGACCATCCTGCCCTGCAGGGGCCGCGCCCCGGGCAGATGTACGCCCTGCTGCTGGACGTGGGCGGGCAGGAGAGCGGCGCGGCCCTGGCTCCCGGCTTGAGCGCTTTTTACCAGGCCCCGCTGCCGGGGATTGCCCTAGGAAGGCGTGACGCCACTGCCCTGACCGTGGTCGAGGTGGACCTGGCCTCGCTGGCAGACGAGATTCGCCAGGCGCCCACTTACCGGGTGGTGCAGCGCCGGCAGTGGGTGGGGATGAGCCAGTCGATGGTCTATGCCCGGGTGCGGGCTTTGGCCGAGCAGTGGCAGGTGCGCTGGCTGGTGGTCGATGCCACCGGCATCGGCGCCGGGCTGGCCTCCTTCCTGGAGCGCGCCCTGCCGGGGCGGGTGCTGCCCTTCGTCTTCACTGCCCGCTCCAAGAGCAAACTGGGCTGGGATTTCCTGGCGATCATCGAGACCGGCCGCTACCACGAACACCTGCCCTCGCCCGATGATGAGCAGGCTGCCCTGCAGGGTTTTTTCTGGCGGCAGGTGCAGCACTGCCAAATGACGGTGCTGGCCGGCCCCGGGCAGGCACTGCGCTGGGGTGTGCCCGATGGCTTGCGGGAGGCGGCCGGCGGCGAACTGGTGCACGACGACCTGTTGGTGTCGGCTGCGCTGTGCGCCCGGCTGGACAACCTCTCCTGGGGGCGGGGCGAATCGGCGCTGGTGCCGGCCGTCGATCCCCTGGCCGGGTTGAGCGGAACGTTTTGATGACAGGGCTGCGTTATTCTTGATTCCCCCCACCTTATTTTGATATATAATGTAATCTCCGAGTGCCTCAATCTCACGTTCTATGACATGCGTTATAAGAAAGAAGGTCGGAAATGAAAAAACACCAGCAGGTTATTCTGGCAGTAGCTCTGATTCTATTTGCCTGGCTCGGTCTAGGAAAACTGGATTCGCTTGACTTTTTCGTCCCCGCCCAAGCCGCGCAACTGCAGGAGCTTCCTCCGACCATCACTGCTATTGACCCGTCAGCCGCTCTCAATGACCTGGATACCCCGGTTGTCATCCGCGGGTCAGGCTTCTCGGTCGAAGTGACCGGTACGGTCGTGCTAACCGCTCCCACCGCCTATCTGGGCGGCGCCCCCCTCGCAGATGTAACCTGGGTTAGCAGCACAACCATTACCGCCACAGTGCCGTGGGGCATGGACTCTGGTGTGTATACCCTCACGCTCACCAATCCCGATGGGGCAGCAGGCTTCCTCACCCGCGCCTTTACGGTCACTCAGGGGATTGGACAGTGGAACAACGGCGACCTGTTTGGCGGCGAGGTGCGCCAGTTGATGCTCAAGCCCGGTGACCCTGACACTCTTTATGCCCTGGCTTATAATGTAGGGCTCTTCCGCAGCCGCGATGGCGCTGAAAACTGGGAATTTATCAGCAATAACGTCAACGGCAACGGCACATTTGTGATCGATCCCCTGCATCCAACCTGGCTGTACACCAATAACAACCGCGTCATTGAGCGCTCGATAGACGAAGGCGACACTTGGACGGTTGTGCTGGATGAATGGCCCGGCGGCGCGGCACTCGAATCTGGCCGAGTATTTCCATCTATTCATGACCCTGGGGTGATGTTTATCAGCGCCGCCCACGCGCCTGGAAGTCCTGTAAGCGGCGCCCGCGGATTGATCAAATCGGTCGATGGTGGGAATACCTGGACGGTGATCTCCAGCATGGTAGGCATCCCGGTGATCGACCTGGACTATCATCCTACCGACCCGCTTCAAATGGTGCTGGGCACCCAAACCGGGCAGGTTTTTCGCTCGACCGATGGGGGCGAGCACTGGGCTGAAGTTCTCAAGCCTCCGGTGGACTATGTGGGCACCATCCGCTACAACCCGTACCTACCTTCTGAAGTTTGGGTCTCGTTTGGCTGGGACACCGGCTTATATAAAAGTATCGATGCGAACTTCAGCGCCTGGCAAGATGTGACCCCCGCTGGGGGCTGGGGCGATGACTTGTGGTTTGTAAAGTTTGCCAGTGCCACCTCGGTTTACACTGTGCGGCTGCACTCGCCCGATGGCGGCTCGACCTGGCAGCCTTATGGCGAATGGGACAAAGGGGGCGAAATCAGCTTCAACCCCACCGATCCCCAGGTGGCATACCTGGGCCATGCCGCCTATGGGGTTGAGAAGACCCTGGATGGCGGCTCGACGTGGGAGATTAAGAGCCAGGGCTTAACCGGCATGCGCGCCCTCCAGATTCAGGCATCCCTGCGCAATCCTCAACTGGTCTTTGCGACCTTTGAGCACTGGGCAGGTGTTTACCGAAGCTATGACGGCGCCAGCACCTGGGACTTCCTGCCTATGCCGAATTCCTTTAATGTCCGGGTTGCCCGGGAAGACCCCTTTAACCTGCAGCGCATCTTTGTCGCCTCAGACCCAGGTTTCTACCTGAGCGAAGATGGCGGCGCGAGCTGGTCTTCTCTAGGCTGGAATGTTCCGCCGGGCTCCCCGCTTGGCTGTCCCAATGCGCTGGAGCCGGACCCATACGAAGCGGGGCATATCCTGGCCGGCTTTCAAACCGCTGGTGATAACTTCTTTTTCACCTTAAAAGGTGCTGTGTATTCCAGCAGTGACTATGGCCTGACCTGGACTCCCATCTCTGTGGTTCCTGGCGAAGATATTGCCCGGATCGTTGATATTGCCTTCCACCCCGACACGCCGGGCCTGGTCTACCTTTCGACTGACGGAACTGGCCTTTACCGCAGCACCGACAGCGGTTTAACCTGGGAACGAATTGACGACCCTGACCTGTATTACATGCAGTGGACCGGCAGCATTGCCATCGCCACGCATCCCGACGATATCCTGGTTGTCACCGTGGGGAACACGCCCCATCGCTCTTATGATGGCGGCGATACCTGGGAACCAGTCGAGGCGCCATACAGCGAAGGCAACTCGAGCTATATGTTTGTCGATTACGATTCGACCCGCCTGTATGCCTCAACCTGGAGCGGGCTGCTTTGGTCTACCGACGCCGGGACTTCCTGGCAGCGAGCTGCTGGGACGCTGGGCCGGGTACATGTATCGGCGATGGGCTACGGTATGGGTGATACTTATGATGTCTTGTATGTTGCCACCAGCGGCGGCGATCTGGGCGCGGCCTCCAGCCTGCAGGCGAACGCTCCCCAGAATAATTGGGTTGAAGCGGGAGTCTACCGCTACGTCCAGCGACAGTTGCAGCTATTCTTGCCCATTGTCAATTACGGCAAATAAGGATATTGAGGCTCTGCTTTCGGGTGATCTTTCTGATCTGCGTGACGTTTCTCAATCACGGCAACAAAACCTGGTAAAGCTATTAGATTCATGCTATCTTTATATTTATGAGACGCTTTCTGCATTTGCTTGCTTGCTGCACCCTGCTGCTATGCCTTTTGGCCTCGCCAGCGTCTTATACTGTCCTGGCCCAAGAACCCACGCCGGTCCCCGGGGCTGTGTATTCTGGTTTCCTCTCGCTGGATGTTCTGCTGCTGGATAACCCCGATCCCAGCCAACTGGACGTGGGTCTGTATTACAGCCTGTATGATACGCCCCTGGAGATGACCTGGATGGACGATGGCAGCCTGCAAGGCCGGAAGGTGATCACCAGCACGTCCGAGCTGGAAGATGTCACGGTGCTGGCCGTTTTCACCGGCCAGGCTGATTACAAGGCGAATTCGATCAGCTTCACCAAGACCACCACCACCGTCCGCAAGCTGGGTGACCAGGGCGATAGCACTTACAAGGTGACCATCAGCGCCAGCGGCGCTTTCAGCGACCCGCAGAACGCGGCGGGTACGGCCAATGTGAGCGTGGCCTGCACCTCCGGCGGCGAGGTCAGATGCATCAATGCTGAATCTTTCACGCTGAACGGCGCGACCACTTTCACGGTTTATTTCTACCCGCTGGCTGTGCTCGACCCGATCATCTTCCTGCCGGGCATTGCCGGCACCGAGCTGACCAACCGGGCCGAGCCGGTGTGGCCTTTCTCGTTGATGGGCGACCGGGAGTCGCTGGCGCTGCAAGGCGATGGCAAGACGCCGGTGGATAGCAGCGATGATATCGGTCCCAGGGATATCCTGCGTTCGGGCGCAGCCGATGTCTACGGCGGCTTCGATGGCTTCCTCAAGCGCCAGGGGTATATCGAAGATCAAAATTACTTTGTCTTCCCTTACGATTGGCGCCTGGACAACGCCGGCCACCTGGCCGCACTGGATGTGGTGGTGGACCAGGCCATGGCGAAGAACGAGGGCTTCCCGGTGACGCTGATCGCCCATTCCATGGGCGGGCTGATCGCCAACGCTTACGTGTATTCTTCAGCGGAACGTGCCGGCAAAGTCGCCAAGATCATTACCCTGGCTACGCCCTATTACGGCGCGCCCAAGGCCTTCTATGCCCTACTCAATGGCTACCAGTTCGGCAACCCCACTGTTGGCCAGGAAATGATGAAACACCTGGCGCAGAATATGCCCGGCGCTTACCAGCTTCTCCCGCGGGCGCCCTTCGTGGTGGACCAGGCGACCAACACCATGGCGCCGCTGGCCGAAACCTGGGCCGTGCGCTACCACAACCTGCAGTATGATGAGCAATGCAGCTGCTACGTGCCGCTGCTGGAAAACACGCTCGTACCCAACCAATCGCTGATCCAGCAGGCCAACGATTTCCATGCCATGCTGGGCAGCTTGAATGCTCCCCAGCCGCTGCCGGTGGGCGTGGAGCTGTACACCATCATTGGTTACGGCATCAAGACCCTGGGCTATTACACCCTGGAAGATGTGGATCCTAACCTGTATACCAAATACCTGGATTGGTTCGGCAATCGCCAGGTCAAGTTGAAACCGGGTTTCACCGATGGCGACAGCACCGTGCCTTTGTGGGCGCTGGAGAACAAAGCGGCCACCAAGGCCTATTACATCGAGCACAGCGCTACGAATTCCGCCGCCCACGGCGCGATCACCAGCAATACCATTGCCCAGGAGATCGTCGGCCAACTGCTGGCGGACGAAGAACCCTCAGCCTATTACGAGCGATACTATCTCCCCGGCAGCGAAGGCTTGCCGGACGTGGAGGGCGGGGTGAAGAGCTACCTGATCGGGCTGGGCTATACGATGGACTTCACCCTGCACTCGGACGCCCACCTGGCGATCACGGATGGCTCCGGGCGCAGCCTGGGCTTCAACGCCGAGGGCGGCATCGACGAGTCTTTGCCGGGTACTTTCCTGTCCATAGACGGCATCGAGTATGCCAGCGTTACTGCCCCGGCCCAGCCGTTCAAGGTGACCGTGACCGGCTACCAGGAAGGCAAGTTCAGCCTGGATGTGGCCGTGACCAATGCCGGGCAGCGCACCAGCTACACTTACGCCGAAGTCCCCGTTCGAGCAGGGACGCGGGCAGAATTCAGCCTGGACCCTGCTGCCGACCCGGCCCAGCCGCCGCAGATGGCGCTCAGCGACCCGGGCGGCGGCTCGAGCAGCGCCGCGGCGGTGAACGTACAGCAAGCCGCGCTCGACGAGAGCGAGTTGGCCGCCATCCTGGAGTCCAACCTGGGTTCGCAGGAGAACGGCAAAACGCCTGCGTTGAGTACACCGCTTGCGCTGAGTACATCGCCTACGCTGAGTACACCGCCGGCGCTGAGTACACTGCCGGCTGCTGCCCAACCCTGGCTGCTCTACGCTGCTGCGGCC
The DNA here is from genome assembly GCA_964629965.1 of uncultured Anaerolineaceae bacterium. Lineage (GTDB taxonomy): Bacteria > Chloroflexota > Anaerolineae > Anaerolineales > UBA4823 > CAZVRZ01. Next base: position 7,748 of record CAZVRZ010000087.1, read on the forward strand.
TGCTTGGGGCTGCTCTGCCTGGGCTCCATCGTCCTGGTGATTGTGACCGTCATGCTGCGCCGCAAAAAAGCCGCCGTCCTGCCGGCCTCGCCCGATTACCCGCCCACGAATAACCCGCCCACGAATTACCCGCCCGTGGCCAGCCGCCCACGAATTAGCCATCCTGCTCCCATGCCGTCTACCCCGCCTGACCGGCGGGCGGAGACACCCGTCCCGCACACCCAACCGGCCCCCCGGGATCCGCTCTACTCCGGCTCGCGGCCCAGCCAAACGCCGGCCCGCCCGCAGATGCCGCCCTGGCAAGGCGGGACGCCGGCAGCCGCACCTGGCGGGTACATTTCACCTGGCGTGACCTACCATTTGCAGATCTCGGTTCCCGGGTTGCGCGCCTGGAGCATGCCCTTGCCTCCCGGCGGCCTGACTATTGGGCGAGCGGGCAATAACCAGCTTGTCTTGCCAGACAGACAGGTTTCGCACCACCATGCCCGCCTGGCGCTGCGCAACGGCGTGTGGTGGATCTTCGACCTGGGCTCATCCAACGGCGCCTACGTCAACAACCTGCGCGTCCAACAGCAGGCCGTCCGTCCCGGCGATGTGATTCGCCTGGGCCGCACGCACCTGGTGATCAAGTGACCGCCAGCCGGCTTCACTCCGCGGCGCAGCCCTGCAGATCAAGCAGCCGTCTGAAGTGCCTTTGATCATCGTCCCAGCGTTCGACCAGCACCTCTACACAAGGCTCGGAGAGAGAAGCTTTTGAGGCCTTGGGCAGTATCTTCCACCAGAAGTCATCCACATAGACATAGCGATAATGGTTGGCCAGCAGCGCCTCTACCGTGGGTGCTTGTTGCAGTGCCTTCCAGGCAGGGAGCGGGTCTTGCCCGATGGCGGCATGGGTGGGCAGCCCGGTGAGAACGCTGGCGCGCCATCCGTCGGCGTCAAAAATCTCGTCGCCGGCCGGCAGCCGGTTCCACAGGTCGCCGCTCATGCGGGAATCCAGCCCTTCGATGCCCAGCCCGTGAGTGGGAGGCGAGGCCAGGGCGCTCATCTCGATGGCTGTGGTAACGATCCCGCCCACCAACACCAGGGCCAGCGAGAGTGTTCCTACCCAAAAGAGCAGGCTCGTCCGCCATTGGTCCCGCTTTGACCACACGAAGATGATCAGCAGCAGCGTCCAGACGCCCAGCGAGTACCCGGTCAGGCGGGAGAGGTCGCGTTCAGCCTGGTATTCCAGGCAGAGCGGCGCCGCCAGCCCGATCCAGGCGCTGATGATGAGCGCGCCGGAGATCCATTCGCCTGTGCGCAGGCGTTTCCAGGCCCAGGCCGTGATCCAGGGGGCCAGCAGGAACACCGGCCCCAACTCGCAGACCGCGATTAACAGCTCGAGCGGAGAGAAAATATTCAGCGCTCCCAGGTGTGATGAAAGTACTGCCGGCGGCCAGCGCAGCGAAAAGCCGGCCGCGGTCACCTGGCCCTCAACCCCAATGCCCGAGTTGGCCGCTTGCAGCAGCAGTTGGCGTGCTATTTCGGTGATTGTGCCGCCTTGCCAGAGCACCAGCGGAACTGAGAGCAGCAGAGACAGGGATGGTGGGCTTAAAAGGCTGCGGCGCTGCTTCCAGGCCAGGTAGAGCGAAGCCGCCGCACCTCCCAGCATGAACAACCCGTAGCTCGATTCCCACACCAACCCCCAAAAGGCCAGCAGTACCGCCAGCACAACGCATGCTGCCCGGTGAGCGGTACGCGTGATCAGCAGTATCAACAAGGCCATGATGCCGATGGACAGGGCATAAGAACCGGCGTGGGCCATGGTGAGGGCCGGAAATATCCCATTCAGGTACCCGAACAAAAATGGGGATGGCGGGCCCCCGTCCAGGGTCCAGGTCTGGGTGAGCGATTGTGAAAACGGTACGGCCATGTTTTCGCTGGTGCCGATCAAGGTAACGGCCGTGTCGGCCTGGGCCAGCCAGCTTTGCGGGATGAATTGCAGCAGGTAACGAGTGCCGCTGGCCAGGGTAAAAACGGCTGCCGTAACCCAGCCCGCCAGGGGATGGTCAACCAGGCGCCGCCCTACCAGGCCGATCAGAGCCACGCTGAGGCCAAAGACGATCCCTTTCGACAGGTCGAAGGCGCTCCAGGGGAATAGATCGCCCAGGGATACCAGGCTGGCCCCCAGCAGTTGGAATCCGTAATGGTAGCGAAAGTAAAATCCCGAGTTCAGGTAATAGTGAGGAGGAATATCGTTGGCGGCCATGCGCGAGATGAGGGTCAGGTTTTTGGGTTCATCGAAAATCGCCAGGCCTTTCCCCACGAACGTGAACCAGCCCGCCAGGATCAGGACTGCCAGTAGGGTGGGCCAGGCTTGCCAATCGCGCCACTCCAGCAGGGGACGGCGTCCCTGGCGAGCCGAGAGCCGACCCAATCCCAGCCCTGCAGCCAGGATCAAAAGCCCGGCTGCGCTGAAGGCCAACCTGGAATCCAACCAGTGCCCGAGCACATTGGCCAGCCATAAATAATCGCACAACCCCAGGCCCAATCCGGCCACCAGGCGTTCGCGCGGCTCAAGCCGGAAGGCATGCGTGGCAATCAGCCAGCCGCCCAGCCAGGCCGCCCAAAGAACCGCTCCCCAAAGAAAGAAGGAAAGCAAGTTTCCTTCCCGAAGCCAATACATTCTAACCTCCGTTGTGGTCGATGCGATGCAGAGCGGACGCTGAGTAAATCGCCTGCGCTGAGTACACCGGCAAGGTATTTTACCACTCTGCTTACATTACCCCCAAAACCGAATATTGATAGAACCTTTTTGAACCCATCCGAGTATATATAAAGCGAATATCTTCGCGCGTGCGTCGACATCCTACGAAAGGTACAGGCCATCGAGGTGGAGCAGCGGATGTGTCTAAGAACCGGGCTGTGGTGGGCGGCGGCTGTTATTTTGGCCGCAGCCTGCCTGGCTGCCTGCCGCCCGGCGAATACGCCAGCGGCAGCCACAAATGCTGTCGTGCTCCCGGCCGGCATGACTGTGGAGCAGTCGGGCGCGCTGAACACCCTGGCCCAGGTGGACGATTATCCTCTCTACACCCTGGAGATCAAGGGGGCTGCCGCCGCGGCGCCGCCTCCGCCGGCCAATGAAGGCCGGTCGCCGGAGGCCCGCTCCTGGGGCTGCTCGTTGTTTGCTTCCTTTGCAGATCCGCAGAACATGCTCTCCGGGCGCAATTTCGATTGGGAATACAGCCCGGCGCTGCTGCTGTTCTACCAGCCGCCGGATGGCTACACCTCGGCTTCCATGGTGGATATTGCTTACCTGGGTTATGACCAGGAGAGTGCCCAGGGCCTGGCGAACGAGCCGCTTGTCAACCGGGCGGCCTTGTTGTCTGCGCCTTTTCTGCCGTTCGACGGCCTGAACGAACAGGGACTGGTGGTTGGCATGGCGGCGGTTCCGGACGGGGGCATGGCGCCCGATGCGACCAAGCCCACCATCGGCTCGCTGGGCCTGATCCGCGAGCTGCTCGACCACGCTGCCAACGTAGAACAGGCGCTGGCGATCGTGGAGCGTTACAACGTGGATATGACCGGCGGCCCGCCGCTGCATTACCTGCTGGCAGACGCCGGCGGGCACGCCGCGCTGGTGGAGTTTGCTAATGGCGAGCTGGTGGTGTTGAAAAACGAGCAGCCTGGGCCTGGAGAGCAGGCTGGTTCTGTTCTTCAGCCCTGGCACCTGGCGACCAATTTCCTGGTCTCACAGGCCGGCGACAATATCCAGGGGCAGTGCCCGCGCTACGACCGCCTCCAGCAGAGATTGTCCAGCGGCGAGCCTCTTGCTGCGCAAGACGCGCTCGACCTGTTGATGAATGTGGCGCAGCATGGCCCGAACTCGGGCACGCAGTGGTCGGTGGTTTACCAGATCAGCACATTGGAGATACGGGTTGCAATGGGTCGGGATTTCGAGGCCGTACACGCCTTCCGGCTCGTTGAAAAATAGTTGAAGGGTTGATGTGTGGATCGGCAGTTGTTGGAGGAGCGCAGGGACAGCGCTCCTCCAACGCGTTTAAACTTTGCGAATCGGTTGTATAATCACTTTATGCCTGTGCTCAACGTGATCGCCAACCCCCACAACCGCCTGGTGATCGCCAACCTGTTGGCGGCCTATTGGGCGTATGCCAGCCCGGCTGACAAAGAGGATTTCGACGGCCCGGCCTTTACCACCGAGTTCAGCCTGGATGGGCTGCGCACCCATCCCGACCTGGATTCGGCGATGAGAACCGCGGCCCAAGATTTGGATTACACCGACGGGCTGATCCTGGGATATCACGTGCTGGTCAACCCGGTGGGGGTCATCTTTGCCGTGGCAATGAGCATGAGCTTCCTCACCGTCCGTCTCGGGTCTGTGCCGGGGAACGAGCGGCATGTGGAGTCCCCGGGCGCCGGCCCTAACCTGAACTTTGGCGAGGACTGGATGCCGGTAAATCCGTGGAACCTGCAGAGCGCTGCAGATCTGCTGGCCCGGGCGTTTGCTTACGTTAACCGCTTGGAAAATGGAGGTTCGACATGCAACAACTGAACATGGATTGGACAAAATGGCTGCTGCTCCTGGCGCCGGTGATCTTGCTGCAGTTTGGCTTGCAAATCTATGCCCTGGTCGACCTGTCTCGCCAGGCAAAGGTGCGCTGGTCGAAGTGGATCTGGGTGGCGATCATCATCGTGGGCGAACTGCTGGGGCCGATCTTGTATTTCTTATTCTCCGAGCGAGAGAGCTAACCGCATGCCTGATTCTGAAGCTGCCATCCGCTGCGCCGGGCTAACGCGTTACTACGGCCGCGGGCCAGAGATGGTGCGGGCGGTCGAAGACCTGGATCTGGAAGTGCCCTACGGCTCGGTGTTCGGCTTCTTGGGGCGCAACGGCGCCGGCAAGACCACCACCATGCGTATGCTCACCGGGCTGGCGCAGCCGACGCGCGGCCAGGCCTGGGTGGGTGGCATCGAAACCACCTCCGCCGACAGCGCCGCCCGGCGCATTTTTGGCTACCTGCCGCAGTCCCCGGCCTTTTACAACTGGATGAACCCGCGCGAATACCTGGATTACAGTGCCCGCCTGTTCGATCTGTCGCCGCAGCAGGTGAAGAAGCGCATCGCTGAGGTCTTGGAATTGGTCGGCTTACAGGATGCTGCCCGGCGGCGCATTGGCGGCTTTTCGGGCGGCATGCTGCAGCGCATGGGCATTGCCCAGGCATTGGTGCACAGCCCACCGGTGCTGCTGTTGGACGAGCCCACCTCCTCGCTGGACCCGGCCGGGCGCTACGAGGTGCTCGACCTGATCGATCGCTTGCGCGGCCAGGTGACGGTCTTCCTGTCCAGCCACATCCTGGCAGATATCGAGCGCGTCTGCGACACGCTGGCCATCATCCGCAGCGGCAAACTGGCGCTGGTGGCCGACCGTGATGAACTGCTGCAGCGTTACGCCCCCGGGGCTATCGAGCTGGAACTGCCCGCCGGAAACAGTGCTCGGCCCGCGCTTGGTTCAGAGCCCGAGTTCCCGGCTGCCTTCCTGTCGGCGCTGCAGGCCCAACCCTGGGCGGCGGCCACCGCGCTGGACGGCCGCCGCCTGCGCGTCACCGTCAACGACCCGCTGGCGGCCCGCCGCGAACTGTTGGCATTGGCAGCCGCCCATAACCTGGCGTTGGATCGTTATGAATGGGTGCGCCCTACACTGGAAGAGATTTTTTTGCGTGTGAGCGCATAAAGACGTGGTATGGTTATGACTCCAAATTTAACCCCCTATTGGTTGACTTACACGCTCTCCGTCGTTCTGATGATCTGCCTGCCGCTGGCGTTGGCCGGCCTGCTGCGCCGCCGGGTAAGCGTGCCCTGGTTGTGGTTCAGCGTGGGCATGCTCACCTTCGCTGCCTCGCAGGTGGTGCACCTGCCGTTGAACGGCTGGCTGGAAGACCTGGGCATCCTGGCGAAAAGCGAGGCGGGCGTCGAACCGCCCATCTGGCAGGTGGCGTTGGTGCTGGGATTGACCGCCGGCCTGTGCGAGGAACTGGCCCGCGCCGCTGGTTATGCCCTGCTGCCGCGCACCCGTAACCTGGCAGGCAGCCTGATGCTGGGCCTGGGCCACGGCGGCCTCGAAGCGATGGTCTTTGGCGGCGTGTTCGTGGCCTCCACCTTTACTGTCCTGGCTGGGCTGGTAGGCCATGACCTGGCCTCCACCTACAACCTGGCGCCAGACCAATTGGCGGCGGCCCAGGCACAGATGGATGCCTTCCTGCTCTCGCCCTGGGCTGCTTTCGGGCCGCTGGCCGAGCGCCTGGCCGCCATCTTGATCCACGTGACGCTTTCTGTGATGGTCATGCTTGCTTTTCAGCGTCCACGAATTAGCCGCTCACGAATTAGCAGCCTGCTTTACCTGCTCCTGGCGATTGCCTATCACACCCTGCTGGATGCCACCCTGGTGTACGTGGGGCAAACCTGGGACAATCCTTGGCTGACCTACGGCGTCCTTGGCTTGCTGATCCTGCCCGGCGCGCTGTGGCTGATCTGGACCGTGCGCCGGGAGCGTTTCCGTGCATCGCCGGTCAATCTCCTGGGCCGTGAGTTGAATCTGTTCGCGACTGCGCTGCGCAAGGAGTTGTTCCAGCAGTGGCGCACCCAGCGCGTCTTGATCACGCTGGTCGTCTTTGGCCTGTTTGGCATGACCTCTCCCTTGGTGGCTTACCTGATGCCCGAGCTGATGAAAGCCATCCCCGGCGCAGAGGCCTTTGCCAGCCTGATTCCACCCCCCACCACCGGCGATGCCATGGTGCAGTTTCACAAGAATCTCACCCAGTTTGGCTTCATGCTGGCACTGCTGTTGGGCATGGGGGCGGTGGCTGGCGAAAAGGAACGCGGTACCGCTGCGCTGGTGTTGTCCAAGCCGCTGCCGCGCTGGGCCTTCCTGCTCAGTAAGTTCACTGCCCAGGTGCTGGTATACCTGGCGGGTTTCCTGCTGGCGATGGGCGGCGCCATCCTTTACACGCTGGTGTTGTTCGGTCCCTTCAAGGCGGAGTACTTCTTGCTGCTCAACCTGGCCTTGTTTTTCTGGCTGCTGCCTTTCGCCGCCCTCACCTTCCTGGGCAGCGTGATCGGCAAATCGACCGGGGCCGCGGCCGGGCTGGGCATCGCCGGCGTGGTGGCTTTGATGCTCTTGGGCAGCATTCCCCAGATCAGCGCGCTGCTGCCCACTGCTTTATCCGGTTGGGCGAGTCAACTGGGCAGCCTGGCGGCAGGTGGAGCGCTTGCCATGGGCGCGAGCGCCTTGCCGGAGAATGGCATCTTGCCTGTCGCCGGCGGGGCGCTGGCCTCTAGCCTGGTGGTCTGCATGGTCTGCCTGGTGGCTTCCATCGGATTGTTCGAAGAACAAGAATTGTGAAACTGGATGGATGGGGTAGGGGTACAACTTGTTTCTTTCAGGGTAAAATAAGGCTATGGCAGTATCGCTCTCTCCAGACAGCCGGTTGATCGCCGAACGGTTTCAAATCGCCGACCTGCAGCATGATATCTTAGGCAGTGGCGGGATGGGTACGGTTTACCTGGGGCAAGATTTGCAAACCGGTGAGCGCGTGGCTATTAAGATGCTCAAGCCGGAGTTTGTGCAGTTCAACGCGGATGTGGTGGCGCGCTTCCAGCGCGAGGGCGACCTGCTGCTCAAGCTCAACCACCCCAACGTGGTCAAGCGCATTGCTTCCCTGGAGCAGGATGGCAATTATTACCTGGTGATGGAGTATGTGCCGGGTGGCTCGCTGGCCGAACTGCTTGGCAAACAGGGCAAACTGTCGCTGCGCCATGCGCTCAAGATCGCCCTGGAACTGTCCGACGCCCTCACCCGCATCCACCATATGGGCATCACCCACCGCGATCTCAAGCCGGCCAATGTGCTGCTGGCCGAGGATGGCACGCCCCGTCTGACCGATTTTGGCATAGCGCACCTGGAGTCCGGCGCCCATGTTACCCAAACCGGCCTGCTGATGGGCACCATCGATTACCTCAGTCCGGAGGCCTGCCAGGGTCTTCGCCTGGACGGGCGCGCCGACATCTGGGCCTTCGGCGTGATCCTGTTCGAGATGCTGACCGGGCGGCGGCCTTTCCAGGGGGATAACGTGGCCGCCATCCTGACCAACATCTTGTACCAGTCCACGCCCGATGTCTTGCAACTGCGCTCGGATATGCCCGTGGCGCTGGTAGACCTGTTGTATCGCATGCTGGAGAAGGAAACCCAGCAGCGCATCCCCTCCATGCGGCTGGTGGGCGCCGAGCTGGAACTGCTGCTGCAAGCAAACGCGGGCGCGGGGCTAAGCACGGCCAATTCCACCGGACCGGCGTTGGCCCTTCCGGTGGCGCCGATCTCTACGCCCAGCGCGCACCGCCGCCGGCACAACCTGCCTTCGCAAACCACGGCTTTCGTGGGGCGCGAGCCCGAGCTGGCCGAATTAGCGCGCCTGCTCGACGATCCACAGGTGCGCCTGATCACTATCCTGGGGCCGGGTGGCATGGGGAAAACCCGCCTCGGGTTAGAGACCGCCCGGCGCTGCCTGGAGTCCGGCGATCTCACTTATAACGATGGTGTCTTCTTTATTCCCCTGGCGACCGTGCGCGAGCCCGAAGCCATCCCGACCATCCTGGCAGATGCCATCGGTTATCACATCGACCGGCTTACGGATGCAAAAACTCAGCTGCTCGGTTACCTGGGCGATAAGCGCATGCTGCTGCTGTTTGATAACTTCGAGCACCTGCTGCCGGGGGCCGGCCTGGTCACCGAGATCCTGCAGGCTGCCGCCGATGTCAAGGTTCTGGCGACTACCCGCGAGCGCTTGAACGTGCAGGGCGAGAACCTGCTGCACCTGCAGGGCATGGACTTCCCCGATTGGGAAACGCCCGCCGACGCGCAGCGCTACAGCGCTGTGCAGTTGTTCCTGCAGAGCGCCCGCCGCGTCCGCCCGGATTTTGAGCTGCTGGAGACCGACCTGAAGTATATCTCCCGCATCTGCCGCCTGGTGGGTGGGCTGCCGCTGGGCATCCTACTGGCCGCGGCCTGGTTGGAAATGCTTTCGCCGCAGGAAATCTCCGCGGAAATCAGCGGCGCCGCTGGTAGAAGCGAGGAGAATCTCGAGTATGACGACAGCGGTCACCCGGACGCCGGGTACCACGCAGGCCACGGGTTGGAGTTCTTATCGACCGACCAGCGTGACCTGCCCGAGCGGCATCGCAGCATCAAGGCCGTTTGCGACTATTCCTGGAACCTGCTTTCGGATGAGGAAAAGGAGACCTTCCGCAGCCTGGGCGTATTCCATGGCGGCTTCACTCGCCAGGCTGCCCAGGAAGTGGTCGGAGCCAACCTGCGCTCTCTGATGGCGCTGGTCAATAAGTCGCTGCTGCACCGTTCGCCCTCTACCGGCCGCTATGATATCCATGAGCTGCTTCACCAATACGCATTGGAGAAGCTGGCTGCCTCCCCAGACGGCGGGGCTGCGGCGCGTGACCGGCATTCGGCTTACTACGCCGGCCAGTTGGAGCGTTGGCTGGTGCGCATCAAAGGCTCGGAACAGCACCTAGCGCGGGCAGAAATGGAAGTGGAATATAGGAACCTGTGGCTGGCCTGGGAGTGGGCCGCTCGCTGCGGTCACTTCGATGAGTTGAAACGCGGCCTGGACGGCCTGGCCTGGTTCTGCATTATTACAGTGCGCTTTGATGATGGCGAAAAACTCACCGGTATGGCCTGCGTGGCTACGGCTCCTGTTGAGTACAACTTGGTGGATGGTCCCCATGGCGATGCCCAGGTTTTGCTCTTGCGTGCCCTGGCCCTGAGTTGGCGCGCCTATTTCAACTTTGCCGAACTGAGCCTCGATTGGGATTATCTCGGCGAAGCTATGGAACTATTGACCGACATGGAACAGCAGGGCGTGGATGTGCTCAGGGAGAAAGCGCAGGTGATGTTCTTCCTGGCGCGCACCAGGGATTTCCATGGCGACAGCCGCGGCTCTATCCCGGTGGCGCGAGAAAGCCTGGCGCTCTTTGAAAAGCTGGTCGCCAGGGGCGAGACGATCTATCGCTTTGACTGCGGTTATGCCTTGCAAGCATTGGCGCGCACCTACCACGATGTGTGTGATTTCAAAGAGGCTGGGCGCTTGATGGAGAAAAGCGTTGCTTTGCGCCGTGCAACGGGCGATCATGCCGGCCTGGGGAATGCTCTGCATGAATTGGGCCAATTGGCTTGGGTGCAGGGCCACCTGGATGAGTCTATCGATATCCTGAACCAGGCTCTTGATTTGTTGCAAACGTACAGCAGCCCTTACGAGGTGGCCTTCTCTCGTCTGCGCCTGGGAGAGGCTCATGCCCGCCGGGGCGATTTTGCGACCGGCATCGAGATGGCCGGTAAGGGAATTAACGATCTGGTGGATTTGGGCATGCCAGAATTTGCCATGGGCTCGTGGGTCCTGGTGGGAGAATTAGAGATGCACCAGGGACACGTTGACCAGGTGAGACATTTCCTGGAATTCGAAGAGACTCACAACTGGCTGCGCGGGTTCTCGGCGTTCGTCAGGGGCATGCTGGAGCTTTATGAAAACCAGCCCGAAAGAGCAGTGGATGCGCTGCAGCAAGGTATTGAGATTTTTGTCGGCATCGGGCATAGAGAGAGCGAGGCCTGGGCGCTTTCGGTACTGGCGCTCGCCGAACGGCAGCTCGGAAAGCAAGAGCTGGCCTGCCAGCACCTGAGGCGCGCCTGCCAGAACATCCTGGATACCGGCGCATATTTTGCTATTTCTTATTTCCTGCCTGCCGCCGTCTTGCTGCTGGCGGAAAAGGCAGATGCAGATAAAGAACATCTGACAGACCATCTGGCAAATAAAGATCATTTGGGCGGCCGGCTGCAACTGGCTGCCGAGCTGTGGGCCTGGGCGCAGCGTTTGGGCTTTGTTGCCAATTCGGTTTGGTTCGAGCTGCTCACCGCCCGCCCCGTGCGGCAACTGATATCTCGCCTGTCTCCCGAGCAGCAGGAAGCGGCGCGCCTGCGCAGCTTGTCGCGTGAGATGGGTACACCTCAGGCGGAGAGCATCCTGGCAGAATTGATTGGAGCATTGAGTGAGGAATGAGCGCAGCTCGGTGGGCGGATAAGGTTCATCCGTGGCAGGCCTGCCTGGAAGAGGCCTGGGAGGCTTGCTGTTCCGGCTGCGTTCCTATTGGTGCGGTGGTGACCGGGCAGGAGGGGGAGATTCTGGCGCGCGGGCGCAATCGCATCTTTGAAGATCATGCTCCAGCGGGGATGATTTGCCAAAATGAGTTGGCGCACGCTGAGATGAATGCGCTCATCTCCCTGGGCATCGACCGGGGCGACCGGCGCACCTGGGCGCTCTATACCACCACCGAACCCTGCCCCATGTGCCTGGGGGCATTCTATATGTCGGGTATCCGCACGCTGCACTATGCATCCCGCGACCCCTGGGCCGGCAGCGTCAACCTGTTGGGGACCACGCCCTATCTCAGCCGCAAGCCGATCCAGGTGCATGGCCCCCAGCCGGGGGAAGCCACCGGCGCGCTGGAGGGCGTGGTCTTTGCCCTGTTCGTGGCCTGGGAATGCTCACATTACCACGAACGGTTCTCGCTGGTGTCCGAGCGTATGCACGCCATCTCGCCGGCCGCGGTGAACGCCGGGCGCCTGCTTTCTGAGACCGGCCAACTGGCCCGCATGATCGAGACGGGTTGTACTGCCGCGCAGGTTTACGAGCATATCGAGTCTATGTTGTGATCAAAAAGGTTAATCTGGCCTGGCGATGCCAAACCGCAGCGCCAGCACGGCAGCCTGGGTGCGGTCGCTGACGCCCAGCTTGACAAAGATGGCGCTGACATAATTGCGCACCGTGCCTTCCGAGAGGTACAGGCGAGCGGCAATATCGGCGTTGGAAAGCCCGCGCGCCAGCAGGGAGAGCACTTCGCGCTCCCGCTCACTCAGCGAGGCCGTGAGGGAGGTTTCAACGGCGGGGGCCTGGCTGACCTGGGCGAACAGCTTGCCGGCTACAGCGGGATCCACGTGGGTTTTACCGGCCGCGGTGCCCTGGATGGCTTCGATCAACTGCTGGCGCGGGGTGTCTTTGAGCAGGTAACCTGCCGCTCCGCTGCGGATGGCGTCGAAGACCCATTGGTCGGCGTCATAGGTGGTCAGCACCAGCACCCGCACCGCCGGGTATTGGGTGTGAATGTGGTGGGTGACCTGGATGCCATTCATACCGGGCATTTTTAGATCCATCAGAACCACATCGGGCTGTGTGGCCGCTGCCAAAGCCAGGGCTTCCTCCCCGTCACGCGCCAGGCCGACCACCTCGATGCCGGGAGCGTTTTTCAGGATGGCTTGCAGCCCTTCTCGTACCACATCCTGGTCGTCGCAGATCAAAACTCTAATGGCCATTGCCAACCTCTACTTTCAAATGCAAGGTGGTTCCCTGGCCGGGTCGGCTGGATAGGTGCAATTCGCCGCCCATCATCCCGGCCCGTTCGCGCATGCCGCGCAGGCCAAAGTGCTGCTCGTCTTCCAATGTTTCTGGGTAAAAGCCCTGCCCATCGTCGGCGATCGAGATGGACAGGCTGCCGGACAGGATGGTGCAGTCCACGCGCACCTGGCGGGCGCCCGCGTGGCGAACGATGTTCTCGAGGGCTTCTTGCACAATGCGATAGATGCCTTGTTCCACATCCGGAGACAGCTTGGGCAGGGGGCCGGAAATCTGCCAATCCAGCTCCAGGCCGGCCCGCTGGCTTGTTTCGGCTGCCATAGTGCGCAGTGCCAGCTCCAACCCCATATCGTCCAGCGGCGAGGCGCGCAGATCTTGCAGAGCGCGGCGGGTTTCGGCCAGGCCGGAACGGGTCAGGTCGAGAGATTTGCCCAGCATGCCGCGGGCCTGCTCGGGTGAATCCTGCCAGACAGATTGGGCGGCTTCCAATTGCACGGCGATGCCGCTGAGCGTGTGCGCCAGGGTATCGTGTAATTCGCGGGCCATGCGGTTGCGTTCCCGGCTGACGGTCAGTTGCTCCAGCGTGGAAGCATAGTGCATCAACTCGCGGTTGGCTTGCTCGCCAGCCAGGCGCTGTTGGCGGAACTGGGTCATGATGCGGGCGATCACATAACCGGCGATGAGAAAGGCCACGGCGCGGATGAAGAGCAGCCGCCGGTAGGTGTCGGCAACGGGCTGAAAATCACTGCGCCCCCAGCTCATCAGGGCGTAATCGAGCAAAGCGGTGAAGAGGCAATAGGCGATGACGGCCTTGAAATGATATTGCCAGGCGATCAAGACCAGTGGGATGAAAAGGAACAGGAACAACTGCCAGGCGGTTTCCTCGCTGCTGACGTTTTTCGAAGCCAGGCCGGTATCCAGGAAAAGGTTCTGAATGACCAGGGAAAAGGCGGCGGCGTAGACCAGGGCGATTGGCAGGTAGAGCCGGCCGAGCCTTTTTTGTAAGCCCGGCCACGACAGATAGCCCAGGAGCAGCAGGATGTTCACCGCTCCAAAGAGCACCGCGCACCAGGGACAGCCCACCAGCATACCGCGGCTGGAATGCGCCAGCACGTTGCCCAGGATCAACACGAACTGGATGATCAGGAAGATGCGAAACAGGCGCAGGATGCCGGCTTCCAGGGGAGCGTTTTTCATAACTTAAATCATAGCACAGTCTGGGCCGAATCAAGTATGAGCGCAGTCATGTTAACCCATGATTGCGCTCATGCGCGCAGGTGAGCGCTTTCAGCCAGCATCGTGAGCCGGGCCACTATGGCGAAAGGGAAGCGGTTTATATGATAGGTATATCTATCGAAAAAGGAGATCACGATGAAAAAAACAGTTCAATTCTTTCGTTCTATGGCGCTCTCGGTTTTGTTCGTGGTAACGGTGCTTTCACTCGCCGGTGCGGAAGGTTCCGCAGCCTCCACGGCCGTTCACATGTGGGCGGGCGGACTGCTGCTGGTGGGCTCTGCGGTCCACCTGCTGTCTAACCGGGCCTGGGTCAAAGCGGTCTGCCGGCGGCCGGCCGGGGCGCTGTCCCGTCCGGTGCGCCGGCTGCACAGCACCAACCTGGGCCTGTTGGCGGCGGGTGTTCTCTGCACGTTATCAGGAGTATGGGGGCTGTTTTACCCGTCCATCCGGATCGAGCGGCTGCATACGCTGAGCGGGCTGTTCATGACCGGGCTGCTGTTCACCCACTTGCTGCTGCATTTCCGCTGGCTGGTGAACACCATCGGCCAGCTCACGGCTGCGCCTCGGCGGGAGATGGAACACTAGGGAGGAAACCTATCCCCCGGCCCCCTTCCCGTATCGGGAAGGGGGAGACTCCACTGAGCAGCCAGTTTTGGCCCACTCAAACGGTTATTTTTTAGTTTCCGGGTGTACAATTATTTCAGTCTTTCCGCCACATCAAAGTGCGACACGAGGTCTCTTGAGTAACTGTCTTGCTGGT
>CAZVRZ010000088.1:0-21720 GCA_964629965.1 uncultured Anaerolineaceae bacterium
CGCCGCACCTGGCGCGCCAGGAGATGGGGCAAGCCGCCCGCAGCCTGGCGCTGTATGTGCTGGTGGACCGTTCTGGTTCGATGGATTCCTACGAGCAGGCTGTACGACAGGCGTTGATGACTATCTACCTGGCCGCCGTGCAGGTCGGTATCCCGATTGGCATGGCCTACTTCGGCGAAGATGACTTCTACTCTGGCGACTCACCCCTGCCGCCCGACCGCATCACGGTTGAGCAAACGGTGGCCGAAGTTGCCCCGCTCTCTTCCAACAACAACGAGCTGGCCAAGGCGCTGATCGCCGGCTACACCGGCTGGTCGTGTGAGGAATACCTGGACTGGGGTTTGCGCATGGCGGAAGCCGAACTGCGTACCCGGCCAGAACGCCTGCGGGTGCTGCTGATAGCCCATGATGGGGAACCGGTCTATCACAGCCGGACTGTCTCTGATTGGGAACTGTCCCTGGCGCACCTGCGAGCATTGGAAAAGGCTGGGATTACACCAATCGGCGTGCATCTCGGCAACGAGAATCTCGAAAAACTCAACAAGCTGTTCACCCGTCTGGTGAATTGTCCAGATGGAAACGCGCTGCCCGATAAGTTGGGCAGTATGCTGAGAAGTTTGGCGTAACGATCATAGGAGGCGGCTACCTGCCGCCTCCTATCCTGGACTTATTTGCGAAGTCATTTATCCACCCCATTCAAAACCTGATGAAAGGAAGGTTCTATGATAACAAACACCCCCTCAACCTCCATTCAAAACCCGGCCACCCGGCTGGAGCAAGAGCGCGACCAGATGTTGGTTGCACTGGATCGCTCTGTCACCCAGGGAAACATTCTGCATTGTTTCCCTGTAGTTCAACGCGCCCGTGCGCAGGCAGACAGTGAATACGCCGAATGGTTGGCGCAATTGTCTGCTTGGGAAGATGCCCTTGATGCGGCCCTCCAATTACCCGTTCAGGAACGCGGGCGTGACGGTTCCCCGCTGGTGCGAAAGGGTGAAGCCGGCCTCTACCCGGAAGGCGAGCGCATCGTTTTGCTGGCGCAGGATTACGACTGGGGCGACTTAGGTGCCCGTGTCCGGTTCTGTGATTCGCCGGAGAACGAACAGGTCATTACGGATGATGAACTGCTGCGGGCATTGCAGCGCGTCTGCGCAATCCTGGCCTCCCCGCTGCAACCGCCGGCGTTTGATTTCAGCGCCAGCCTCTCCTGATCGCCGAAAATCGGGTGGCACAGGTACGCCGGTATGGCTGGCTGGTGCGCTTTCCTGATCCGCTGAAATTTACGCCCAGTTACCTGAACCACCTTTTTGGGCCAGCAATCTCGTTTGCCCCAAAGGTACAGGTCGAATACCGGCGTGAAGTGGAGTTGTACATCTGGGCCTGCCCGCGCCAGTTTTCGCTTTCCAATGTCACCCGCCAGCGGGCTGACCTGAGTGCGATCAACCACCCGCTCAGCCCCCGGCCGCTGGAGATGCACATCCTGACCCCCGACCTGACCTACGCCGAGCAGCTCGTCGAAGCGAAAATCGGGGTGATTGGGTACGACCTGAAGAAGGATGCGGTATTTGTTCCGTAAGGAGCAGCGCAGCCAAATCAACTAACTGAATAAAACGAAAACGGGCTGAACATTTTAATCCAGCCCGTTTTCGTTGTTAATCTTGGATTAGGGCTTTATCCAGTGCTTTGAGATGTGCTTTGATATATGAACGGCTTGACCATATCTCAAAGAAATTAGCTTTCACAGAATAACCAATATCTGTCAATTTGGATTCAAGACCAGAAATTTCAATGGAGTCAGTCTTTGCGATTTGAATTTGATAGCCTTCATTTTCACTTAACACAGAAACCGTCACTTCCTTACCGCGGAAGCTGCCGCTCAAGCGAAGATGTGGCTCCGAGTAGGTGTCAGTCACTTCCCAATACCATGGTCGTAAACTTGTGAAAATATCCTTTAACTCAATATAGAGGTGGTATGTAAACAGCTCTGCATGGTAGCCATTCAATTGGGACCTCCTAAGTAGATACAGGACACCCCGTGTGTCTTTACGGATATAATTCTTCTCACAATATGTGAAAGCCTGTGTACAGTGCATCAAAGCGTCACTCCAAGATTCATGCCCTTGACTGGCATCAATGATGCTCCTAAGTTGTAACGCGAGATCTTCACCCAAGTCCAACCGATCCCATAATTGTTTCAAGAATTCACGCGGCTCCGGTTTGCTTCCTGTGCCTCTAAGTAAACGTTTCCAGCTCGTTTCATCAGTCACAGTATTGACGAGGAAAGAGTGATTTTGCCCTCTTGGCAGCAAATAATCGCCAAAGCTCAATAATGCTCGCTGCCAGAGATACTCTCCAGGATCAATCAGGCCAGCAGATGAGAAGGTCTTTTCGGCCAGGGTCAGGTATCGCTCAAAGTTAGCTTGTAGTGTTTTATGTAAATCTGTATCCCAGAGGCTTGGATCCGAATCATGACTGGCCATAAAAGCGCCGGAAAAATCCAGGAGGAATCCTATCTGTCCACGGAAGTAGCCGTGTTGTTCGGCACGGTCTATCAGTTTCCGCCACCCGTTTTCGGCCAATATCAACGCAGCCTTGAGCTTTTCCTCAGCTATCTGAGCTTCGAAGAAGCCGGAGACAACTTTTCCGGCCTGAGCAAAATGGCTTAGTATATCATCTGCGTTTTCAAGCAATCCATCAAGTCCACGAATGCTGCGCTGGAAATCATCAACGCGGTTGTAGATGGTATTGATAGACAGGTTGTAGAAAATCCGCATCCATTCCTGAAAAGCGGTAGAATCGATTAAGTCGTGATACTTGTCAACGAATTTGACATACGCTGCAAATTGAATGATCTCCGTGTACGAAAGCCTTGCTGCGCCATTTAACGCAATTTTGCCGAAAAATGCTCCTTCATCGAAATAGCTATGGTCTGGAAGGAAACTTGAGAGGGCACCACTCTCATTGCTCCATGAATCGAGCAGGTGGATGAGCGTCAACGTGAAGCGCTCATCAAGCCAGCCACGTTCATGGAAATCTGTGTAGGATGGTACTTCTCGCCCTTTTCTCAATATGTCCACATCCTCCAGATAAGGTTCGTCATCCGGAGTACGAGTGACCAGGGCGACAGCACGAGCGAGATTCATGAACGCCTCATCATATTGATGGCTTTTTGGGTCTCTAAGCTTCCAGAAAAGATCGGTCCAAGCAGTATCCATGCGGCGAGCGACATATTCTGCTGCACTGAAATTTTGCCCAGCAAGAGCAAAGAAATTTCCATCAAATTGGCTCTTGAGTTTTTCTTCGTAACGAGCTTTGAAGGTTTCAAACGGGGTCAGCGGCTTGCCTCGGGCATTCATTTTGATGTAGAGGTCGTCTGAGAGGCCAAAGTTCTCCAAATCGAGTAGTTGGAATGTGATGGCAGGATGCTTTTCGTCAATCAAGCGCGCAAACAGGCCGTTTGAGGAGACAAACCGCCGATGGATGGCATCGAGCATGTTAAGCACGGATTGAATGGTGGGATCGAGCCGCCAACTGCGAAAATACCAGGGCCGGTCAGTAATCAGGGTTGTAATTGGATGTTCGTCACCTGGGACATCTTCTGGCCGAAGCGTTGGTCGAAAGCGAACCAATTGATCAAAAAAGTCGTTGCTACTCGGTCGTACGCCGTAGGTGAACTTAGCATGCTTTCCAGCGACAAACATCCTCTCAAATTCCACCCATTCTTCGTCCCGCCAGGCAAGATACCAATGCAGTAAAAAGAGCGTAGTCAATCGCTGCTGACCGTCCAGGGGGAGGAAACGGGTTTGATGCTGGATTTCTTCAACGCTGCCGTAGATGAAATCAAGATTCAATGGCAAGGTCGGATCATCGACGGGTTTCCTTAACGCTTCATCTAAGGCTCTCAGGAACAGATCCCGTACTGTGCTTTCTGCCGGACGTCCCTGGGCATAGTCTCGCTGAATCATGGGAATTTGGATTCGCCCGTGCCGATTTAGAAGTTGCTTATAAATGATCTGGCTGTTGTGGTTCATCATTTCCCTTCCTGTTTTCCGCAAAAGAAATCAGCCAGCACTTTGGTAATGGCCGCTTGATAACCCTGCTGATCCTCCTCACTCCAGAACATTACATTGTCCACTTGTGGGCTGTAACACTTCAAAAAGACATTCCGAGTGCAGAGAGGCACGAAGGTGCCATGTTGGTCGAGTTTCAAGATCTCATGCCGCTTGACCGCAAACACGGCATTCTTGTAGCTTCGGTTCGTACTCTTGTCGAGTAAAGTCAAATTGGCAATGCCGTGTACAGCCTCTCCTTCTGTGGCTTCTCCGAAATGTTGGAGAATCTCATCGTAGAGAGAATCAAACCTGTCATTCGTGGCTTCAACCTGAGAGAGTCCCACAAAGTCTTCAATTTTGCTACAAAGATCAGGGGCCGTTCCTTGTACTTCCAGGTACCTGCGACAATTTTCCAACCATTCCTTGCGCTGATGGTAGCGTTCAGGTTTGTCGTCGGCTACAGACCGAATATGTTCGATATCCCATTGCTCTTTCTTGAAACTGTCAAATTGAAAACGCAAATTTGACCGGTGGTTTTGAAGCAAGGTTGCCACATTGAAAAGGAGCAGGGTGGCTGCGATACTCTGGTTCTTCGAACCGTAGGTAAGTGCTTCTAGGTGATCTTCAACATTCAATCGCACAGTGTTCTCATCGGATGATTCAAGTTTGTTTTTGCCAATCACATGGCGGAAGATTTCACCTCGCAAAAGCTGCTCGAATGTGCTCTTTGTACAATCCTGGGATAGTGCTCGAATTCTTTCGATGGGCATTTCCTGGCTGATGAGA
The DNA here is from genome assembly GCA_964629965.1 of uncultured Anaerolineaceae bacterium. Classification (GTDB taxonomy): domain Bacteria; phylum Chloroflexota; class Anaerolineae; order Anaerolineales; family UBA4823; genus CAZVRZ01. The sequence goes on from CAZVRZ010000088.1 coordinate 4,839, forward strand.
AAACCAACCATATGATAGAGGGTGCGATCCTCAAACCATTCCTCTAGCATATAGTAGGTCTGTTTAATCTTGAGCCACTCGCTTTCCGGTGTTGCGCCGCCTTCTTTCAGCCGTTGATTGAAAGTGTAGAAAAGTCCATAATCATCGTTTGCCATTTCATCCGACATGCCTTCCGCCCGGGCAACCAACTCGAAGATAAAACCGATGCGGTTTTGGCCTAAAGGAGACTGGTTGCTGAGGAAATACCAGAAGTCATCGGATTGGAGTCCCTTTTCTAGTTGGTCCCATTCATAGGCAATGCGCATCTGCACGTTTGCGGCATCCTTATCGTCCTGCCCAGTGCGGCGCAAGAAGAGGGCGCGGATCAATTCGTCATTAGTCAGGGGAATTTTGCCGACATTGAGACGGGTAAAGGCATCTACCGGATTGTCACCCTCTGACAACTCAAACCAGATAACCTTTGTTTTATTGAGGAGGGCCGACTTGATCGCCTCGACTTCGCTCTCGTGTTGATTAAACCAATCCTCGATAGCTCGGATGGCTTTATACAAGTGGAAATAATCCACATTGTTGTTAGCGGCTTCATCACTGGGGGCTATCAAGAATTCATCCAGGCTCGGGCGAGTTTCGTAGGCTAAGGTGAAGAGCTTTTGCTGGAATTTCTCAATCAACCGCTCATTAAAGTAGCGCAGGATGAGCAGTAGCGTTGTCAGTCTTTGCTGTCCATCCACTACTTCAAATGTACCATCCTGTCGTACCTTGATCACAAGCGGCTGTAGGCAGTAAAACTCTTCTGGCTGGGGGTTTGGTCGTTGCGTAAACTCACGAATGTCCTCTAGCAATTGGGCAACTTGAAGCGATAGCCAGCGGTATCCGCGCTGATAAGCGGGAACAAAGAATTTTAATGACATCTTGGTTGTAGGATCTACTCTTAACTCATCAACTGTTTTCAAGCATATTTGCTGTCCATTCATCATTACGGTATTCCTCGGTGTGCTACTCTTGAAATGGTACGTAAGAAGCGTCCACTCGCTCCCCTCTGGATGAAATTAACTTGGCTTGGGCTAGTTCGCAAATTCAATCTCATCCCGATAATTATTGTACTATGTCTAGCGAGTATACGTCATCGAACAAATGAAACAACTGGCAGTTAATGGGCAAGGATTGAACTGCTATATCCAGAGGGTTGTTCGCAAAAGTTATTCGCGCCAAATTCAATAAAACATTAAACTGCCAGTTGTAAAACTTACTCCAGGCCAATTCGGGTTGATATGAAAATAGGTCGCCATTTTTCACCCACCAGAGTGTTGCCAAAAAGGCGTCCATTTAGGGGTAAAACGATAAAAAGCTTTAGGGATCATCCGACCGTATGCATAACTCCAGACCAAAGCGTTATTTGATTGACCAGATCGTCGCGTTGAACTGGCGTCACAACCATGTAGCTCTTTAGTAAGTGAATAAGTTTATTCACAACTCTTTGCCGGCTTCGCCCATGACAAATCGCCGGTAAAACCTGATCCATAACTAACATCTTCTGCTCCCTGGAAAGTGCAGAAAGCCATATCCTAGCTAATAATTTGGCAGTCAGGGGGATAGCGGATTCCTCGTTCGCGCTTGGTCCATACAAGCCCTTCAATAGGGATTTCATGCGATGATCGGATATGCTTTTGGTTATATCCAGCGTATCGAGGATCAAATTTTCATTTATCGCGGTAAAGTGATAGTTGGCTTCTAAAAGCCTGGCGCAAGCGCTAATATAGGTTTTGCGGTCGATGATGCCTCTGTTTTCCATATCCATAAGGACAGTCTGGGTCCAAAACCCCATGACTTTATGTTGTTCTTCTGCATACTGCCTCATTTTTGCATCGTCAGCCCAAAGTTTAGTTTGTGTAGTGTGCGCAACCAGAATACTGGAAATGGACTCTGTTCCAATACTGGTTTTGGGATCCCTGGCCGTTTCCAGGTATTTGGCAGATTCAGCCGGTATCGGAATTACTTGACAAAATTCGCGGCAAAATTCAATCAACTCCTGCAAAAATTGTATATTCCTTTCTATGACATCTGGCGGTGTCTCCGTGACAAAAAAACGGCCTTCATGAAACCCAACGGATTTTCTCCCTTTTTTTAGCTCAAGCCCCCTATCAGCCAGTGAAATCTCCAGTTCATCAAGTAGTGCCTGTGATATGTAAATCTTCTTGAAGCGAGTTGAAATCGAGGATCGCAATTCCAAGTAAGACATGCTCAGTAATGCGGTTATATCCAGAGTGATATCTTCAGCTGATTGAATGGTCTTCAATTGCTTCCCTTGATCTTCTACTGTTCCCGTACTGGCATAAATTTTTTGGCTGAGCAAACCTTGTAAAGACGTGTAAACATCCACCAGCCTGCGGTTGATTAGCACAGAAAATTGCTCTACTGAAATAGCGCCTTGTTCATAGAACTTGTAAGCCGTATCTGTTAGAGAGCTGTCTTGATAAAGGAAGGAGAAGAACTGCGAAAGGTCATTATTTATAATCTGCATCTTGTGGATGCCAGGGTGATCTGGAAACCTTGTACTATATTCTTCGAAGGTTTCCTGCAAAGCTCGAACGTAGAGACTTTGTATTTCGGTTATTCTATATTCCAAATTTTCTAGCGGCCCTGTTTTAAATGCAATTACATCGCCAACAGAGTGATCAACGAGTAATTTTCCAATGGAAGAATCTGGCTGAAATTCCCAACTGGCGCCGCTTTTTAAATTCTCTGAAACAATCTTCACCCACCTGGTTGTATTATCGCCAACTAATTGAACGGCTGTATTGGTTGCAATTTTTGAAAAAGTAAGATTTTCCAAATCATCATCCACCCTAAAGAATAACGAGACATATGCAATGTGGATTTCTGGTATCTCTTGTCCTAGATATCTTGCGCGATAAGCGATCTCAATAGCGGTTTGGGATTCTCCTAGAAAAACGTATAACTCTGCCACCAGCATGATTTCGCCAGGATCACTAAGCTTATAAACATCTACTGTTTCCAGAATCTCTTTCGCCCTATGTCTGTTTCCTTGCCGGTATTCCAACCTGGCGCATTGCAAAAGATGAGATAAACGGGCAGGTTCGATTTTTGTTAATAATATTTCTAGTTCAAGAGCAGTTTTTAGATCGCCAAAATACTCTGCTAACCATGCCTCAATATGAATAATGGCCGGATCAAGATTTCCCTGTTCTCTTAGTTGTCTGGAAACACGATAAGTATCCGCGTAACGATTGGCGCCATAGAGGGCTTGCACATAAGAGCGCGCTAATGGCTTATCTTCCCAAAAATCTACCCCTGCTTTGTCGAACCATTCAGCAGCCAGATCGAAGTCTCGATGTATGTAGTAAAGAGTAGCAAACCTAAGACTAATTTCAAGCCGAGATTCAGCCTCACTTGCTAATTTGTAGGCTTCGCTAAGGTAGAAGACAGATTCGTCAATGTGGTGTTGTAGCTCCGCTATAAAAGACACGGCTTTGTATATTTCGATCGTTTGGCCAGCTTCCAACAATCCATTTTTAATCTTGTTAGCCTCGTCAATGTCGCCTTTTTGTATCCAGGCATCTGCCCTGATCACACTTGCTCTTATGATATCAGCACCCTTATCTGCCTCCAGATATCGGTTCATTAGATTGAGAGCTTGATCCGGTTCTCCAACGCTTGAAGATGCTTTGGCGTAGGCAAATACAAGGTTATCATCCAAACAAAAAGGCTCCGGGATTTTGCTGAAAAGATCCAGAGCACACCGGTAATCATGATCTAGTATTGCTAAGATTCCCCTGTTATGTAATGCGCTGATATTATCTGGGCTGTATTTCAAAATAGTATCCCAGTCATCTTTGGCTAAGTTAAGATTTCCACTAACAAAATGCAAGTTGGCTCTCGCTAAAATTACTTGCCTAAAAACGACATCCGCATCACCCTTTTGCGCCACTTCCAGGGCTGTATTCACTAGTTGAAGTGCTTCATCAAGAATCTTTGCCCAATTATCACACCGGCGGCGTAAAAAAGGCAAGTTCTCTTGGTTTGACCCTAAACAATCATTAATTAGAACCTGTGCCAGGTTTAGGTTCCCTTGCCAGTCATTTGGATCTTGTGCCAGGCAGAGACGATAGTATTCAATTGCCCTTGGGTAATCTTTTACCTGGTTGAATATATTCCCTAACGTACGCACATAGTCAATATTGTTGATAAATTCAGAATTGATGATTCCATCCAATTCCAAGAAATTTTGCTTAGTTGCCAGGGCATTTGTAAGAACAGCTGGGGCAGGTGTATCCTTCCCACTGGCTGATTGGAGGGCCTTACGAGCTAATTCAATAGCATCATCAATTCTATTTTCCATCAAAGCCACAAGAGCAAGATTTGCAATTGCCTTGGGCTCATCTGGAGCAAGTACATGGGCTCTTTTTAGTTGATCAATCGCCCCACTTTCTTGATGGAGCTGAAGATAGCATCCTCCGATGAGTGTGTGCCAGCGGAACCTAAGGAAGTTAGTTGCGAATTGCTGGGCAAATTCGTCTTCCATTTTTACTAATAAGGATAAAGCTGCTTTTGGTTTATTCTGTACGAGCAATTCTCGACATGTATCAAGCTTGACGCTTAACTTGAGTTCTGGACCCGATAGATTTCTTTCTTTTGTTTCTAACTCAATTAAATTTCTGGTACTTGAAACATCTTGCGCGATCTGCGGCAAAAGTCCCATGGTCAGGGTTGCGGCCTCATGTGTTTCGTGGATATGCAGGGCATCATGCAATTCCTCGATATCCCATAGACTGTTCATCAAGTTGTTGAGGAAAAGATCTATGACCAGCGAATTGCTGCCTTGATATGGTTGCCCTGCGATCCTTTCCCATTCTTCTGCCAGAATGTTACGATCAGGGCTTTCTGTTGGGCGAGTTAGTTTGCCGATTTCTCTAGCAACTGTTGGCTGGTACAGAAATCTCAAGAACTCTTTTCCGTCAATTTCTTGTTGAAAGCCAGGAAAAGAGGCTATTGCATCATGAAAGGCTTGCTCGACAACCTTCTTTACCTTTTGCCTAACTCGGTAAGATGTGATTGGCGTGAGCACCCGATCTTTGATAAATTCTTCAACAAGTATGCTCGAAACTATAGATACCGCAGACGTCACTATTCCGCTAATCCACAAAAGCTCCATTATGTACCTGCTCGTTTAGATCCCATAAAACAGAAATGCACATACTATTTGAAGAATCATCATAACATCGCCTTTTTCAATATCTTCTCAATATATACTTTCTTGTCTTCTGCCTGGAACAGCACATTGTGCGCCTCGAATTCATCCTTCGAAATGCCTTTTTCCCACCATGCTACCTGAGCATAAGGTGTGTTTGAGAGAATGAACGAAGTCAGCTTCACGTTGGGATCGCCTAACAGCGCTTCCAGCCCTTTGATGGTTTTGTAGAACTCAATTTTTGGGTCGCGCAGCCCTTCCAGGTTGCGGATGCCCTTCGGGTCCACAAACACAATCCGTTGTTCGTCGCCAATCACCAGCCACAAGATAAAATCCGGGTAGAAGTTTCCGGCTTCAAAAAAGCCAATCCCGCTGCCACGGCTGCGATTGCGCAGCAGGTAAAGCTGCCTGCCCGTGAAGAATCCGGGGGTGGTTTCATAAAACCTTTTCAAATCCAGCACGAATTCTTTTTCACCATCATTGAGCGAGACGGGTTTAATTTCAATCAAGCCGTCACTGACAAACAGCAGCGGCTGGTACAGATGCTGTCCAAACATAATGGAGAGCAGGCCTGGAACCTCAATATCTTTGAGCTGTCTGGTTTCAATCAAACCCTTGATTTTTTGCAGCGTATCAACAATTTCTGCGCGTGATTTCTCGATCAGGAAATGATACTCAGCAAAGAAATTGGCATCATCGGGTGTTAGCTCACGATATTCCAGGTGATCGTTTTCAAACTCTGCTTTTTTCTGCTTGTAATAACGATCACAGTATTTTTTGAGCAAAGCCAGGGCAATCTCTTGCCATTGGCGCACCTGGTCGAAAGAGCGAAACTCCAACACATCCTGTGGAATATACAGACTATACCAATCTGGTTCAAGCAGGATCCCCCGCATTTTTTCGGGTGAAAGGTTCAGGTTGAACCAGGCGCGTTCGTTTTTGAAAAGCTGCATTTCAAAATAGATCGTATCCCAATCGAGAAATGCCAGGTGCTGCTCGGTCAGCCTGGCTTCGTTGCGCTGCGTGTCCAGCAGGGCTCCCTGACCGCGGGCGCTGGCCATGGCCTGGATTTTAGGATACCAGTCCAAAGTAACTCCCTGGTGCTTGAGAGTCTCGTCCGGTTGACTCAGAGTTGGGCGAGGCCCCTGACGTTTAAAGTCTATCCCATCTTGCAAGCGCACCGTTTTTAGTTTCACCCCGCCCAGGTTCTTGAGCACTGGCAGCACAAACTCAATCCGGTCCTCATTGGCCGGCAGACCTTCATCTTCCAGGTATTCTTTAAATTGACGCATGTAATCAGCTCGAATGCCGAAGATGTTCAGCGTCTCCAGGCGTTCCAGATCCGGCGGGGCGCTGTGGCCTTCGATGCGGCGGCTTCGCTTAAGACAGAAATCTTTGCCTTTGAGGCGCACGCCGCGCCCAAACAGTTGGATGATTTCCGAGCCTTCGCTCTTGCCAACGTTCATCAGGCCCATGGTGCTGACGCGCCAACTGCTCCATCCCTCGGTGAACTTCTTCGAGCCGATCAAAATATTGATCTCCGAGTGCTCCTTGTTCAACGCCTGGAACAGCGAGCCGGCAAATTCCTGCTCTTCCACCACCAGTTCCTTATGTTCTTCGCACAATTTGCACAGGTTGGCGGCATCCCCCACGTTGATCAGGCCGAAAGCATCATGGTCGCCCAGGCGTAGAGCGATTTCGCCGTCCGTGCCTTTCAGGTTAACAACATGCAGCGCTGCTGCCGATTCGGCGTTATACAGCAGGCGCAGCACGTCGGCATATACCTGCTCGGCGCTCAGGCCCAATTTGATCAAGTAAGCGAAACTGGTGGCAAACAGGTCGCGGTTTTTATTGTCCAACAGCCCGGAATGGCCTTTGAGAAAGGCATCAATAAAGCTGATCATCTCCGCTCTCTGGGTTGTGCCGGCAAAGCCAGCCAGGAAGAGCAGAATATCCACCACATCCGAGACTTTGCGACCCGCCTGACTGCGCACAGCATTGACGCTGCCACCGACAAAAATCCACAGCGGTTTTCCAACCAGGTATGGCCGGTATTCCATCTCCTTGTCGGCAAAGAGCTTTTGCTGCTGATAAAAGGCCAACAAGCAGGCTGTCAGGTAGCGTCTGCGCCGTACTTCTTCACGGTCGTCCTCCAGATTCAAGATACGGTATTCTTTGCCATAACCATCACCGTAGAAGTATTTATACGAGTAATCGAACAGGATGCAGTGAGCATAGATTTGCTCCAGAGTTTTATTGCCGCTGGCCTTCATCGCCTGGCCAAAGGTGGCAGAGTATTCAAATGAAAAGCCATTCTCGCAGAGCTGGTTACGGCGCTTCATCCATTCGCCGGTCTCTTTACCGCTGGCGCCGCGGTGGCCCTCATCCACCAGCACCAGGTTATTGCCTTCAAAAGCCTCAACCGCAATGGTCTTATCGCCGCTCTCTTCGCGCAGCTTATGGATATCAATGATCTCCACAGCTTTACCGGTAAACAGCGAACGGCCCTCTTTTTGAAACAGTTCAGCCTGAATGCCGGAAAGTTCAAACTCGGCCAGGTGCTGGCGCGAGAGGCCGTCATTCGGGGTAAGCAAAATAATCCGATTCAAGGCTTGCTGATGGTTGTGCAGCGCCCGGTAATGCTGGTACTGCGTAATATTGATGTGCATGAGCAATGTCTTACCGCTGCCAGTGGCCATCCAGTAGGCAACCTTGTTCAGCTCTTCCAGTTCATATTCCCCAACAACTTCCTGCCCCAGATCATCATTAAAACGCTGCACCTGGGCGTTTAAACTGTCCCGCAAGGCTTCGGGGCCGCCGAAGTAGCGGTCTAAATAGATCTCGGTAAACAACAGCGCCAGGTATTGAAAATACTTGGGGTAAAGTGGATTGCCCTGACGGTTGCGCTTCTCCGTGATTTGCTTCCAGCAACGTACGATATTCTGGTCATAAGCCAGCAGCAGATCGCCGGGCAGCTCTTTGCGCTCAATCAGGCGAGATCGTAGTACATGACAGTAATGGCTGATATTGTTCTCGTCGAAGCCTTCCAACGCCGGGTCTTTTAACCATTCTGTCAGAGCTTCGAAATCTTTGACCTCAAAAATACACAGCAACCACTGGTTGAGGATCAGCTTGCGATCAAATTTGATGGTGCGCGCCGGGGCGTTCGGCTGGCGGGCCTGGTAAGTTCGTTTTGGCATGGTCGTCTCCTACATGCCTTGTGTATCGAACATACGGCGCAAGAATTCTTCTTCGATCAACCGCACTTTCCAGGTCTCGTCCGGCCGGCGCAGGTTTTCCAGGTTGTTATCACCGTTGACATAGATCAGGTCAAACTCCATATCGCGCGGATTATAATCCTGCTTGCGGAAGAAAGCTTCCAGATCGGCGTTGCTCTTCTCCTCCAGGTCGCGCCAGATAATTAACGCCCGCTCGCCTTCTGGCGTCAGTCCGGTCACGACTCTGAATCCGCGCAGAGTTTGCATGGTGTACACTCGCAGGCCGATCAAATAGTTGAAGGTTTCCACCAGGTCCACCGTGGTGGGTTTGGTTTCCCCTACCGTGCCGGTAGCGATATTTAGCTGGTACTGGAAGGGATGCGCGAAGGCTTGAATATTGAGCAGGGCATCCTGGCTTTCGGCATCCAGCATATAGGAAAGCAGGTAGCTTTCGCGGAAAGCATCCGGCGCTTGCCCCAGCGCCAACTGCTGCGCAGGGCTGCGCTTTAAGTTCAGGTTGTTGAGCGTGTCTTCGTAAGACTCTAGGCGAAGGTATTTTAGACAGTGACCGGAACCTTGTCTTGAAACAGGCTTGCCATCTCGCCAATCTTTAGAATAAATGGCTTTTTCGATTCTGGGTTTAAGGACAGTATAGAAATGGTTACCCATTTCAACTAAAACAAATTTTCTCTGTCCTTCGTCACTTCTATTGAGATCTATAACAGCGTGTCCTGTAGTACCTGAGCCAGCAAAAAAATCGATGATTATGCCTGGTTCAGTTTCTTCAGTTGTCATATGAATTGCATCTTTGACTGCGTATAAAGATTTCGGAAATGTAAACGGTGGTTCAGGACCAAACATTTGTTTTAACAATTTAGTTCCATGCGATGAAGCATCGTATTGTGAGCCAACCCATATGCTTTTGGGTCTAATACCTTTCTTGATCCGATCTTTGATATATACCTTATAATCTCCGCTTGATGATTTCTTAATTTGAATATCCCCAGCTTCAATGTGATTGTTGAGAGATGGAATTGTCTTCCTCCAAACACGCTGTCTACCATTACTGTCAATGGGAAATATTTCGGTAGCCATATCGAAAGGTTGAGTGGATATTTTTTGAGAGATTGAATCATAGTAGATCGGGTAATATGAGTTTGGGCGCTCTTGCGGTGTGGAATACCCACCGGTTCTCATGAAGTCGCGCCACTTATAGGGGGAGCTTCCATCATCCTCGGCATATTGGCTTATTTGCTCATCGCTGAGATCGAAAAAGGTGATCTGGCTTAGATCTGGTTTTTTGGAATAGCACAAGTAATATTCATGACATGTTGCCAGGAAATTGTCATTTGTTCTTCCTGATGGCTTTGTTTCGATAGCCAAAACACCCAACCTGCCATCCCGGCCAAAAGCAATATCGGTGATCAAAGATAGTTCTTGTACCTCAAAATCATCAATGGCGCATATATATATGCCGTCATCTTGAAGTAAATTGACACAGTTAGTAATGGCGTTGTACATCATGGAATACCATGATGAGTGTCTGAAACCATTTTTGTATATAAAACTAGTTCCACCAGTATTAAAAGGCGGATCAATATAAATGGATTTAACCTGGCCTGAATAATTCGGTCCCAAAAGCCTTAATGCCTGAGAGTTTTCACTGAAAATCAATAACCCATTGATTTGATCATCTAAATTTTCAATAGCTGCCAATAAGTTGTTCTGGAATTCTTTGTCAAAAAAAATGGTGTCTAAAACAAGAAATGGATTGGATATCAAAAAATCAACTGTAAGTGGCGCACTATAGCCAGGAGTTACTAAATCACCGTTAATTTCATCGATTGCAAACAAACGCACCCATTCTTCGCGCTGGGCGTCGTTTGCACAAATTTGCGGATAGAGTTCTTTCGGCACCCGATCCAGGGTGATGCAGTAATTCGTCTCCACCACAAACTTCTTCTTTAGCCACAATTTTTTCTGAAAATCTTCGATCTGAGCCAGGAAAGCAATGATCTTGTGAGCAATCTGGCGCAGTACTTTGATCTTGCTCAGGTATTGCTCAACGCGCGGCGCGTTTTCTTCTTCGATATCATCCAGGCGCATGACTTCGTTCTTGATGTAGAAATCCAGTTCACGGCGCAGAAAGCTGCTCAGGTCTTTGTGAATAAAGTAATCGAAGGTGTTACGAGTTGTGTAATCCCCCAGGTGTTTTTCCAATACGGTGCGTCTGGGATTGCTTTCGGTCGACGCCAATGCGCCGATGTCTTTGGCCCAATTCGCCGGGGTTTGAGCCAGGATGGCTGCCAACGCCAACTCATTCAGAGCCTTCTGGTCGCGCTTTTCTGGATCAGCCCGGTATTCAAAGCGTATAATCAGTTCCTCGTTTTTAACCTGAACAGAGTCTTCCAGTGAGATGAGAAAGCGCCGTTCCAGACCATTGGCTGCCTTGATGTTGTCTTTCTCGGTGTCAGCTTCAACAATTTTAAAGTGCGCCATTCGCCCTGAGGGCAGCCTGAAGCTGTAATCTCGGAAGTATTCAGATGTTTTGACATAATACTGGTCAGCATTGGCCCAATGCAGCTTAACTTCCTCGCCCTCATAGGGAATGGCGTAGACGCCTTCTTTGTAGCGGCGCATCGAAATGAAGTCACCATTGTCATAGTAGCGGCGGAAGAAGCTGTACAAGTGCGAATAGACTTCGTTTTCCAGGGCAACCGTATCCACGCTGAAGGTTGCCAGTTCCTCGCGAATTTGTTTGACCTTTGGAGATTGTTCGGGTTCAAAACCTGCCGCAATGGCAGCCTGGCTAGCCTGGTGCAATTTTTCTTCCAGAGCTTTTTTGTCCACCGGCTGGTACTGGGCAAACGCCGCTTTGACCTGGGGCAGCAGGTCTTTGTTCAAAAAGCGGTTGATTTCATCCCGCTTCTGGTTCATGATGCGGTAAATGCCAAAATCTAGGTCGGCCTGGTCAAGCTGGAATAATTCACTCAGCAGGGTTTGCAGTTTCTCGAAATTTGAAGCCATGGTGTTCCTCTCACTAAATGACCGCCCACTGCAACGTAAACAGCGGCTCGGTGATGGTCTTTTGGGTCATGCGTTTTTCCAGAGCGGAGATCAGGTCATCGCGCTTCTGGGCGATTTCATCTTCCAGATCAAAAATCTCCTGGCGCTGGCGGCGTTTCTTCTTCTCTAGATCACGGATTTTTTCTTGCAGATCATGCTGTTCTTCCACTGTGGTCGCCAGACGGGATTGACGGTTGAGGGCATTGATCTGCTGCTTGGTGTCTTTCAGCTCTTTTTCGGAGGCCAGGATCATATCCTCGGCCCACTTCTCCAGGCGTTCGCGCGCTTCGTTGAAGTGGCGGTTGTTCTCTTCCAGCGAGCGGCTGATGGTAGCCTGGGTGTGGCGCTGGGTTTCCTGTTCCAGGCGCAGGCGTTGCTCGGATGGCAGCAGGCCGGCCTCGCCGGCCCGGCCCAGGCAGTGGAAGATTTTTTCGCAGGTTTCCTGATCCAATGAATTGCCCGCCTGGTCAATGGCGGAGAATAACAGATACTCTTCACGCTCAAAGGAATCGATCACCAGACGCTCCAGGTGCAGCCAGCCGTTTTTGCCTTTCAGAGCTTCCACCATCGCAATTCGCACCAGGTGATGGCTGATGTCGAAGATCACCTGCGCCGGCGGCGCGGCCAGGTCTTTGGCAGACTGGATCACGGTCTCACCCAATGGATGGGAGAGACGATAGAGAAAGTCGCCGGGGATATTCGGTTGGCTCTTGGAGATCAGGTGGTAATGCCCTGGGGCAGAACCGTTCCAACCAGGCGGGCGAAGGTCAAAGGCCAGATCGTGTTCATCGAATTGCGCCTTCTCATCCAGGATATACCGGGTGAGCCACCAAAACATCTGTGAAAAACGATCCAGCCGTTCACGTGTGTCGAGCAGGTTGGCGCGCAGACGCGAATGTACATCTTCGTCGAAATTTTCCAACAAAATCTGGCGCGTATCCTGCAGGCGGCTTTGGATAGTCTGATCTAACTCAGCTTGCAGTTCCTGGAAAGCCTGCTCAATTTCCAACTGTGTGCGGCATTCCTGGTAAATATCCAGCACCCGGCCTTCGAAATCCACCCCGGATTCAATGCTGCCCAGCACATCGTCGGATGCGCCAAAGACGCCGTTGAACAGGTTGAACTTTTCGTTGAGCAGTTCGTACACCCGTTGGTCGGCGGCGTTGGTCTCATTGAGAAAGTTGATGACAACGACATCATGCTTTTGCCCGTAACGGTGGCAGCGTCCGATACGCTGCTCAATCCGCTGTGGGTTCCATGGCAGGTCGAAATTAACCACCAGCGAGCAAAACTGCAGGTTGATGCCTTCGGCGGCGGCTTCAGTTGCCAGCATGATGCTGGCTTCGTCGCGGAAATGTTCGATGATCGCATTGCGCACATTGACTGCGCGGCTACCCGCTGTACGGCCTGTATCGCGATTGGTTTCCAGCCAGCGTTCGTAGATTTGGGTCGATTCCGAATCCGTATTGGTGCCGTTGAACAGCACGACCCTGCCGGCATAGCCGTTGGCATCCAGAAAGTCCTTCAGGTAATTTTGTGTGCGGCGTGACTCGGTGAAAACAACCGCTTTTTGCGCTGCGTTCATTTCCGTCATGCGCTCAAAGCCAATTTCCAGGGCTTTTAGCAGCGAGCGCGCCTTGGTATCCACGCCAATGCTGCGTGCCCAATGGATATAACGCTCCAGTTCGTCAATTTCAGCTCCCAATTTGACCCAGTCAATCGGGTCTTCTTTGGGGGGCTCCACTGGCAGGATCGTCTCTTCTTCCCCTTCGCCCAGGATGCTATCGAGCAGCTCTTCATCCATTTCATCCTCTGAAATGATCTGCTCGGCCAGTGGAATATCCAGAGATTTTTTCTGGCGCATGGCAACCAAGCGGTTGCGCATGACTTCCAACGTGCCTGCAACGGCTTGCGAAGAGGAAGCCAGCAGTTTACGCACGATCAGCGTGGTCAGGTGGCGCTGCTGCCTGGGCAGCGAATAAGTCTCCGGGCGCTGCAGGAAGGCGGAAATCGCCTCATAGAGCTTCTGCTCGTTCTCGGTCGGTTTAAAAGGCCGGGTGATCAGCTTGCGCTCGGTATATTGGATGTACTCCAGAACTTGGCGGCGCAGAGTGCGCGTGCAAAAGAACTTCAGGCGGCTGCGCAAATCATCCAGATCGCCGCCTGTATTGGTGTACTGCGTGCGAAAGGAGGGCAGGTCGCCAAAAATTCGGTCATCAATCAGGGTCGTCAAGCCGTAAAGTTCGAGCAGGCTGTTTTGCAGCGGGGTGGCTGTGAGCAGCACCTTACGGCGATCTTCCAATGCCCAGCGAATACGCTGGCCCATTTTGTTGCTCTGGCGATAGGCGTTGCGCAGCTTATGCGCTTCGTCAATCACCACCAGGTCCCAGCCGATTGCCCGGATTTCTTCGGCGCACTTACTGGCGTAATTCAGCGAAGTGATCACAACCGTTTTGGCATCGAAAGGCATTGGATTGCCGGCAGCTTTGCTCTCTTTATAAGACCCGGCATCCAGAACAATGGTGGGAACGTTAAATTTCTCGCTCAATTCCAACGCCCACTGCTTGCGAATAGAAGCCGGGCAAATCACCAGCAGCTTGCGCTTGCGTTCAGCCCAATATTCACATAACACCAGTCCGGCCTCAATCGTCTTGCCCAGGCCCACCTCATCTGCCAGCAGCACACCTTTAGACACGGGCGAGCGCACCGCAAACAGCGCCGCTTCAATCTGGTGGGGGTTGAGATCCACACAGGCGTCAAACAGAGAGCGCGAGAGCCTCTCAACTCCCTCTCCACCCTGGCGAGTCAATTCATGAGCAAAATACTTGGCATGATAAGCTGTGATCATAATAAATCAATTATATTCTGAGCAATCTACAATTGGTAAGTGATTCCCTTCTGAAAAATAATGGTTTGGTACTTTTTGTCTCTGTCTTGATTAAATATCTGCATTCTGTTCTGATTGTGGCTGATATTAAACCGGAGCTACTCGAATATCACCCTGATAATCCAAAAAGCATAAGCGCGTACTGATCAGCGGTCCATGCAGCCTGCAAAAGGCAGTCGCATACCGGGTAAGCTGGCTGCGATAGCCCTGCATCACACGGGCTAGTTCGGCTTCGCTCTCCAGTTCATCCGTTTTATAATCCAGCAAATGCCAGCCATCCTTGAGGTGATAGAGCAAGTCAATCGCACCAATATCCAGCTTGTTGCCGACTGAGAAGCTGTAAGGAACTTCATGGCGGCGCTCTAGAGCTGTATCAACCAGCCAGGTCTTATTCAAGGGTGACCAATCCTAACAAAACCTGCTGGTTCAAAGAGGCCAGCTGTGTATGGCTGAGGTGCATTTTCTGGCCAATGCCATTGGCAATCAAGCTCTCAACTATTTTTTCGCCAGCGGAAGAAGCTGAGATCTGGACGCGTTCTTCCGGCGGGCATTCAAACATGCGCATGGCAAAAGCGCATTGCCAACAGATGGCGTAATCCGGCGGCATGCCTGGCGAAGGGCAGTAGTACAGGGTATGCCCTGGCACGTTGTTACGCGCGATCCGGATGGTAGAAAGAGTTGCCAGTTTTGGATTTTCTAAAACCTGGACCGGGTATCCGGATTTCTCTTCCAGAAGTTTGATCAGTTCTCTGGTAATCTCACGTAATTTCAAAGGTATTCTCCGGGTGATGAAGGGATAATTTTATGGTGCGACCTCAGGTTCCTGATGAATAGGCGGCTGGTCAGGCGGGCTCTTCATCTGCTGTAACCAGCGATCCAGGGCGCCTCGGTGAAAACGCCAGTGTTTGCCCACCTTCTGGCAGGGAATCCTGCCTTCCTGCGCCAGCTTGTACATCGAACGCAGCGGTATGCGCAGGTAGGCGGATGTTTCCTGGATGGTCAGTATTTCGGGAAAAGATGTAGGCATATATCCAATCCTTCAGGTAAGGGTGTGATAACCCCGCAATACATTATTTATAGCAGGTTATTGCAGTTCTTGCAAATGAATTGGGTGGTTAACTTCTTGTCGAGCCAATTCATTTTGATAGGGAGTCTACTGAAACGGTGTATTTTTTTGGCGATTTTTACGAAATTTTCTCCGAGATTGCGAAGACAAATGGTTACTCGCTGGATGACGATGAGGAATAACACCCTGATTGTTTACTGCTCACCAGGCCGGTTTGGAGCATCACCCGCTAAAATTGTCCTCGGCCGGCGATAATCTATCTTCAAACCAGGGGGACTGTACTGGCAGAGGCCACAGCCGGGTCATATCCTTTTGGGAGCATGCCAGGGCCAGCGTCTGCACGGGCTGCAGGCTGGTGTCAAAGTAAATGAGTTCACATCTGGCTGGAAGCCGGTAGATCACTGCTCCTGAAATACTCCTGTCGGCGGCGGCCAACTCGTATCCGATAAACGCCAGCGCGATTACCAGAAGGAGCCCAACCAAGATTATTCTATTCCCTCGCATCTAATCCTCGCAAATCCAGCAGTGATTGGGAGGATATTGCTCCGTAGCGTTTTGATCATAGACAACCACTTCTTTTTGCTCCAGCTGCTCGCCATGCACCCGACAGAGGGGCAGTCCCCGCTTTCCGGCGACCGGGTAATTATCGATCGAAAACATTCCGTTGGGTGTTAGATCCACATACCAGGCAAAACTGGTTTGATAATTCATCATATTCTTCTTGCATTCTGCCTCCAGGGCAGATTTTAGCATATTGTACATGCCTCACACTAACTTTCCCGCATATTAAGAAAACAACGAAAAAACTCTCCACCGAAGGAAACATATTGGTAACCCACAAGAAACGATGATTGTTGCATAATCGTCAATCATGGGAAACACCGATATATTTTCCAAATGGTTGACTGTTCAGATGAAGCGAGAGAATTGGACGCAGGCAGACCTGGCCAGGGCTACCGGGATTGGCCGGGCAGCCATCAGCAAGATGATCTCCAATAAGAAGAGCTTGAAGCCCAAGCCGGAAAGCTGCCTGGCGCTTGCCAAGGCCTTCAGATTAGCTCCTGAAACCGTTTATCGCGCGGCGGGCATCCTGCCGACTGAACCTGAATTCCCAGAGCTGGACGATCTCAAGGCGATTGCGAGCAACCTCTCTGCACGCGGGCGGGAAGAAATTGTTGCGATTGCCAGGGCGATCCTTGATTTGGAGGAAAAAACCAAAGCCACCCCTGTCCAGTAATGGCATCTTGCGAGTTTGGTGTTTTGCCTGTTGATTTTCCGAACCTTCTCATCCTCTGCCGGTCGTTAGCCGGGTGACGCTACCCATCCTGTGTAGTTCGAATTCCAGGGATAACCCCTGGTAGTTTTTTTCGCGGCATTTACTGGTACTTTTCACTTTTTATTGGTTGTATCTCCTTAAGAAATAAATATTCTGCTCC